>NZ_JACJLQ010000100.1 GCF_016902295.1 Bacteroides caecigallinarum | reverse complement strand
ATTTTGTATTGTGAAATCGTGACAATTTCAAAGGGCTTCAAATTTTCACGCTCCCGATACTGTGAGACATGGAAAATAAGACAAGTAAATGGCTGCAGATTTGTATGGAATACCCAAATCTCTGATTTGCGGAAGGTTGCCATACCAATCTGAGACACATTAGTGAATAGGTACTTGGCGTTCGGACATTCACAGTAATTTTGCGGTGAAAATCTGACAAGCCGTGAATTGTCAGCATACAAAAAGCTTATAAAATATGCTTTTAGCAATTACAAAAAGGCGAATTTTAATTCAACTACAAAGGGATTATCGCACTTGCTATCAATGATTTAGGAAGTTATCTTTCAATCATCCAATGTCCACATGTATTCATGTCCACACGTGTACATGTATACACCTATACAAGTGGACTTATATACACGTTTACATATATCCATAATACATGGATACAAAAAACCACCAACAAATCCTAAGACCTGATGATGGCTCAAAACTACAAGACAATATCAATTGACGTAGGCATAATTTACGTTGAAGCAGGTTTCAGAAACCTTTGCTGTCGTAATAACCATTGACCTGTCAGAGTTCGTGAAGCTGTATTCAAGTGTTGCCTCGTTCGCCGGAACAATCAGAGAATAATGTTCCTTCAAATAGTCGATAACCAGACGGCTATTGACTATCAGCTCTGTATCTATTACTGAATACAATGCTCCATTTGAAGCGTAAAAGCTATAGAGGATACCCTCATTACCTTTGCCAGTTGTGTAAGTGAGCTTAATAGAACTGGATATTGTAGTCTCCGATGCAAGACCATATCGCTTCATTGAAAAGTCCATGTAGTTCTTTACATCATCAATGGATGAACCTTCTATGTGATATGGCTCCGTCCATACTTTCAGTTCCGGTTGAAGACCTTCAGCGTCTTCCAAAATGTCGTCTTTACCACAAGAAGTTAATACCAATGGTACTGCCATTAAGAATGCGATAATGGCAAATGAGAAATATTTTTTCATATTCATAATATTTTGATTGTTATTGACTTGACTATATCTATGTATTCACGTGTACGTGTAAACATGTATATATTGCTATACGTACACATGGCTACGTGTATACACGTTTACATTACATCATTGATGTTTTTGGACTTGACTTTCCGAGCCTTGCCATGCTTCGCCTCGTATGCCTCGATGCCCTGTTTCATCACATACTCCATAAAGGCACGTATGGTGAAACCCTCCTTGTAAGCTATTGCCTGTACCTTATCTACAAGTTCCCTGGAGCAGATAAAAGAGAAATGTCGCCAGGAATTGTCCGGTTGCTCTTTACGTTCTGCCTTGAATGACCGTTTTTCCTGTTTCGGAATTGGCTTGGTCTCGGGTGTCTGTTCTACTGTTTTATTGTCAGGGCTGATAGCGGCAGTGCCCAGAATATTGCCAAGCAGAATGTCCATATTGTTTTTTGCCATAGTTGTTACTGGTTACGTGAAAGAATTTCCTCCGTAAGTGCAAGATAATCCTTTGCACCGTTGGAATTTGAATCATACTCGAATATACTTTTGCCACTACCGGCTGATTCCGCCAAGGCGATATTCTCACG
>NZ_JACJLQ010000099.1 GCF_016902295.1 Bacteroides caecigallinarum | reverse complement strand
TAGGGTGTCCAGTTTAACGTTCCCAATTTAGCCTACATTTTTAAGCTGTTTGGTACGTTCTGTAACCCAGTTTATGGACATGTGCTTCTTTGCAAAAGCATCAATGTCCTTTAGTTTAACATTACATAATCGCTCTTTGAAATTAAATGTTTTAGTGGCAGAATCGTTCTTGAGTTTTGCGTGTAACGGTATAAACAGGACAAAAGGAGTAATGCCGTACAATTTGTTTGGCGACTTTTTTTGTTTGAATACACCGAATGTTGATTCAATGATATCAGAAGAGATATTGTGTGCTTCATAAGAGCTCTTCAACTTCTCTTCTTGCTGCTTAAGGTACTCTAGAACCCTGATTCCAAACATGGCTCTACGGTTGTTTGCATTGCCTATTACGTGCTGGGTGATATATCTCTTGCACTTCTTACAGTTAGCAAGGTTAAAACCTTCTGTTTTACAGATTGTTTCTATATATTCAACTGCATCAACAGCAATTTTCAATTCAACCAACAGTTCCTTGTAGTCGGGAACAAAAGAATATGCGTCCTGCATTTCCTTTGGGAGATTGCCAAAGCAGCCAAGCATTTTGTTACCCCAGTCCACCCATGAGTTCAAATTCATGAATCTGGCAATACTACGCATATTGGGCGGTAAAAGATAAGCTTTATCTGTAAGATGATATTGCAATCTGACCTTTCCAAGAAGAGTAGTAAAATCCACAAAATCAGGCTCGTTACCATAGGCATGCTTAAAGCATGTACCCATGGCATGACTGATGTCGATATGGTGCAACAACTCTGATTGCGAAATTCCATTTGTGAGATTGTGAGCCTGATCGCTGATTACATATTCAGGTTTAGCCTTAATCTCCTTAATGGATTTCTCAATCTCTTGCTTGATGTCGTCACCTTTAAAGCTACCGCCGGATTTCATACTGACAACCGTCACATCCTCATGCTTAAGAGGTCGGCCGGGATGTTCAGCAGGAACACCAAGAATTAGAAGAAGTTTCTCTCGATTAACCATGATGCTTTCGTCAATGATATACGCAAACTTTTTGTCTGTAGGTTTGCTGTCATTCTCATAAGCGGATAATCCAAGTTTCTTCATCCAGTTCTCTACGGTGTTATAGCATGGTACTTTTCCACATTTTCCTTCAAGCACATCATTGAAGATTTCAAGTATCTTCACTACAGTGCGAAGGCCGCAGTTGGTACGAATGTAAATCAATACACAAAGCTGAACAATCAGAAGAGAGTATCTATGTCCGGGAATAGGGTCGATAACAATTTCATTTGTTCTTCGGTCACAGTCACGGTCTTTACGTCTTTTTTTTTAAGTTCCTTCCTTGTCTCCTTAAGCTTAGCCTCTTTGGCTGCTTTCTGAGATTTGAGTTTGGCATTTTCTTTACGAAGACGTTTAACCTCTTCTTCCAGGGTTTCTTTATGGGGTTTTGAATCTACTTTTTTCATTGCTTTTAGTTCTAAATTATTCAACTAAGATACTAAAAATCAATGAAATACACAAACTTTCAAAGAGCAATTTTGCTTATTAAAGCATTGAATTTAAGAGCATTGTATTAACAATAACGAGGGCGTTTTGTACTACGTTTTTAGGAACGTAGAACTGGACACCCTA
>NZ_JACJLQ010000098.1 GCF_016902295.1 Bacteroides caecigallinarum | reverse complement strand
CTATCTTGGATGTACTTGATACTGATTACGGTCTTGAAGACCGTCACCGTAACGTCCTGAAGGGATTCTATTCCGTGTTCAAGGGAGCCGACAGCCACCTCCAGTTCGTACTTCTCACGGGAGTAACGAAATTCTCTCAGGTTAGTGTGTTCAGCGGCTTCAACCAGCCCAAGGACATCAGCATGGACGCCCGCTACGAGACCCTTTGCGGAATCACTCAGGAAGAGCTTGACAGCTATTTTGTCGAGCCTGTATCTGCCATGGCTGAAAGAAGCCGTTGCTCTTTTGAGGAAATGAAGTCTCTTTTAAAACAGAAATACGACGGTTACCATTTCAGTGACAACATGACCGATGTCTATAATCCTTTCAGCTTGCTCAATGCCCTTGACAGCCTTCGTCTTCAGGACTATTGGTTCAGTTCCGGCACTCCGACGTATCTTATCCGTCTGCTTGCCCATTTCAAGGAGAACATGAACGAACTGACAGGCAGATACTACAGTCCGGAGGAATTCATAGATTACAAGGCTGATGTGGAACGTCCTCTTCCTATGATATATCAGAGCGGTTATCTGACCATCAAGGATTACGACATGGAGTTCAATACTTTCCTTCTTGACTTTCCGAACAATGAGGTAAAGAACGGTTTCCTGACTGCTCTGGCTTCATCTTATCTGAAACCCTCAGAAGAGACAAGTGGTTGGATTCGTGATGTGGTACGTACGTTGCGGGCAGGCGATACCGGCAGACTGTGCAATCTTTTCACCTCCTTTCTTTCGAGCATCCCCTATACTATGCGCCGCAAAGATGATGAAGTGGAGCGTGAACGCTACTTCCAATATACGTTTTATCTTATACTCCGCCTGATAAGTGTCTATACCGTTTATGTCGAGAAAGTGCAGAGCCAGGGTCGTGTGGACTGCGTGCTTGAGACACCTCAATATGTCTATATCTTCGAGTTCAAGCTTGACGGTACGGCGGACGATGCGTTGCGTCAGATTGAAGAGAAAGGTTATGTGCGTGAGTATGCTTCTGATGCACGTACCATATATAAGATAGGCGCAAGCTTCTCTTCCGAAACCGGAACGATAGGAGACTGGAAATGTATAGAACCCAATAACCAATAACTAACAACTTGGCTCTTAATTTTTAATTATTAATTTTTAATTCTTAATCGACCGACATGAAATACCCTATAGGAATCCAGAGTTTTGAACGTATAATCGAAGACGGTTATGTCTATATTGACAAGACCGACATGATATACAGTCTTACCCACGGTGGCAGCATTTATTTCCTTAGCCGTCCGCGCCGTTTCGGTAAAAGCCTGCTTGTCTCCACGCTAAAGAACTATTACTTAGGGCATAAGGAACTGTTCAAGGGACTGAAGATAGACAGCCTGGAGAAGGACTGGAATGTGCATCCCGTGTTTCATGTGGACTTCAACGGGGCGAATTTCACTGTTCCGGGTGAGTTGGAGAAGAAAATCAGATATCACGTATCGGAGTGGGAGAAACATTATGGTCTTCCGTGCCGTGAGGAGGAATTAGGTATTGGCGACCGTTTTACTGAGGTGCTTCGTGCCGCCCACGAACAGACAGGCCGTCGTGCCGTAGTCCTGATAGACGAGTATGACAAGCCTATCTTGGATGTACTTGATACTGATTACGGTCTTGAAGACCGTCACCGTAACGTCCTGAAGG
>NZ_JACJLQ010000097.1 GCF_016902295.1 Bacteroides caecigallinarum | reverse complement strand
TATGTAGGTCGGCGGCATTGCTGCCGCTTTCCCCATTAAGAACTGTACGTGCGACTTTCACCGCATACAGCTCCGATAATTCTAAATTTAATTCTCATAAAATTAAATCGGCTCGTAATCATCTTTCGATGACTTGTTTCCGATAAAGTTTTCTTTACGCACGTCGACGGGCACTTTTGAGTTTCCGCCTTTCGAAGTATTCGTCCCATACTGGGTCAAACGGATTGGCTTCGCATTTTATCTTTATGTGTCGCTTGATTGGAATCTCAGTCAGTTGTTGTAATGTGAACTTCTCCTTTATTCCTCCACATTCATATACAAATCCGAAAATCCAATTTCTGCCACCTTCATGGATAAAATACTTCTTTCTTATCCATTCCCTTGACTTGTTGGTATGTCTGTTATATGACCATCTTTTAAGCTGGTTTATTAAGATATGGTCGCATCGGCAGAACACCTCCTTTGATACCACATGGCTGTAGTAGTTGCCCCATCCCCTTATTATAGGATTGAGTTTCTCTATCAACTCCTGCTGGGATAGTGACTTACCTTTGGTCAGCACAACCTCATGCAGCTTGTCAGTGAAGCGTTTCTGACTTTTCTTTGACGGCTTTATTAACAATGTTCCGTTGTACTTCCGTACATTGAACCCTAAAAAGTCAAATCCTTCACTGATGTGTGTTATCAGTGTCTTCTCCTCGGATAGTGTAAGCCCTCTTTCCTTTAAAAAGGCTGTCAACATTTCCTTTATTTCAAGTAATGTTTCCCTTTTATCGGCTGTGACAATGAAGTCGTCCGCATATCTTACAAGATTGACTTTGGGACAGTACAGTTTTCCATTGACATAATTTGCCTTGTACTTCTCTTTGAGCATTCTTTCCATGCCGTCCAGAGTTGCATTTGCAAGTGTCGGTGATATGATACCACCCTGCGGTGTCCCTTCAAGTGTCGGTTGAAGCAGTTTGTTGAACACAACTCCACTTTTAAGCCATTTCCTTAATATCTGCCTGTCGATTCGTACGTTATCGAGAAGCCATTCGTGGCTGATATGGTCGAAGCAGCCTTTTATGTCTCCCTCCAATATCCATTCGGGAGAGCAATCCCTGCTTAGCCATCTGTGGAGTGCATCTATCGCATCTGCCGTGCTTCTGAACTTTCTGAATCCGTAAGAGTTTGCATCCGCTTCACTCTCCGTTATGGGTTCCAATGCCATAAGGTACAGTGCCTGCATGGCTCTGTCTTTCATGGTCGGTATTCCCAACGGTCTTGTCTTGCCGTTCGTCTTGGGTATGTTGACCCTTTTCAATGGGAGGGCTTTATATCCTCTCCGTGTCAAAGAACGTATAGCTTCTATTTTCTTGGCATCGGTGTCCCACTTTATTTGGTCAACCCCTGCCGTGCGCTTGCCTTTATTGGAGGTCACTTTTCTTACTGCCAATGCCTTGGCTTCAAACGAAGTGACAAGGAGGTGCTGCAAGGCTTTCACCTTGTTGTACCTCTTTTCTGTATGAGCCTTTGCTATTCGGACTTGCAGCTTTCTGACCTTGCACTCACACTTATGAAAGTCAATGTCTTTCCATGCAGTGTTATACTTGGCTGAAGATGCACACTCGGCTTTCGCCTCGCTCCTTTGCTGTTTCTTCATTTCGTTAAAGTTCTACAATCGTTTCACAAAGAATTACCCTGCGGAAGTCTGCCTGCTTTCGCATGAGGTGACGTTAAAACCTCTATCCTCCGCATTACACGGAAGCGTTCGCTTTCTCCGCAATCCTTTACCCGCAC
>NZ_JACJLQ010000096.1 GCF_016902295.1 Bacteroides caecigallinarum | reverse complement strand
CCATAACCCAATAACATCAATGATTATGGCGAAAGAAAAAGTAAACTATCAGGAGGTATATGACCTCTACCAGTTATGCAGCGAGACCAAGGATCTTCGCGAGTTCTGTGCGGATTATGGAGTAAACTACGACAAGTTCATGAACTGGCAGCGTCACCAGCTTTGGAGCGAGAAGTTAGGCAAGACAGTCCATGGTGATCAGCCCAAGGTTGCCAAAGTCCAGATAAGCGGCAAACCTTGCAATAGTCCAACCGTGAAGTTGGAGGTGAAACAGCCTGAAGGCGAACCACCAATAAAATGGGTTAAGTTACAGCTGACATCCGGCGCAACACTGTTTCTGAGAAACACCACCGTTCTTGACCTGAGTCTGTTGCTTAATAAAATGATCGGATGATATGCTAGGACTGAGTGTTAACCTGAACTATTACCTGTTCAACGGTAATGTGGATCTGCGGAAAGGTATTTTCCGTCTGTGCGAGAGTATAAGGGAAGAGAGGGTATGATTGATGAAAGAGCATACGAGTTACTTTGCTGCCAGCTGGGTCTGGCGAATGAGGAAAAAGCAGGGCTTCGCAAACAGAATAAAGAACTGATTGCGAGGCTTGAGTCTATTGAAAAATCCAACAAGGAGAACTCAAAAACTCTGATTGATACAATCAATGACCTCAAAGATTCCCTCGAAAAGCAATCAACCACGGTTGAACATTACAGGAAGGAAATGGAACTTATGAGAAGGCAGCTTGAAGCAAAAGACGAGGTGAACATTATGCTTGCAAATGAGATATCCAATCTCAGGCTTCAGCTTGAGGACAGCCGGAAACACCGTTTCGGCCGTACCTCCGAGCAAAGAAGGCTGCTGAACAACCGTAACCTTGACAAGAAGGCATCCACATAAGCAACACCACGCTGAACAGCTATATCCATAACGGAATCTCCAGACTAAGGGAGTTTATGGAAGATGTCTTCAAGGAGTTTGTACAACAGGCAAAATACTTTTCCCATCATAAGGTGGTCATGATGATGCAGGATACTAAACTCATGGCTAACGAACTGATGAGAAAGGCTGCGAACTATACGTTAAACCAGTGGAAATCCCTGAAAAATATCCTAAAGGACGGTGCAGCGGAAATCTCGAACAACCTCTGTGAGCAAAGGATGAAACCTGTAAAGCTGCTACTTAAGAACTGCATGAATTAGGTAGTGAATATGCGGCAGAAAACTCGGCATTCATCTTCTCCCTGATAGAAAGCTGCAAACTTAATGATATAGACCCTCAGGATTACCTGAAGCACTTGTTTGAATGTATCCTTCATGGTAAGGACTGCGACAAGAAGTCTCTTCTGCCATGTTTTTATAAATCGTAATGTTAAAACAAAAATATTTTCTTACGGACTTTTTTATTTTATCGGCTGAAAAACAGCCGATAAAATCGTCGTGGCGGAAAATAGAATGAACTATAATAAAAACTTGAATATATTTAACAATTATAAGTATGTTTATGCATATATATAATGGAAGCTCGTCGGGCCTGACTGCTCAGTCCCTTGCCGCATGGCGCTCCCTCCGCAGGAGAGATTATGGTTTTACTGATATAAATCCATCAACGTATGGCTTATCTTGTGTAACAACTGCAAAAGCCTGTCTTACCAATTTATTGGCGACAGCAATAATAGCAACCTTACCAGGTTTGCCATTAGATTGGCGAAAACGGAGCATACCCACCCACTTAGAACGGCATAATCCACCCACAATTATTGCTAAAATGGGCTTGAAAAGGGCATAAAAAACGGAGCATATCCGTTCATTTT
>NZ_JACJLQ010000095.1 GCF_016902295.1 Bacteroides caecigallinarum | reverse complement strand
TAGGAGAAGTAGTGGTAAAGGCAGACTTGCCTAAAACACGTGTAAAAGGCAATGCTATGGTGACGACTGTGACAGGAAGTGTGCTTGAAAAAGCAGGAACGGGAAATGACCTGCTCGACAAGATACCTGGCTTATCGGCAAATAATGGCTCGGTTAACGTATTCGGAAGCGGAAAGGCTGAAATCTATATCAACGGAAGAAAAATGAGAAACAGCTCTGAGCTTGACCAACTGTCGTCCGAAAATATTAAAAGCGTAGAGGTCCTCCGCAATCCTGGTGCCAGATATGATGCTTCAGTGAAGGCTGTAGTGCGTATAATAACCAAAAAGCCACAGGGAGAAGGATTCGGTTTCAACAACCGTACATATTTGGGATACCAATATGACCTTGCTTTGCTCGACCAGTTCAACTTCAATTACCGCAAGGGAGGATTCGACCTCGGAGGAATGCTATTAGGAAGCGACTACAAGTTCGAAAACAACAAGATTATTACACAGAAAACATACCTGGATAAAGTCTGGACACAAAATTCAGATATGAAAAATCCGACTCATAGCCAGTACCTTTCTGCCATGCTTTCCTTGAATTACCAGTTCAATGAAAATCATGTGATGGGGGTAAGGTATGATTTTAGCAGAAGTCCTAAAATTGAGATGCGAGCGTATATGAACTCTTCCATTCATGTGGATAATCTACTTGAAGAAGAAAGCAAAAGTAAACTACATTCATTAACCACAAACAACAGTCATACTGTGAATGCCTACTATAATGGAAGTTTCAATGACTGGAAAGTGGATTTTAATGTGGATGGAATGTGGATAGATAACAATAATCCAACTGTTTCAGAAGAAAATGTCAAGAAACCGGACAATACTGAAGACAATCGCATTATCCATACATTAGGGAATAGTAGTAATGAACTTTACGCCGCCAAACTGATAATGGATCATCCATTATGGGGTGGTAGTTTCTCCATCGGTAGTGAATACACCTACAGCAACCGTATAGACAGATACGCAAACGATGAGAATATTATCCCTGACAACGAGAATAGAATCAGGGAAAATGCCATATCTGCATTTGCCATGTACGCACGCAGTTTCGGCCAGTTGCAAGCTCAGGCTGGTGTGAGATACGAGCATCTGGGTTCCGACTACTATGAGTTCGGCAAAAGAATGGATGAGCAAAGCCGTACATACGACAATGTATTTCCTTCAATATCCGTATCATATCCTATTGGTAAAGTCCAGATGATGCTGAGTTATTCAGGCAATATAGAACGACCAAGCTACAACAAACTGTCAAGTTCTATAATATACGCCAACAAATATACATACGAGAGTGGAAATCCGTTTCTGCGTTCTTCCATACTAAATACGTTGTCGTTCAACACTTCATGGAAATGGCTCTATTTCAGTATGAATTACAGCCATATCAAGGATATGCAGACACAGATAAGCCAGTCATATTCGGATGAAGGTCCTTCCATCTCTCTGTTCACTCATACCAATGTCCCTAAAATGGACAAGCTGAATGCCACTTTATCTGCATCGCCTACGATAGGTATATGGTCACCGCAGTTCACAGCCATGTACAGCCAGCAATGGCTTGTGATGGACACACCGGACGGTCCAAAAAATCTTAATAATCCTATCGGATATTTCCAATGGAACAATACATTCAGCTTTCGCAAAGATTTCCAGTTCAGTATAGATCTGGAGACTTCAACACGAGGTGAAGACATCACCTACCGTACAATCAAGCCGGGAAGTTCGGTAAACCTTTCATTATATAAAGGATTCTTGGATGGTAAACTGGCCGTGCAACTGCAAGCTAACGACATTTTCAATACTTCATCTTCGGAC
>NZ_JACJLQ010000094.1 GCF_016902295.1 Bacteroides caecigallinarum | reverse complement strand
GAAAAATCAAAATAGAAAAAAGTTTGTAGTACACAGAGGAGCAAATGAAAATTGCAAAATACTGAGTAGCAAAGAAAAGCATAAATTTACTATCAAACTTGGGTTAAAATCCATTCCAGAGGTATTGTGATAAAATTCATCGAATAATGATCGCTCATTGTTCCATCCTCATAATATATACCTATGGAACCATCAGCACATTTCACTATTGACGAATATGCTCCGGGGAGACTGTTGAACACATACTTGTACGGCCATGTCTTTCCCTTGTCCTTGCTGGCATAAATAGTAAGGTTTCTACGGTCTTCAGCATTCGGCATTGTATGAAGATATACATCATCGGAATATACCAGCATATCGGCATTACAGCTGTTGCCCCACAAATCCTTGTTTGTGTAACCCTTGCCCCATGTAAGTCCTCCGTCATGCGAAACATTGAATCCGCGTTCTCCACTACGGCGTGTAGAAATTATTACCGTACCGTCACGTTCCTCCACAAGCTTGGCTTCATCACCGCCTTCGAACACAGCATTTTTTGAGACATTCCATGTTTTTCCATTATCATCGGAATAAACAATATAATTGTAATACGGCCATTCCGAGAATTTGCAAACCATTGCAAACATTATCCTTCCATTTGCCGATTTTCTTTTCTGATGCTTGAGACACAAACCTTTACCTGATGTAACAAATACACCCTGAAGTTTTGCTGATGCATCTTTATATGGGGCATCGTATATCAAATCGGATATTTCTTTTGGACGTTCCCAGGTCTTGCCGCCATCATCGCTCGATGTCTGATAGACCTTAATGCGGTCATCGTATGTAGAACGCTGATATCTGCGGTCGGCAGCCATAAGACAAATAATTTTACCATCAGTTGTTTCCACTATAGCTGCATCACCATATCCATAGTCCGGTCCCTGATTGTTCAGGCTGTCAATATACTCACCGGCAATGGTTTTCGGAGTGCTCCACGAGTTTCCGTTATCATCGCTGTATCTTGCCACAAGGTCTATCTTGTTAGGCAAATCTTCGTTATTGTCATATCGCCTGTCGGTAACTGTAATTATGCGTCCTTTATGCTCAGCATTGTTTTCAAGTACAATCATTGCAGGTATTCTGTAATACTCCGAACCATGGTCCCAGGGGTTGAACAACATGGTCTGTCTGTCATAAATACAGGCGATACCTTCAGGATTTCCTGATTCTAATGTCATGAGAGTACCGTCCTTAAGCAAAAGACCTTCGCACAAGGCATCTATTTTGTTACCAACCTTCGCTCCTGACGAAATATCTGCCGTCAGCCACAGATAATTCACACCTTTCAACGGAATATAATCAGACGAAAAATGAATTTCAAAGCTTTCTGACTTTGCAGACGAAGGCACAGAACTGTCTGCAAGAAGAAGAGAATAAGCCTTGATGGCACCGTTCAGGAAAGGTGTCTGTGTAGCATATACTTTAAGCGATGAAATATCCTCCAAATCGGTAGTACCGTACAACGATACTTTAATTCCTGACAGGAGAGGAGCTTCTTTTTGCAAATCTCTCTTCAGATTTATTCGTAATAATACATGATCATTATTACCCTTACCGGCAGTCAGAAAACCTTGGTCAACGGTAATGTCTGTTATGCCATTATTGGTAGAAGCATTTACAACAGATGAGCCTAACAACAAAGAAAATAGAAATAGAATTGATTTAATTTTCATCGTATAAAAATTTAAAGTGTGAATAACAATTTTAATACAGTCAGGAATGGCATACATGCCAAAGATGTGATTATGGATTTTTTTCATATATGAGTTATCAGAAGTGTTTATCGCAAAGATATGGAATTTATTCGGGATAAACTAATTTTAATCTTGCCTATTAGAAAATTAAACACTAAATATCAGGACAATAAAAGACAAATGCCTCTAAATATTCTGTAAATACAACTTGTGTTTTTATAAATACAGTTATGTAGGTCGGCGGCATTGCTGCCGCTTTCCCCATTAAGAACTGTACGTGCGACTTTCACCGCATACAGCTCCGATAATTCTAAATTTAATTCTCATAAAATTAA
>NZ_JACJLQ010000093.1 GCF_016902295.1 Bacteroides caecigallinarum | reverse complement strand
TTAACCCAAGTTTGATAGCCAAAAAAAATTTTTAGTTATTTTTTAGCTGTATAATTTCACTAATCCATTGATTATCAGCTTTAGCATTTCTCAAAATTAAAATGTAGTACACAGAACTGTCTTTGTAATGTTGTATCTTTGTCCCACTATGCATTTTATGTCTCAGCTTAGATACAACCCGAAGACTCAAAAAGATGACTGGTACTACCGCATCAAGGAGTCATTCCGCGACTTGAGTGGCCGCGTTCGCAGTCGTGTCATGCTGAATGTAGGATTTATTACAGAAGAGTACCGTGCTGAGGACATCAGAGATATTGGAAAATGTCTGACTTATCTTCACGAGCATCAGGCAGAGATAGACCTGTTCGGCAATCCGTTCTCCAAGTATAATGAATTTGTACAGCGTAAGACCATGGAGTACTGGGATTTGATGGTTAAGAACGGTAGTGTTGACGCAGTCAAGGCTACTATTGAAGAGTCACGTGAGAAATGTGAAAGATTGGTTGACGTCAATACCATTGAACATACAGATGCACGTGAGATTGGCGCTGAGTGGATGTGCCTTCAAGCTTTACGGGAATTGGAGCTTGAGAAGTTCCTAAGGAATGAAGGCTGGAGCGAAACCAAGATAAATACAGCGTTGGCACACCTTATCACCCGTACCATATATTCATCCTCCGAGCTTAAATCCATGCGTATCATGGATGAAAACTCTGCCGTATGTGAACTGGTCAGTGGGAATCAGGACTGGCGACCGGGCTATCAGTCCATATATAAGGTAGCACCTGCACTCTACGAACTTAAGGATAAACTCGAGAAGCATCTTTGCATGAAGACGGACGACCTGTTTAACATCACAAACAGGATTGCCATATTTGACTTGACGAACTTTTACTTTGAAGGTAGAAAGGACAACAGTAGAAAAGCCCAGTTCGGCCGTTCTAAAGAGAAACGCTCCGACTGTAAGCTTCTTGTACTTGCCTTATGCATAAATAAAGAGGGATTCATACGCTATTCTTCCATTTTAGCAGGTAATACAGCAGACCCGAACTCCTTGCCTGATATGGTGGAGACACTCAATTCAAAGACAAGAATGCCTGGCACCCCCAAAGAAAAGGTCCTGGTTTGTCTTGACGCAGGTATAGCCACTGAGGATAATCTGAAAAAGATAAAGGAGAAAGGATACAACTACTTGTGTGTAAGTCGCAGACGGCTTACTGACTATGAACTGGACCCTGAGACGAAAACCGTAACCGTGCTTGACTGCAAGAAGCAGCCCATCAGACTTACACAGGTAAAGCATGAAGATAACGGTGACTATTATCTGGAGATTGACTCGGCAGCCAAAGGTCTCAAGGAAACCTCAATGAACCGCAAGTTCAAGCAGCGTTTCGAGGAAGAACTGGAAAAGATAAAGGATTCCCTGACAAAGAAGAACGGAACAAAAAGTTATGTAAAAGTCATCGAACGTGTAGGCAGAGCCAGACAGAAATATCCGTCTATCTCCAAATATTATGTTATTGATTATATACCAGACCATACTGAAACACCTAAGAACATGGTTGACATTCAGTGGCGCATAGCAGTGCCTGAGAATGTAGACTGGGACAGCGGGATATATTTTCTCAGAACAAATGTGGCTGATTTTGATGAAAAGACAACTTGGGACTATTATAATCTTACCCGTGAAATCGAATGTACAAACAGGCAGCTCAAGACCGACCTGAATCTTAGACCGATATATCATCAGAAAGATGATCACTCTGATGCTCATCTGTTTTTGGGATTACTCGCATATTGGGTTGTCAACACAATCCGTTACCGCCTAAAGCAAACAGGTATGACACATTACTGGACTGAAATAGTAAGAATAATGTCCACCCAAAAGGCTGTCACTACAGAAGCCATCAACGCATTGGGTGAAAAGGTGCATATGAGAATCTGTAGTGAACCAACCTTAGCGGTAAAAGATATTTATGAACGACTAAAATATAAGAAGATGCCATTCAGAAAAATCAAAATAGAAAAAAGTTTGTAGTACACAGAGGAGCAAATGAAAATTGCAAAATACTGAGTAGCAAAGAAAAGCATAAATTTACTATCAAACTTGGGTTAA
>NZ_JACJLQ010000092.1 GCF_016902295.1 Bacteroides caecigallinarum | reverse complement strand
GAATTTCCTCCGTAAGTGCAAGATAATCCTTTGCACCGTTGGAATTTGAATCATACTCGAATATACTTTTGCCACTACCGGCTGATTCCGCCAAGGCGATATTCTCACGGATACGGGTATTCATGGTGATACTTTCATAACGCTCCTTTACAGCCTGTTCCACTACCTTGTTCAGTTTGCGATGATTGAATCTGGCGATGAACACACCGCCCAGGCGAAGTGACGGCTTGACCCGTTGTAAAGTGGTGACAAATGCGTCCAGCATCCTCATGCCTTTCAACGGAAGAAGCTCCGGTGTCATCGGTACGATGATCTCATCAGCGGCAATAAAAGCATTGGTAGTGACAATACCAAGAGAAGGCGGACAGTCAATCAGAATATAGTCATAGTCTTTCCTGAACGGTTCAAGAAGATTGCTAAGCAACCGCTCTCTTGCCAACAGGTTGGTCAAGGCTATTTCCGCACTTGCCATTTCAAGGGAAGAAGGGACAAGGTCAAGATTCTCCCTGATATGCTTCACTGGCAAAGGGACACCGTTTACCAGTGAGTCAAAAATACTGGTTTCAATTTCATTCTCATTCGGAATGAAATACAGTGTAAGGTTTGCCTGTCCGTCAAGGTCTATAAGCAGGACTTTCTTGCCCTTCATTGCCATACAAGCCCCGATAGAAGCTGTAGAAGTTGTCTTTGATACGCCACCTTTATGGTTGGCGAAAGTGATGATTTTCTGTGCCATACTATTTGTTTTTATGTTTATATGTTTCAATGTATTCTTGTATTCCTGTTTACACGTGTACTTGTCTACATGTATCAATGTATACAAAGGTAAGTGTATGATATACAAATACCTTTCAACGTCTCCTGACAGTTGAAAACTGTTAGGGAAAGTGTTACGTTATCATAGAAAACGTACTTCCTAAAGCGGGGCACAAGGCTTTCTCATGCCCCAGTGGTTATACTTATTCGAATGTGAAAGGATGGATGTAGAAATAGGTCTCTTCGCTCTCGTATCCATAGCTATTGATAAAGTCCACCATTTCTTTCTTACTACGGTCTCCCTGTCCGATACCGGTCTTTGATGTCCATTCAGCTATGGCATCCTCAATGGTGTCAAAAACATCCTCACATGCATCCTCGAAAGGTTCGACGTATGAACTCACACAACATTCTTCGGGAAAGAAATCCCCATCGTCGTGGGTATAAAATAAATCGCAACCGCATTCACAGCATCTATATGAAATGCTCAATTCATCACCCAATATCCGGTTTATTTCAAGGAAGAGTTCGTTACAGGCATCCCATGCGGTTTCTGTCTCAAATGAAAGAAGGTAATAATCGTTCTCCTCGTCTTCCTCATATTGTGCCCAATAGATATGCCCTCTTACACTGATTTGCTTTTTCTCATAGTCGATGCCGTAATGCTCGGCAAGCTTGAACAGCCATATGTCCTTACTGTCCACTTCCATATTCTGAAGGGTTGTCCACAAGTTGTTTGCAGCCTCACGTGTCCCAGTGACCTTATAGGTCGTTGTCGCAAATTTGCCATATCATTGAATTTAAAAATATTACCACTCCGTATAATAACTCTGGTCGTTATTTTCGCATTCCTCAGCCCATTCTTCATCGGTGAAGTCACTGTGCAGACATTCATCACTGCAATAGTAGGCTACTCCCATATCAGCACAATACCCGGCACGCATCAGTCTACCACACTCTGAACATCTTCTGCAAGCCCTGTCTGTGTCCCACCAGAAGTCAGTGAAAGACTCGGCTATGACATCCTCACTGGTATTCTCGTCCCACTTGTCAAGGTAGAACTCTGCAAAACTGTTCAACTCCGGCTCTGTGTAGAGCATCTTTTCAGTACCGCCAACAGCCTTGGTCAGTCGGCTCAGGATTGATTGGATTGTCGTCATAATATCATCTGTTTTTTTTCTTCCCTCTCGTAGATCAACTACTTCGGGAACACATATAAATTTTGTTGCACCAAGAAGGTGTCGGGGCTGTCTCTGCAAGGTTTTGCACCAAAATACTACCCGTAGGTGTGGAGATTTAGCGGCAAAGCGAAGCCCTGACCTTGCTGATGACAAGACCGGACATTTACCTTCGCAACGGAATTTATGCCAGTTCCCCGAAGTCGGTGTATGAGGAACGAATCTCAACAAAGAGAAGTAT
>NZ_JACJLQ010000091.1 GCF_016902295.1 Bacteroides caecigallinarum | reverse complement strand
GAATTTCCTCCGTAAGTGCAAGATAATCCTTTGCACCGTTGGAATTTGAATCATACTCGAATATACTTTTGCCACTACCGGCTGATTCCGCCAAGGCGATATTCTCACGAATGCGGGTATTCATGGTGATACTTTCGTAACGTTCCTTTACAGCCTGTTCCACGACCTTGTTCAGTTTGCGATGATTGAATCTGGCAATGAACACACCGCCCAGGCGAAGTGACGGCTTGACACGTTGCAGGGTGGTGACAAATGCGTCCAGCATCCTCATACCTTTCAACGGAAGGAGCTCCGGTGTCATCGGTACGATGATCTCATCAGCGGCAATAAAAGCATTGGTAGTGACAATACCAAGAGAAGGCGGACAGTCAATCAGGATATAGTCATAGTCCTTCCTGACAGGTTCAAGAAGATTGCTAAGCAACCGCTCTCTTGCCAACAGGTTGGTCAAGGCTATTTCCGCACTTGCCATTTCAAGGGAAGACGGAACAATGGCAAGATTCTCCCGGATATGCTTCACAGGCAAAGGAACACCGTTTACCAATGAATCAAATATGCTCGTCTCAATTTCATCCTCATTAGGTATGAAATACAGTGTAAGGTTTGCCTGTCCGTCAAGGTCTATAAGCAGGACTTTCTTGCCCTTCATTGCCATACAAGCCCCAATAGAAGCTGTAGAAGTTGTCTTTGATACACCACCTTTGTGGTTGGCGAAAGTAATGATTTTCTGTGCCATACTATTTGTTTTTATGTTTATATGTTTCAATGTATTCTTGTATTCCTGTTTACACGTGTACTTGTTTACATGTATCAATGTATACAAAGGTAAGTGTATGATATGTAAGCATCTTCCAACGTCTCCTGACAGTTTAAAGGTGTCAGGGAAAGTGTTACGTTATCATAGAAAACGTACTTCCTAAAGCGGGGCACAAGGCTTTCTCATGCCCCAGTGGTTATACTTATTCGAATGCGAAAGGATGGATGTAGAAATAGGTCTCTTCGCTCTCGTATCCATAGCTATTGATAAAGTCCACCATTTCTTTCTCACTACGGTCTCCCTGTCCGATACCAGTCTTTGATGTCCATTCAGCTATGGCATCCCCAATGGTGTCAAAAACATCCTCACACGCATCCTCAAAAGGTTCGCCGTATGAACTCACACAACATTCTTCAGGAAAGAAATCACCCTCGTCGTGGGTATAAAATAAATCGCAACCGCATTCATAGCATCTATATGAAATGCTCAATTCATCACCCAATATCCGGTTTATTTCAAAGAAGAGTTCGTTACAGGCATCCCATGCGGTTTCTGTATCAAATGAAAGAAGGAAGTAATCATTCTCTTCGTCTTCTTCATATTCAGCCCAATAGATATGTCCTCTAACACTGATTTGCTTTTTCTCATAGTCAATGCCGTAATGCTCGGCAAGCTTGAACAGCCTTATATCCTTACTGTCCACTTCCATGTCCTGAAAGGTAGTCCACAGGTTATTTACTGCCTCACGTGTCCCTGTGACCTTGTAGGTCGTTGTCGCTAAATTTGCCATATCATTGAATTTTAAAATATTACCACTCCGTATAATAACTCTGGTCGTTGTTTTCGCATTCCTCAGCCCATTCTTCATCGGTGAAGTCACTGTGCAGACATTCATCACTGCAATAGTAGGCTACTCCCATGTCAGCACAATACCCGGCACGCATCAGTCTGCCACACTCTGAGCATCTTCTGCAAGCCTTGTCGGTATCCCACCAAAAGTCAGTGAAAGACTCGGCTATGACATCCTCACTGGTGTTCTCGTCCCACTTGTCAATGTAGAACTCTGCAAAACTGTTCAACTCCAGCTCTGTGTAGAGCATCTTTTCAGTACCGCTAACAGCCTTGGTCAGTCGGCTCAGGATTGATTGGATTGTTGTCATAATATCATCTGTTTTTTTCTTCCCTCTCGTAGATCAACTACTTCGGGAACACATATAAATTTTGTTGCACCAAGAAGGTGTCGGGGATGTCTCTGCAAGGTTTTGCACCAAAATACTACCCGCAGGTGTGGAGATTTTGCGGCAAAGCAAAGCCCTGACCTTGCTGATGACAAGACCGGACATTTACCTTCGCAACGGAATTTATGCCAGTTCCCCGAAGTCGGTGTATGAGGAACGAATCTCAACAAAGAGAAGTAT
>NZ_JACJLQ010000010.1 GCF_016902295.1 Bacteroides caecigallinarum | reverse complement strand
TTGTTCATAGCTTTTAGTATGAGTTCTTTGAAGGTGGTACTTAAAGATACTCATTTTCTGTGACATACAGAACTAAAAGCTATATTTTTTTACTTGCGAAACTTAAATAGATAATATACATAAAACCCTGAAAGATGATTTTATAACAGAAATAAAGAGCGGGAGCAGAATTTCTATAGCTGCTTCCTGTTTCTCTATATATGCCTTTCAGGAATTGAAGAAACAGCTTAAAGATATTAAGGAGTTACGTTTTATCTTTACATCTCCAACATTCGTTACAGAGAAAACAGACAAGCAAAAACGTGAGTTTTATATTCCGCGACTTAACCGTGAACGTAGTCTTTACGGTTCTGAGTTTGAGATAAAACTCCGTAATGAACTGTCGCAGAAAGCTATTGCACGTGAGTGTGCGGAGTGGATAAAGAAAAAAGTATGTTTCAAGTCCAACCGTACAAACGAAAACATGATGGGTTTTGTCAATATTGACACAGCCAGCTATATGCCTGTAAACGGGTTCACTACAGTAGATTTGGGCTGTGAGCGAGGAAACAATGCCTACACCATGATTAATAAGATGGAAGCACCGTTCTCGCAGCAGTTTCTTACTTTGTTCGATAATCTCTGGAATGATACCGAAAAAATGCAGGTGGTTACCGATGAGGTACTTGACAATATTACAAATGCCTATAAGGAAAACTCACCAGACTTTATATATTTCGTTACTTTATACAATATATTCAGCGAGTTCCTTGAAGATATTTCCGAAGATGTATTGCCTAACGAGGCTACCGGATTCAAGAACAGTATAATCTGGAACAAACTGTATAATTTCCAGAAAGATGCCTGTCTTGCCATTATAAACAAGCTTGAAAAATATAACGGCTGTATTCTTGCCGACAGTGTTGGTCTGGGTAAGACATTTACCGCACTTTCTGTAATAAAATATTACGAGAACAGAAACAAGTCCGTGTTGGTGTTATGTCCTAAAAAACTTAACGACAACTGGATAACATATCGCAGCAATTATCTGAACAATCCTATAGCTGCCGACCGCCTGAGATACGATATACTGTTTCATTCCGACCTGTCGCGTACAGGCGGAAAGTCTAACGGTCTTGACCTTGCTCATATCAACTGGAGCAATTATGATCTTGTTGTGATAGACGAAAGTCATAATTTCCGTAACGGCGGCAAGGTTACTACAGACGAGAATGATGAAAATCCGAAAGAGAACAGATATCTGCAACTGCTCAATAAGGTAATCCGTAAGGGAGTAAAGACAAAAGTCCTTATGCTTTCTGCCACTCCGGTGAACAACCGTTTCAATGACCTCAAGAACCAGATAGCCCTGGCATACGAAGGCGAGTCTAAGAATATTGACGATTTGCTTGATACACAGAACAGCATTGAGGATATATTTCGTCAAGCTCAGACAGTATATAACCGTTGGTCGAAACTTCCACCGGAACACAGAACTACAAAACGTCTGCTCGATAGTCTTAGCTTTGATTTCTTCGAGGTGCTCGATTCGGTTACAATAGCCAGAAGCCGCCGTCATATAGAGCAGTATTATAATACAGCCGACATAGGCAAGTTTCCTCAAAGACTGAAGCCATTGTCGCGCCGTCCGCATCTTACTGATTTGGACAGTGCGATAAACTATAATGAGATATTTGAACTTCTGCAGAGGCTTAATCTCGCTATATATACCCCGTCGCTGTTTATCCTGCCAAGCAAGATTTCCAAATATGCCAAGTTGAACAGTAATGATGAATATACCGGATTGACTATGGCAGGACGCGAAAGCGGTTTGCGCAAACTTATGAGTGCCAACTTGCTGAAACGTCTGGAAAGTTCTGTAAACTCTTTCCGCCTCACTATAGAACGCATCCGTTCTTTCATCAGTTCCACACTTCAGAAGATTGATGAAACGGATTCATACGAGAACTATGGAATGGTGGCAGAATATGAAATGCCGTACGGTCTTGACATGGACGATGAAGACAGCATTTTCATAGGCGGAAAGAAATCGCAGATTGCGCTTGCCGATATGGACTATATCAGTTGGAAAGAGTTTCTTGAACAGGATATAGAAGTCCTGAATCTGCTTTTGCTTATGCTTGAAGATATAACTCCTGAGCATGACAGCAAGCTACAGCAATTGTTGGCAGACTTGCGCAACAAGATAGAGAACCCTATAAATCCGGGAAACAGGAAAGTGATAATCTTTACCGCTTTCTCTGATACCGCAGAATATCTGTATGACAATCTTGCATCACGGATACTCGAAAAGACAGGACTGCATACGGCTCTGATAACCGGTGATATAGAAGCACGCAGCACTCTGAAATTGAAACAGAAGCTTGATTTCAATACAGTTCTTACGCTGTTTTCGCCTATATCGAAGGAGAAAGCGGCCATATTTCCTAATATCGAAGAGAGTATAGATATACTTATAGCGACCGACTGTATAAGCGAAGGACAGAACCTTCAGGATTGTGACTATCTGATAAATTATGATATCCACTGGAATCCTGTCCGCATAATCCAGCGTTTCGGACGAATAGACCGTATAGGCAGCCGCAACGATGTGATACAGCTTGTCAATTACTGGCCGGATATGACTCTTGATGAATATATCGACCTTAAAGGACGAGTAGAGGCACGCATGAAAGTGTCTGTTATGACATCTACAGGCGATGACAATCCGCTTACGGACGAGGAAAAAGGCGACTTGGAATACCGCCGTGAACAGTTGAAACGCTTGCAGGAAGAAGTGATAGACATAGAGGAAATGAACACAGGAGTGTCTATAATGGACCTCGGACTGAACGAGTTCCGTCTTGACCTGCTCGACTATATGAAGCACAATTCCGATGTAGAGCATACACCGTTCGGTCTTCATGCCATAGTGCCTGCCACGGACGATTGTCCTGCCGGAGTAATTTATGTGTTGAAGAACCGTAACAATTCTGTCAATATAGACAGGAAAAACCGTCTGCATCCATTTTATATGGTCTATATCTCCAATGACGGAGAAGTGGTTATCAATCATCTGTCGCCAAAAGAATTGCTGGACCGTATGCGTTTTCTCTGCAAGGGGATACATGAGCCGGTCAGGGAACTCTGTCACGAGTTTAATCTTGCCACAAACGACGGTAAGGATATGAAACGCTATTCCGACCTTTTGGGAGATGCCGTCAGCTCCATACTTGAGGTAAAGGAATCAAGCGATATTGACAGTTTCCTTAGCGGAGTGCAGGGTAATCTTTTTGCCGACGAAATTAAGGGACTTGACGATTTTGAACTGATTTGTTTTATTGTAATACAGTAAGAACTTTAATTTTCGGTAATTTGGCATAATTCTTTTCGGTAATTTGGCATAGGATTATTCGGTAATTTGGTGTATTAAAAGTAGGAGTTATATCATTATTTTGTATATTTACACCAATGTTATGGCCTTATTATAACGGCCTGTTTGGAATGTCACAAAAGATTTCATAAAAAGATGTACGGCTTACCACAAACCACTGAGATAAAGAAACAACTGCCCAAGAAAGCTATATATGCCAAGTTCGAGCTTGACGCACAGCAGCGTGACAGTTTCGATGCGGATATAAACCGTCTTGACCTGACGGCTTTTGTATCGCCTGCTACAGTGCCGGCCTTATCGGAAGGACAGACAGTTAAGGAGTTCTATCTGATGTGTGTCCGTCTGAAACGAAAGGAATATAATGCCAAGAATATAGTTCTGTTGTCACGACTGATTTCGCAAAATATAGTCTTTGCCTTGCAGTATGAGGATGAAACACAATTAGTGGTGTTCCACACCAAACTGATAAGTTCCTGCTGGAAACCGACAGAAGAAACACGTATAGACCTGTCCGGCTTGAACCTTGATGCTGTATGGGAGAATATCATAAAGCAGGTGGGGCAGATTGATGTGGAGGAAGGAAGGTCGCTTACAGAACAGATACAGGCTGATGAGAAGAAAGCAAAGATTGAGGCACAGATAAAGACTTTGGAGCGCAGACTTGCTACAGAGAAACAGCCGAGGAAGAAAAGGGAGTATTTTGAGATGATAAAGAATTTAAAGGGGAGTATAAGCTAATTCAATATTAGTAATATCTGACAATTTTCTTTGATTGTAACTGTTTTATAGTTACATTTGCGAAAAGGTATATTATAATGGGAAGTAAAGAAAAACTTATAGAACGTTTTAAACGACTACCGAATGATTTCACCTTTGATGAAATGGAAAGGCTATTGTCCATATTCGGATATGAAAAGTCGAATAAGGGCAAGACATCAGGGTCAAGAGTCATATACCACAATGAGAATAAACGTCCGATAATGTTGCACAAACCTCATCCGGGAAACATTATCAAAGGATATGCCATGAAGCAAGTTTTGGATGAATTAAAAGAAGCAGGATTTTTAAAATAAAAAATGGAGGTTACATTATGAATACGCTGACATATAAAGGATACATAGGTTCGGTTTCTTTCAGTGAGAAGGACAATGTTTTTTTCGGGAAGATAGAAGGAATCAACGGGCTGGTAAATTTTGAGGGGGAGAGCGTTAAGGAACTTACAGAGGCTTTCCATGAAGCAGTTGATGATTATCTGGCATATTGTATGGAAGAGGGTATTGAGCCTCACAAAAGCTATTCCGGTTCGCTAAATGTCCGTATATCACCTGAAACTCACAGTAGGATTGCTGTTTTAGCAAAACAGGCCGGTATGTCGATAAACGCATTTATCAAGGCGGCCTTGGAAAAACAGATTGCAACGATGTTGTAGGTTCATATCACATAAAAACAAGTAATAGAGTGGACTCTTGTCTGAATCCACTCTATTACTTTTATAGGTCGTCTTTTTCTAAACAATATATAAGAATACTTGATAAGAAATGGTAAAAAGGTTGTATGGTTATAACCTTTTACATTAAAATATACAAAGTTTTGTGATGCAGTAATAATTGGAATTTTAAGATTATGGAAAAACTGAAAATGCAGAGCCTTGATTTAGTAGGCAACAATATAGATAAGATAGCACAATTGTTTCCAAATTGTGTGACAGAACGAATAGGTAAGGACGGAAAACCGGAATTGGCTATAGACTTTGACAAGCTGAAAGCGGAACTCACTAATGATGTGTTGGAGGAAGGAGAAGAACGCTATCAGTTTACATGGTCGGGAAAGCGTGCTGCATCACGACTTGCCAATGAAACTACTACACAGACTTTGCGCCCGTGTCGTGAGGAGTCTGTGGATTTTGACAATACTCAGAATCTTTATATTGAAGGAGATAACCTGGATGTGCTGAAGGTACTTCGTGAAACTTATCTCGGCAAGGTAAAGATGATTTACATTGACCCGCCTTATAACACAGGAAACGACTTTGTATATAATGATGACTTTGCTCAGGGAAAGACTGAGTTTGAGCAAAATAGCGGATTGTTTGATGAAGAAGGTAATCAGACAATAGACCCTATGCAGCGTAATACTGAGAGTAATGGTAGATTTCATACGGATTGGTTGAATATGATTTACCCTCGTTTAAAGGTTGCTAAGGATTTGCTTACTGATGATGGGGTGATTTTTATTTCAATTGATGATAATGAGCAAAAGAATCTGAAGAATGTATGTGATGAAGTATTTGGTGGGAATAATTTTATCGCTCAGGTTGTGTGGGAAAGGGCATTTTCTCCTAAAAATGATGCAAAATTCGTTTCTAACAGTCATGATTATATTTTGATATATTCAAAAGATGTAAATTGTTTTAAAATTGGTAGATTAGAAAGAACAGCAGAGGCAGATGCAAGATATTCTAATCCAGATAATGATCCACGTGGAGTATGGCAGTCTGATAATATGACAGTTAAGACTTATTCAGCTTCATGTGATTATCCAATAACGACCCCTTCGGGGAGAGTAGTAGAGCCTCCAGCAGGACGCTGCTGGAGTCTCTCACCGAAAGCTTTCGGTGAGAGACTCCGTGATAATCGTATTTGGTTTGGACCTAATGGCGATAATACACCTCGTATAAAAAGATTTCTCTCAGAACTTAAATTTGAAGGAATGGCACCAACTTCAATTTTATTTTATAAAGATGTAGGACATAGCCAAGAAGGAGCACAAGAAGTTATTAAATTATTTGATAATAAAGGAGTTTTTGATGGTCCAAAACCAATAAGACTCTTAAAACGTCTTATTACATTAGCTAATTTGGGTGATAATTCTATTGTACTTGATTTCTTTTCTGGTTCTGCAAGTACAGCTCATGCTTTAATTAAAGTAAATTCAGAAAAAAGTAAACATTGTAAATTTATTCTTGTACAATTCCCTGAAGAAGTAAGTAATACAAAAAAAGACCATGGCTATAAAAACATCTGTGAAATAGGCAAAGAACGTATCCGAAGAGCTGGTAAAAAAATAAAAGATGATGAATTGGATAAGTTAAATGAAGAATTAAATTATTTGGTTTCGCAAAGAGCTTTGGTAGATAATGACTTCTGGTGTAATTCTAATGAACTTGAAAATAAAATTAAAGAATTAGGAGATAAAATAAAAGATTTGCAGCGTCTTGACACCGGTTTCCGTGTCCTAAAACTTGACAGCAGCAATATGAACGATGTATATTATACACCGGAAGAATTCAGCTTGAACACTCTTTTCAGCGAAAACGTAAAAGAGAACAGAACTGCCGAAGACCTTCTCTTCCAGGTGATGCTTGATTTGGGAATAGAACTTTCTGCCAAGATAGAAAAGCAGGAAATAGCAGGTAAGGAAGTCTTTCTTGTGGATGGAAACTATCTTATAGCCTGTTTCGACAAGGATGTGAACGAAACTACTATTACGGAGATAGCAAAAATGCATCCTGTGTATTTCGTTATGAGAGACGCCTCGGCTGCATCGGACAATGTGATAGACAACTTCGACCAGCTGTTTGAAGCATACAGCAAAGATACGGTAAGGAAAATCCTGTAAATATAAGTCCCATGACAAAAGAAGAATTTTATATTGACAAATTGACGGTGTTTGAAGTGGTGGTGAAAGATGCAAATGCTACGGACTTGGAACGAAGTTGTGATGAACTCCGCAAAAACTTGGCAAATCATGGAGAGAAGTTTAACGAGCAGCTTAAACTGCTGATTTTCAGTATTGAATGGTCGGAACTAAGTTCTAATGATATTCTACTTCGTGTGAACTCCGCAAAAACTCCGCACGTACTTTTATGAATAATATTCTAAAACCTGCTATTGCAATGAAATTGGTAGAACCGCTTTATCCGGATAGTCCGCATCATCCTAAACAGAAGTATAGGCTGACAGATATTGGAAAAGCTATGATGAGTGTGTGGAACAAAGAAGAAAAATCCTGTAATTAGAAATATAGAAAATGGAAGACAACAAGATTATAATATACACATCTATTGACGGGCAGACAAAGATTGATGTCAGGATAGAAGATGAAACTTTGTGGCTTACGCAGCAACAAATCGCTGAGTTGTATCAAACGTCAAGAACAAATGTTGTGGAACATATAAAGCATATTTATGAGGAACAGGAACTTGATGAACTTTCAACCTGTCGGAATTTCCGACAGGTTCGTAACGAAGGTAGTAGGCAGGTAGAACGAGATATGATGTTCTATAACCTTGATATGATTATATCTTTGGGGTATAGAATAAAATCGCGTGTAGCTACACATTTCAGACAATGGGCGACACAACGTCTGAAAGAATATATGATAAAGGGGTTTACTCTTGATGATGAGCGTCTTAAAAAACTTGGTGGGGGTGGTTATTGGAAAGAATTGTTGGAACGCATAAGGGATATTCGTGCAACGGAGAAGGTGTTTTACCGCCAGGTACTTGAGATATATGCTACAAGTATTGACTATGATCCAAGAGCTTCAGTATCGCAGGAGTTTTTCAAGAAAGTACAGAACAAGATACACTATGCGGTACATGGGCATACTGCGGCAGAACTGATAGTGGAACGTGCCGATGCTGAAAAGGACTTTATGGGACTATTTACCTTTAAGGGAACTCATCCGACATTGGTTGAGGCAAAGACTGCAAAAAACTATTTGGACGAAAAAGAACTTCGGTCAATGGGGCAGCTTGTTTCCGGATATTTGGATTTTGCGGAACGACAGGCAGAGAGAGAACAGCCTATGACTATGAATGATTGGGCTGCCTATCTGGATAGGATTCTTACAATGTCGGGCGAACAACTTCTGGAGGGTTCCGGTAGTGTGTCGCATATAGAGGCGATGGAACATGCTACAAATGAGTACCGTAAATACAAACAACGCACGATAAGTGACGTGGAACAGGATTACCTTGATTCTATCAGAGCAATTGATGATTTCGGAAAGAAAGGTAAGAAGAATTAAACTGAAAATACAGAAGATAATGAAATTCAACTTTAAGATACAGGCATATCAGACTGAAGCGGTGGAAAACACGGTGGCTGTTTTTGCCGGACAACCGTCGTATGATGTAACACGCTATCGTCGTGACATGGGACGGAACTATCAGAGGAAAACCGATGAAGGGGATGAGTTTGACTTGGGATACCGCAACCGTCAGGTGGAGCTTGACGCAAGACAGTTGCTGAGTAATATCAATTCGGTGCAGAACCTTTATGATATAACTCCCTCTACGGCTCTGATAAAGAGTATGGGAGCGGTGAATCTCGACATTGAGATGGAAACCGGAACCGGTAAGACATACGTGTATATAAAGACTATGTTCGAACTGAACAAGCGATACGGTTGGAGCAAGTTTATTATTGTTGTGCCGAGCATAGCCATTCGTGAGGGAGTGGCGAAGAGTTTCAATATGCTTGAGGAGCATTTCATGGAGCATTACGGTAAAAAGGCCCGCTGGTTTGTGTATAACAGTTCTGACCTTACGAAGCTTGACAGCTTTTCTTCGGATGCAGGACTTAACGTGATGATTATAAACACTCAGGCATTTGCAGCTTCGATGAAAGAAGGTGGACGAAGCAAGGAAAGCCGTATTATCTATTCGGAACGTGACGAGTTCGGAAGCAGAAAGCCTATTGACGTGATAGCTGCCAATAATCCTATCATAATAATGGACGAACCTCAGAAAATGGAGGGAGAGGCTACACAGGCTGGTATAAAGAGATTCAAACCGCTGTTCGTTCTGAATTATTCGGCTACCCACAGAACCCGTCATAACACTGTGTATGCTCTTGACGCGCTGGATGCTTACCGTCAGAAACTTGTCAAGAGAATCCATGTAAAGGGTTTCGAGGTGAAGAATCTGCGTGGTACAAGCGGATATCTTTATCTTGACAATATAGTGCTTTCGCCCAAGCATCCGCCTATGGCGCGTATTGAGATAGAGGTGAAGACCACATCAGGCAATATTGTAAGAAAGATAAAGACTTTTGGAGTTACTGATACCTTGAAAGCTGCATCAGGACTTGCCCAGTATGATAATTTTGTGGTGTCCGAAATCAATCCTCAAGGGTATGTTACTTTCCTGAACGGTGTTACGATAAAGCGTGGAGAGGTGATAGGTGACAGCAGTGAGGAAACTATGCAGAGGGTGCAGATAAGGGAAACAATTCTTTCGCATTTCGAGAAGGAACGCAGGCTGTTCAAGCTCGGCATAAAGTGTCTTTCGCTTTTCTTTATTGATGAAGTGGCTAAGTATAAGAGCTATGATGATGACGTAAATGAGGTGAAAGGTAAGTTCCAGAAGATATTCGAGGAGGAATATGAACGTGTGGCTGCAAACCAGCTGAAAATCTGGGATGAGGAGTATAACAGATATATAAGCCGTTTCTCTGCTCAGGATGTGCATCGCGGATATTTCTCTATTGACAAGAAAACCAACAGGGTTATAGACGGAAAGATAGAGAAGAAGACAGGTATGTCGGATGATATTTCGGCATACGACCTTATTCTTAAAAACAAGGAGAGGCTGCTGAGTTTTGAGGAACCGACGAGATTTATTTTTTCTCATTCCGCTTTGCGCGAGGGTTGGGATAATCCTAACGTATTCCAGATTTGTACGCTGAGGCATTCCAATTCCACTACGGCAAAGCGTCAGGAGGTGGGACGAGGATTGCGTATCTGTGTCGATAAGAACGGTACGAGAATGGATGCCGAACTGCTTGGTGATGAGGTGCATGAGGTGAACAAACTGACTGTTATTGCCAATGAAAGTTATGCCGACTTTACAAGTGCATTGCAGAGTGAAACAAGAGAGGTGTTGAGAGAAAGGGCGGCAAAGGCTACTATAGGTTATTTCCAGGACAAGAAAATCAAGATTGGAGAGGAAATTCATGTGGTTACGGAGTCGGAGGCAAGTCGTATAATTGTATATCTGGAGGACAACGGATATATAGACGAAAATAAGAATATCACTGTAGCATATCGTGAGGCTGTGACTAACGGATGTGTGGCTCCGCTTCCTCTGAAACTTCAGCCTATAGCAGAGGGAGTCACCAGATTGATTAACTCTATCTTTGACCCTAAGGCTTTGGAAGATATGATAGTGGAGGATAAGGTGGTGATTCCGGAAAACAAGCTGAACGATAACTTCAACAAGGAGGAGTTTCAGGCTTTGTGGAAGGAGATTAATCATAAGTATGTATATTCCGTAAGTTATGACAGTGAGGAACTTATAAGGAATGTGATTCTTCATATTGATGCCGAACTGGATGTGAAGCAGTTGAGGTATGTGATGATAGAGGGTACTCAGGATGAGAAAAATGTGGCGGAGTTTGGTGATACGCGTTCGCAATCGCGTACGCTTACTAATGTATGCACTTCTACTGTCAGGTATGATATGGTGGGCGATATTGCCAAGGGTGCAAACCTTACTCGCCGAAGTGTAGTCAGGATTTTGAAGGGTATCAAGGAAAGCAAACTGTATTTCTTCAAGAATAATCCTGAGGAGTTCATACGAAAGGTTATCGGAATAATAAAAGAGCAGAAGTCAACAATGATTGTAGAGGCTATACGTTATAATATGACGGACGGCAAATACGACAGTGAGATTTTCACTTCAAAAAGTAAAATGGATTTTGACAAGGCATACGAGGCTAAAAAGCATGTTACGGACTATGTATTCAGTGACAGTAAAGGAGAAAGAAACTTTGCTCATGACCTTGACGAGGCAAGTGAGGTGGTTGTGTATGCCAAATTGCCGCGTTCATTCCAGATTCCTACTCCTGTAGGTAATTATGCGCCCGACTGGGCTATTGCAATGAAAAGGGATGGCGTGAAACATATATTCTTTATAGCTGAAACAAAAGGTTCGATGTCGTCAATGCAGCTCTCTAAAATAGAGAATGCAAAGATTGACTGTGCTGAAAAGCTGTTTAATTCAATGTCAACAGCCAATGTCAGGTATCATAAAGTAACAAGCTACAATGACCTGATTGACGCGATGAATTCTATAGCGTGATGAATGTTTGCGAAAGGTTTGCAAAGTGTTTAGGATGATATTCTTTAAATACCGTTTAAACACCGTTTAAATAGTATTTAAATATTGTTTAAATAAATAGCAAAGCCGGTCATTCGGAAAATCCGAACAACCGGCTCATCTTTAAGTAGAGAATGTATGAAAAAACTAACCCTTTATGATTAAAGGGCAAGTGGTATGTTTAGAACTTGAAGCTTACACCTGCTGTTACGAATCCTTTAGTTCCGAGACCTGCTTCAACGAAACCGCCTACACGGTCGTTGCCCACTCTAAGCGCGATAGGGTTTACCTGATATGCAAATTCGGTGCTGAAGCTTGATTTGCCTGCTGTAGCTCCCTTGGCAAGGGCTGTCTCTGTGTGTCTTGACATGTTCACACCAGCAGCAGCCGAACCGTAGAGCTCAACGAGTCTGCGCTTGAAATAGACAAACTCTGCAGTAGGAAGAACCAGGAAGCGCAAGTCTTTTTCTTTTAATGATGGCGACTTTTCACCTGCCAGTGCAAGTTTGCTGCTTGTCATTCCGAATCCGAGGTCGGCACCCAATCTGAAGCGGTTGATGCTGTAACGGTAGCCGAATCCGTAAGTGAGGCTTGTCTTGCTGTCAGAACGTTTTGTCCCTAATATCGCATCAGCGATACCCATTCCCAGGATGTTTGATGTTCCTTGTGTGAGTCCGTCGCTTACTGACAGGCGGATGTCATGTTTCCTGTCTTCGGATACGTAATCATTTGTTGTGCTCTGGGCGTTAACCATGTTTACACCTGCTACCATTAATAAAGACAATGCTAAAAATTTCAGTTTCATAATTCAAATAGTTTAGTTAAGTTAGTATTTAATTTATCTTCATTTCTTTGTTCCTTTCACCGGTAAAACGCAGACTTATGGAAAAACCCCTATGCGATGAGGAAAAAATTATTTTTCAATATAGTTGTATCAGATATATTGCAAAAACGGAATACTTTGTCTATTTTTGACACTGCTATAATCGATGGTTAAAATACTTTGTTAACTATTTATCACTTACTAAACTTGATTAAATGAGCTGATATGTTATTACAGTTATTGATTGTTTTGATTGCAATAATCATAGGAGCCAGGTTGGGAGGTATCGGCCTGGGAGTGATGGGAGGTGTAGGTCTGGCGTTTCTGATATTTGTATTTGGTCTTCAGCCTACGGCTCCTCCAATTGACGTAATGCTGATGATTGTGGCGGTCATTTCGGCGGCTTCGTGTATGCAGGCTGCCGGTGGATTAGATTATATGGTGAAGTTGGCTGAGAAGGTCCTGCGTAAGAATCCTTCGCATGTAACCATCCTGAGTCCGATTGTGACTTACCTTTTTACATTTATTGCGGGAACAGGGCATGTGGCTTATTCAGTTCTTCCTGTGATAGCCGAAGTGGCGCGTGAGACAAAGATTCGTCCTGAACGTCCTTTGGGCATAGCTGTCATCGCTTCACAGCAGGCCATTACTGCCAGTCCTATTTCGGCGGCTACTGTGGCTTTGTTGGGGCTTTTACCAGGTGTGACTCTTTTTGATATTCTGATCATTACGGTTCCGGCTACTCTTGTTGGTGTGTTGGTTGGGGCTTTCTGCTCAATGAAAGTGGGTAAGGAACTGCTTGATGATCCTGAATATCAGCGTAGGGTGAAAGACGGTCTTATCAGCAATGAGAGTGTTAAGACTGCCGATGTGGCTAACGTGACCAAGGCTAAATGGTCTGTTATCATATTCTTGTTGGCTACTTTCCTGATTGTGCTTTTCGGTTCTATCAGCGAGATGCGTCCTACGTTCATGGTGGAAGGTAAGGCTGTGGCAATGGATATGCCTTCTATAATCGAAATACTGATGCTGAGTGCTGCTGCGCTTATTTTGCTCATTCTGCGCATTGATGGTATCAAGGCTGTAAATGGCAGTGTGTTTCCTGCCGGTATGCAGGCCGTGATTGCTATATTCGGTATTGCTTGGATGGGTGATACTTTCATAAAAGGTAATATAGAGCAGCTTACAGGGTCTATTGAAAGCATTGTGCAGAGTATGCCGTGGTTGTTTGGTTTGGCTTTGTTTGTAATGTCTATTCTCCTTTACAGTCAGGCGGCTACTGTGCGTGCCATAGTTCCTTTAGGACTGGCATTAGGCATCTCGCCGTATCTTCTTATTGCGCTGTTTCCTGCTGTAAACGGATATTTCTTTATACCGAATTATCCGACTGTGGTAGCTGCCATCAACTTTGACCGTACCGGTACAACAGGCATCGGAAAGTACGTCTTGAACCATTCGTTCATGATGCCGGGATTGGTCGCTACGGGAGTAGCCATTGCTACGGGTATGATACTTGTTTCTGTCTTTTTCTGATAGGCGTCTGCGTATATTACGTTTCTTGAAATAGTAGAGCCGGTTATTCGGAATGTCTGAATAACCGGCCTGTTTATTGCTTGGAATGTCTGAAAAAAATTCAAGTCATTACAATAGTATGATAAAAATAAGTAATTTTGCACTTGGAATGATAATGTGATAGGTAAGATATAATAATAAGGATAGAAGATTCAGGAATTTTGTTGTTATGATAACATTGGACAGTATTTACAGAGCTTCGTTTGCTCTGAAAGATATTATAAGGAGGACAGATCTTATATATGCGCCTCAGATTAATCAGGAAAGTAAGATATATCTTAAACCGGAGAATTTGCAATATACAGGTTCTTTCAAATTGAGAGGCGCGTGTTACAAGATAGCTTGTCTTACTGAAGAGGAGAAGAAGAGAGGGGTGATAGCGTGTTCGGCAGGAAATCATGCACAGGGTGTTGCTCTTGGAGCTACCAAGAATGGAATTGACTCGCTGATTTGTTTGCCGGCAGGAGCTCCGATATCGAAAGTAGAGGCCACGAAAAGATATGGAGCTAAAGTTTGTCTTGTGCCTGGAGTGTATGACGACGCGTATCAGAAGGCTCTTGAACTGAAGGATGAAAAGGGATATACGTTTATCCATCCGTTTGATGATGGGTGTGTGATAGCAGGGCAGGGTACTATCGGATTGGAACTGCTGGACCAGTTGCCTGATGTAGAGGTCGTTATTGTTCCTGTCGGTGGAGGTGGACTTATTTCTGGTGTGGCATACGCTTTGAAATCATTGAAACCTGATGTAAAGGTTTATGGCGTTCAGGCTCAGGGAGCTCCAAGTATGCTGCGGTCTATTGAGAAAGCTCATCGTGAGTGCCTGTCGTCTGTTTCGACAGTAGCTGATGGTATAGCTGTGAAAGAGCCGGGAGAACATACTTTTGAGATTTGCAGCAAGTATGTGGACGGAATTGTTACTGTGTCAGAGGATGAGATTTGTGCGGCTATTCTTGCCTTGATGGAACAGCAGAAGCTCATTGCTGAGGGTGCGGGGGCTGTAGCCGTTGCGGCTGCAATGTTTAACAAGGTACCTGTAGCGGGAAAGAAAACCATTTGTGTGGTTTCGGGGGGTAATATTGATGTTACTATCCTGAGTCGTGTAATTAACAGGGGGCTGGATATGTCGGGACGTACTTATACCGTGACACTTGACTTGCACGACAAACCGGGGGAACTGAAAGGGGTAGCGGAGATTATTGCCAACCTTGGAGGAAACATCATTTCTGTGCTTCATGAGAGAAATAACAATACAAGCAATGTTACAGCTTGTTTCCTGCGTCTTGTTATGGAAACACGTAATGCAGAACATATAGCACTGATAAGGTCAGCTCTGGAACAGGCAGGATATTCTATAGTGAATTAACAGATTATTGATACTAAACATATACGGGCCGGTTATTAGATGTATTGAATAGCCGGCCCGTATTATTTTTTATTAGAAAATAGGTATCAATTATTATTCGTGAATTTCTCTATGGCGTATGCAGCACCGTCTTCTTCGTTGGTAAGGGTGATGAAGTCGGCATTGTCTTTCACTATCTGCTGGGCATTTCCCATGGCTACTCCCATTCCGGCATATTTTATCATTGAAAGGTCGTTAAAGCCATCGCCTATGGCTATCATCTCGTCCTTTGACATGCCAAGCTCTTTGAGCAATACGGCGAGTGACTGTGCCTTGTCTATGCCTTTGGGTACGAGTTCGAGGAAGTATGGCTCAGAGCGAAATACTCCCATGCGGTCTTTCAGATGCTCGTACATCTCTTTTTCGAGCTCTGCCAGGCGGGTAGGCTCACCCACGATGAGGCATTTGGCTATAGGGTGTTTTACCGCTTCAAGGAAGTTGTCAACTCTCTTTATTTTCATGACGTTAAGGATAGCTTCCTTCAGAACATATTCATCGTCAGGATTTTCTGTGAGGACATATTCACCATCGTATGTCACGATTGCGAAATTGTTGTCTTTGGCGCACTTGTATAAATATGGAAGAACATCATGGTCAAGAAGATTCTTGTACATAAGTTCTTTTGTTTTCCAGTCGATTATTTCACCGCCATTGTATGCCAGGATATAGCCTTCGTATTTTGACAGCTCAAGCTTTTCTGCAAGAGGGGCAATACCGTAAGTAGGGCGTCCTGAAGCCAATACTACTTTGATACCTCTTTCCTGTGCGCGTTTAAGCACGTCGAGTGTGTGAGGGGTTATTTCTTTTTTGTTGTTTGTTAGAGTTCCGTCAAGGTCTAAAACGATGATTCTGTATGCCATATATATAATTTTGATTGTTTTTTTGACGGCTGCAAAGGTAGTAATTTGGAGTGAGAATTAAAAAGCCCCGTACGAACTTTTTCTGTTGGTACGGGGCATGGAATTAGACTTGCTGCATTTATATCATCCAATGTAAACATTTACGTTCAGAAATAATGTGTCGTGCTGATCGCTGATGTCGAAATCAATCTTGTCTTCTCTGGCCAGCCAGCCTATCGCAGCATTCAAATCTCTGTCTGTTAAACCTGTTGCTGCCTTCAACTGTTTGTAATCCCAATGTGCATTGTCTTTCAGTTTGTTCCAGACAATACCGGCATTCATGCCGATTTGATACTTGTCCATTCTTGTTTTGTTTAATTTGTTATTAGATAATAAGGTCGTGCCTTTGATTACAAATATACTCTTAATAATTATTAATAAAAATTTTTATTCGTGTTTTATAGGTTTAAAGCCTGTATTTTAATGTTTTTTAAACGAATTGAGGAAAAGTATTACATTATGACTTCCTGTCTAATACGATTTTTACTACCTTTGCATGGTATTTCAATATTGACTTTATGATGAGAAACAAAATAAACTGGAGAGTGCCTAAAGGCGCTGAACTTACTGAGCTGGATAAGAAAGTTCTTTATTTCCAGAATAAGGGACATCTGGTTCCTTCCAGAAAACTTATTAAGACTCCTGAGCAGATTGAAGGAATACGCCGTAGTGGCGTAATCAATACGGCTGTGCTTGACCTTGTGGCAAGTGAAATTAAAGCCGGAATGAGTACGGCTGAGATTGACAAGATGGTGTACGATTTTACTGTGTCGCACGGAGCTATTCCTGCACCGCTCAATTATGAGGGATTTCCTAAGAGTGTATGTACGTCAATAAACGAAGTGGTGTGTCATGGTATCCCTTCAGAAGATGAAATTCTTGAGGAAGGCGATATTATTAATGTGGATGTATCTACTATATTGGACGGATATTATTCGGATGCTTCGCGTATGTTTATCATCGGAAAAACATCGCCAGAGAAAGAAAAATTGGTAAGAGTGGCAAAGGAATGTCTTGAAATCGGTATGCAGGCTGCAACTCCTTTCGGATTTGTCGGTGATATAGGAAATGCGATTGAAAAGCATGCCAAGAAGAATGGCTTCTCCGTAGTGAGAGACTTGTGCGGTCACGGCGTGGGGCTGGAATTCCATGAGGAGCCGGACGTAGAACATTTCGGAAGAAAAGGCACAGGTATGTTGCTCGTTCCGGGAATGGTGTTTACTATTGAACCGATGATTAATATGGGTACATACAAGGTGTTCGTTGATGAGGAGGATGACTGGACTGTGGTGACAGAAGATGAACTTCCTTCCGCACAGTGGGAGCATACATTCCTGATGACAGAAAATGGGCTGGAGATACTTACTTATTGATTTCATAAACGTTATTATTATAGATTACAATGGATAATGTCATAATATTAGGTATAGAGTCGTCGTGTGACGATACTTCGGCTGCCGTGATACGTGACGGTGTGTTGCTGTCGAGTGTCATAGCAAGTCAGGCCGTACATGAAGCGTACGGTGGGGTAGTGCCGGAGTTGGCTTCGAGGGCTCACCAACAAAATATAGTGCCGGTAGTGCATGAGGCACTGAAGAGGGCTGGAGTGCAGAAGGAAGAATTGAGTGCGGTTGCTTTCACTCGCGGACCCGGGCTTATGGGGTCGCTGCTGGTTGGAGTGTCGTTCGCAAAGGGTCTTGCAAGATCGCTTGACATTCCTATGGTGGAGGTAAACCATCTGCAGGGACATGTGCTGGCTCATTTTATAAAGGAATCGGGCGAGGATAATAACCAGCCTAAGTATCCTTTCCTGTGTCTGCTGGTTTCAGGCGGTAATTCGCAGATTATTCGTGTGAATGCTTATAATGATATGGAAGTTCTTGGGCAGACTATTGACGATGCCGCCGGTGAAGCAATAGACAAATGTTCTAAGGTTATGGGACTCGGATATCCTGGCGGACCTATTATTGACAGGCTGGCGAGACAGGGCAATGCTTCGGCTTATACTTTCAGTAAACCTCATATTTCTGGTTATGACTATAGTTTCAGCGGGCTGAAGACTTCTTTCCTTTATTCATTAAGGGAATGGCTGAAGGATGATCCTGATTTCATCGAGCATCATAAGGAGGATCTTGCCGCATCGCTTGAAAAGACTATCGTGGATATCCTTATGGACAAATTGCGTAAAGCGGTTAAGGATACCGGTATAAACGAAGTCGCTGTAGCAGGAGGTGTATCGGCAAATAACGGTCTGAGAAATGCTTTCCGCGAACATGCGACCAAATATGGATGGAATATCTATATCCCTAAATTCGGTTATACTACCGATAATGCGGCAATGATTGCAATCACCGGATATTATAAATTCCTTGACAAGGATTTTTGTAGTATTGACAAGCCTGCTTATTCGAGAGTTACCATTAAGTAAAACAATATAAATATATGATACTATGTCAGTAGAAGGTAAAATGTTAAGTAAACATATAAGCGAAATTTTCTGGAGAGAGGAATATTCGCTTGCTACAGCAGAAAGTTGTACTGCAGGAAATATTGCTGCAACTCTGACTGCAATACCGGGAAGTTCCAAATTCTATAAAGGGGGAATTGTGGCTTATTCTAACGAAGCTAAACAGAATTTATTAGGGGTAAGCGCCGAGACCCTTGAAAAATTCGGTGCCGTGAGCGAGGAAACTGTAATAGAAATGGTGAAAGGAGCGATTAAGGCTTTTAATGCTGATTTCGCTGTCGCAACATCCGGTATCGCAGGTCCTACCGGGGGTACTCCAGACAAACCTATAGGTACTGTGTGGATTGCGGCTGGTAATAAAGATAGTGTGGTTACCGAAAAAGTTTGTGAAGACAACGGAAGAGAGCAAAATGTCCACAATGCAACCATAAGAGCGCTGTATTTATTACGTGAATTGTCCCAAAATAAAGAAAATAACGAGGAAAAATAGAATTTATTATTCAAAAGTTTGCATGTTTGAAATAAAAACGCTTACTTTGCACTCCGTTTTAAAGAATGAACGAATTGAAACTATAAAAACTAGATAGAAATGTCAAAAATTTGTCAAATTACCGGAAAGAAAGCCATGATTGGCAACAACGTTTCACACTCAAAGAGAAGAACTAAAAGAACATTTGATGTGAACTTGTTTACTAAGAAATTCTACTATGTAGAACAAGATTGCTGGATTAGCCTGAACATTTGCGCTAACGGCTTGAGAGTTATTAACAAGAAGGGACTGGATGCTGCGTTGAACGAAGCTGTAGCTAACGGTTACTGTGATTGGAAGAGTATCAAAATTATTGGTTAATTAAAAGGAGAGAAAAACTATGGCTAAGAAAGCTAAAGGTAACAGAGTACAGGTAATCCTTGAGTGCACAGAAATGAAGGAAAGTGGTTTGCCGGGAACTTCTCGCTATATCACTACAAAAAATAGAAAGAATACAACTGAAAGATTGGAACTTAAGAAATACAACCCAATCTTGAAGAGAGTAACAGTACATAAAGAAATTAAATAATAATAGAAGACCATGGCAAAGAAAACAGTCGCAACCCTTCAGACAGGTAAAGAAGGACGTTCTTATACTAAGGTTATCAAGATGGTTAAGTCACCTAAGACTGGTGCCTACATCTTCGATGAACAAATGGTTCCTAACGAAAAAGTTCAGGACTTCTTCAAAAAATAATTGTAGCTTGATGGCTATTAAATGATATTTTGAAAGTTCCCGCCAATAATAACGGCGGGAACTTTTTTTATATCTAAGAAATTAGTTATATCTTTGTAACATAAATAGATAAATGTATAAGTATGGGAATTTTTAGCTTTTTCTCTAAAGAAAAGAAGGAAACTCTGGACAAGGGATTGTCTAAAACTAAAGAAAGTGTCTTCGGAAAAATAGCACGTGCCGTTGCCGGAAAATCGAAGGTGGACGATGAAGTGCTTGACAACCTTGAAGAGGTACTGGTCACTTCGGACGTGGGTGTGGAAACTACTTTGAACATCATCAAGCGCATTGAAACAAGGGTGGCAAAGGATAAATATGTCAATACCCAGGAACTGAACAATATTCTTAGGGAGGAAATAGCTGCTCTTCTGACGGAAAACAATACTGTTGACGCAGAAGACTTTACATTGCCTGAAGGTAAGAAACCATACGTAATAATGGTGGTGGGAGTGAACGGAGTAGGCAAGACAACTACGATCGGTAAACTTGCATACCAATTCAAGAAAGCGGGAAATAAAGTGTATTTGGGCGCTGCCGATACATTCCGCGCTGCGGCTGTGGAACAGTTGGACATCTGGGGCGAACGTGTAGGTGTGCCTGTCGTTAAACAAAAAATGGGAGCCGATCCTGCTTCTGTTGCTTTTGATACTCTTAGTTCTGCTGTGGCTAACGATGCTGATGTGGTTATAATTGATACTGCCGGACGTCTGCACAATAAGGTAGGGCTGATGAATGAGCTTACTAAAATAAAGAACGTGATGAAGAAAGTAGTGCCTGATGCTCCTCACGAGGTGCTGTTGGTGCTTGACGGTTCTACAGGACAGAACGCTTTCGAACAGGCCAAGCAGTTTACACTTGCTACAGAAGTAAATGCTATGGCTATTACAAAGCTTGACGGCACGGCTAAAGGTGGTGTGGTGATTGGTATTTCTGACCAGTTCAAAATTCCTGTAAAATATATTGGTCTTGGTGAAGGTATTGAGGACTTGCAGGTGTTCCGCCGTCGTGAGTTCGTTGATTCGTTGTTTGGCTCGGAAGAAAAATAAATGAAAAAAAATACTATTGATATTATTACTCTTGGATGTTCCAAGAACCTGGTGGATTCGGAAAAGCTGATGCGTCAGCTTGAAGCTAACGGTTATAAGGTGACGCATGACGCTGAAAAACCTCAAGGAGAGATAGCGGTGATTAATACTTGCGGATTTATTGGTGACGCAAAGGAAGAGTCTATTAATATGATTTTGGAGTTTTGCCAGGCAAAAGAAGAGGGAAAACTCAAGAAACTTTATGTTATGGGCTGCCTGTCCGAACGTTATCTAAACGAACTGAAGGTGGAAATTCCCCAGGTTGACAAGTTTTACGGTAAGTTCAACTGGAATGAACTGCTTGAGGATTTGGGTAAGGCTTATCATTCGGAATTTGCTATCGAAAGACATCTTACTACTCCTAAACATTATGCTTATCTGAAAATTTCGGAAGGTTGTGACAGGAAATGCTCTTATTGTGCTATTCCTATCATAACGGGCCGTCATGTGTCAAGACCGATGGAGGAAATATTGGATGAGGTGAGGCTTCTTGTGTCCGAGGGTGTGAAAGAGTTTCAGGTTATTGCCCAGGAACTTACATACTATGGTGTTGACTTGTATAAGAAACAAATGTTGCCGGATCTCATTGATAAGATGGCAAAGATTCCAGGAGTGGAATGGATACGTCTGCATTACGCTTATCCTGCAAAATTCCCGAGAGAGCTGTTTAAGGTGATGAGAGATAATGACAATGTATGCAAGTATATGGACATCGCTCTCCAGCATATCAGCGACAACATGTTGTCAAGGATGAGAAGGCATGTGACGAAAGATGAAACTTACAAACTTATTGAAGAATTCCGCAAAGAAGTTCCGGGAATACATTTGCGTACTACTCTGATGGTTGGCCATCCTGGAGAGACTGAAGAGGATTTCGAACAACTCAAGGAGTTTGTCAAGATCGCCAAATTCGACCGTATGGGAGCTTTTGCTTATTCTGAGGAGGAAGGTACTTATTCAGCTGAGAATTATGATGATGATATTCCTCAGGATGTGAAGCAGAAGAGACTGGACGAGCTTATGGCTTTACAGCAGGAAATATCCGGAGAATTGAGCCGTATGAAAATTGGACAGACTTTCAAGGTGATGATTGACAGAAAAGAGGGTGAATATTATGTAGGTCGTACCGAGTTCGATTCTCCTGAGGTGGATCCGGAAGTACTGATAAAAATTGACGGAAAGAAATTGAAGGAAGGTCATTTCTATAATGTATTGATAGAAGATGCTGACGATTTCGATCTTTATGGGAGGATTGCAGAATGAGTGAGAAGGAATTTATAGATGCGTTGTCGGCAAAAATAGGTGGAGATGAAAAATCTGCTTCACATTTTTTGTCATGTGTATCTGATATTATTTCTTCTGGTTTACAGGATGGTAAGGATGTTTCGCTGCAGGGATTCGGTATCTTTGAGGTGAAAAAGAAAATGGAGAGGATTGAAGTGAACTCATCGACAGGGAAACGTGTTTTGTTCCCGCCAAAATTGGTCGTAGGTTTCAGACCTTCTTCCATGTTGAAGGAAAGAATCAATTCAGCGCTTAACAGTTAATCAATGGATGAGAAACTTACGATAGAGAATATTGCGGCTATATTGGCAGCTAAACTTAATATAGAACAGACAGATGCCGACGCATTTGTCTGTAGCTTTTTGTCTCTGATTGAGGAAGGTCTGAAAAGAGATAAATATGTTAAGGTTAAGGGGCTTGGAACATTTAAATTAATAGTGCTTCCTGGTAATGGGAGTAAAGTGGTTTTTATTCCTGATGCATCATTGAGGGATAATGTGAATAAACCGTTCTCTCATTTTGGGCCTGTAGAGCTGAATGATGGTGTAAGTTTCAGTGATATAGATGAGATTTCATCGTCTGAGGGTAGTGATTCTACATCCCATACCGACTCTGAGCCTGATTTGATTGAAGAAGAGCAAACAGTATCCGTCGCAATTGAAGAAAAGCCTTTGTCTGTATTTGATAATGAGACTGAAGGAAAGGAACGTAAATGGTTGGTTTCCTGGTATATGCTTGCAGCAGTACTTTTTGTCGGTGTAATTATCGGTGGAGGAATAATGTGGGGAGTATTTTCTGATAGGAATGTTGATCCTGTGGATGAAAATGTTCCTTTGCTGGCCGAAGAAGAGCCTTTACCAGTTGCTACTGGAGATACTGCTGTTGTATCTGAAGATACAATTGAAGTAACTGATAAGAAGGCTGATGATACTTTAACGGTTCATAAAAAGGTTATTGATTCTATTATTACGGCGGCTACAGACGATGCTGATGAAATAGAATACCTGTCAGATGAGGTTGTGTATAAGATTAGCGGAACATTGGATACTTTTACAATAAAAAATGGAAGTACATTATCGAAAGTGGCTTATAAATATTTCAGGAATAAAAAGTTGTGGCCATATATTGTAATGTACAATAAAGACAATATTAAAGATCCTAATAATGTGCCTATAGGTACTGTGCTGCGCATACCCAAGCTTGTTCCAGCACAATAGGATTATATAATAATTGAGACAGTATCGTATGGATAATTATCCATATTGATGCTGTCTTTTTGTTTTATATTTACTATTTGATTTTAAATTCGTCGGAATAAGATAAAAAAGACTTAAATAGATATGTTTGTATGATTTTTTAATAAATATTAGTTGTGGCTGTTAACTTAAAAACGTAATTTTGGGTGCACTAAAAAAGGATTTATCCTTGTTGATAGTATTGAAATATAAAAATGAAATTAATAAAATAATCAAGAAATTATGGCAGAAGCTATTGATATTCGTGCATTGAACGAATTGATTGAACGCCAAAGCGCGTTTGTGACTAACCTGATGACAGGTATGGATCAGGTTATTGTGGGACAGAAACATTTGGTTGAATCATTGCTGATAGGCTTGCTGGCAGATGGACATATATTGCTGGAAGGTGTGCCAGGATTGGCCAAAACATTGGCTATCAAAACTATGGCATCGCTTATTGATTCTAAATATAGTCGTGTGCAGTTTACTCCTGACTTGTTGCCTGCCGATGTTATCGGTACTATGATTTACAGTCAGAAGGATGAACAGTTTATCGCTAAAAAAGGACCTATCTTCGCAAACTTTGTGTTGGCAGATGAAATTAACCGTGCTCCGGCAAAGGTACAGAGTGCTTTGCTTGAAGCCATGCAGGAACGTCAGGTGACATTGAGCAAGGAAACTTTCCGTTTGCCTGAGCCTTTCCTTGTTATGGCGACACAGAACCCTATCGAACAGGAAGGTACTTATCCGCTGCCTGAAGCACAGGTGGACCGTTTTATGCTGAAGGTGATTATAGATTATCCTAAGATAGAAGAGGAAAAGAAGATTATCCGTCAGAATATTTCAGGAGAAAAGGTTGAAATCAAACCGTTGCTGAAAGCTGAAGATATAATGGAAGCCCGTAAAGTTGTGAGACAGGTTTATCTTGACGAAAAGATTGAACAATATATTGCCGATATCGTTTTCGCGACACGTTATCCTGAAAAGTATGATTTGAAGGAACTTAAGAGTCTTATCGGTTTCGGAGGTTCTCCTCGTGCGTCAATCAATCTGGCTCTTGCCGCACGCAGTTATGCGTTTATCAAACGCAGAGGATATGTTATCCCTGAAGATGTCCGTGCTGTGGCTCACGATGTATTGCGTCATCGTATCGGTCTGACATACGAGGCTGAAGCTACGAATGTCACTTCGGACGAGATTGTAAGCAAGATACTTAACAAAGTTGAAGTGCCTTAATCAGAAAACCTTTATTTGAAGAATGGAAACTACTGAATTATTAAAGCGTGTACGCCAGATAGAAATTAAAACCCGTGGACTGTCAAGCAATATTTTTGCCGGACAGTATCATTCAGCCTTCAAAGGCAGGGGTATGGCTTTCTCCGAAGTGAGAGAGTATCAGTATGGCGATGATGTGCGAGACATTGACTGGAATGTAACGGCACGCTTTGACAAACCATTCGTAAAGGTGTTCGAGGAAGAGCGTGAACTGACAGTTATGTTGCTTGTGGATGTGTCGAACAGTCTTGATTTCGGTACATCTAAGCAGATGAAAAAAGATATGGTTACGGAGATTGCGGCAACTATAGCATTCTCCGCTATCCAGAATAACGACAAAATTGGCGTGATATTCTTCTCAGACAAAATAGAGAAGTTTATTCCGCCTAAAAAAGGACGTAAACATATTCTGTATATCATACGTGAATTGTTGGATTTTAAACCGGAAAGTTCGCGTACAAATCTGCAATGCGCAATTGAATATCTTACGAATGTATTGAAGAAGCGTTGTACGGCATTTATGTTGAGCGATTTTATTGATGACAATGATTTCAAGAATGCGTTGACCGTAGCAAACAGAAAACATGATGTAGTTGCTGTTCAGGTGTACGACAGACGCATGGAAGAATTGCCGGATGTTGGTCTGATGCTTGTGCGTGATGCCGAGACCGGACATGAGGAGTGGATTGACACTTCATCAAAATCGTTGAGAAAAGCTCATCATGAATGGTGGATGGAACGTCAGAAAAAACTTAATGATACGTTTAATCTGTGTAACGTGGATTCTGTGTCTGTACGTACAGATCAGGATTATGTCAGAGCATTGCTGAATTTGTTTGCTAAAAGAAACTGATAATCAGATGAAGAAGATATTGTTAAATTATGGAAAGTTGATATTTGGCTCTTTGTCTTTTGTGGCTTTCACTCTTGCCGGTTCACCGGTTGGCGCACAGCAGGTCACTGTAAGGGCAAGTATCGACTCGTTGCAACTACTTGTTGGCGAGCAGACCAAGATACATCTGGAAGTAAGTATGGATGCCAATAGGAAACTGCAATTGCCTGTTATTAATGACACATTGGTGAGAGGCGTTGAAGTGTTGGATATTGCCAGACCTGATACACAGAAACTTAATGATAATAAAAGGTGGGTTATTAGTCAGGAATATACTGTTACTTCGTTTGACTCGGCTCTGTATTATCTCCCGCCGTTGGAAGTTATGGTTGATGACGAAAAATATCGTTCGGAGTCTTTAGCCCTTAAGGTATATTCCATACCTGTGGATACTCTACATCCTGATCAGTTCTTCGGACCTAAAACCGTTGTTGATGTCCCTATCGAATGGCAGGATATAGATACAATGGTTTATGCTTTCATCATAATGTTGCTATTGGGGGCAGCCTGTGTGTTCTTTATTGTCAGATTTAGAAATAATAAACCTATAATCAGAATAATAAAGATTGAGCCTAAGCTGCCGCCACATCAGGAGGCGATGAAGCATATTGAAGAAATCAAGGCTAACAAGAATGTCCAGAGAGAAGATCCGAAGTTGTATTACACTGAACTTACAGATGTCATACGTACATACATCAAGGACCGTTTCGGGTTCAATGCGTTGGAGATGACTTCGACTGAAATTATAGAACATCTGTTGCAAGTAAAGGATAAAGAATCGCTTAAAGATTTGAAATACCTTTTCGAAACAGCCGATTTGGTGAAGTTTGCAAAACATGCGCCTATGATGAACGAAAACGATATGAATCTTGTCAATGCAGTGGACTTCATCAATGAAACAAAGATTGAGGAAGATCCTAATGCCAAGAAAGAGCCTACGGAAATAAAAGTGGAAGAGAAACGTTCAAAACAAGGTCGTATAGCCTTGATGTGCAGTATAGGACTGACAGGCGTTGGAGCGGCAATTGCTTTGTATGTAGGAGTGAAGTGTATTATTGACCTCTTCTTTTAACGCTTAAATTAATGAAAATATGATTTTTGCTAATATTGAATATCTGTTTTTACTGATTTTGCTCGTACCTTATATATTGTGGTATGTGATGCGCAGGAAGAAAACAGAAGCTACTCTTCAGGTATCTACAACGCGTATGTATCAGAATGCGCCCAAAAGTTGGAAAGTATATTTGATTCATGCTCCTTTTCTGCTTCGGTTATGTACGTTCGTTATGATAGTATTGGTGCTTGCCAGACCTCAAACTACAGATAATTGGCAGAATACTGAGATTGAGGGTATCGATATTATGTTGGCTATGGATATTTCTACCAGTATGTTGGCGGAGGATTTGAAGCCTAACAGACTGGAAGCTGCCAAACAGGTGGCTGCTGAGTTTATAAATGGAAGACCTAACGATAATATAGGTCTTACGATATTTGCTGGTGAAGCGTTTACTCAATGTCCGTTGACAGTTGACCATGGTGTTCTGCTTAACTTATTCAGTAGTGTAAGCTGTGAAATGATTTACCGTGGAATGATAGAAGACGGTACAGCTATAGGAATGGGTCTTGCGAATGCGGTTACCAGATTAAAAGACAGTAAGGCTAAATCAAAAGTTGTGATATTGCTTACTGATGGTGTGAATAACCGTGGAGAACTTTCTCCATTGACTGCCGCAGAAATAGCTAAGCAATTCGGTATCAGGGTATATACTATTGGGGTGGGAACAAACGGCACAGCGCCATATCCTATGCAGACATACGCCGGAGTACAGTATATCCAGACTCCTGTGGAAATTGATGAACAGACTTTGACACAAATAGCAGCCGAAACTAACGGTAACTATTTCAGAGCAACAAGCAACTCGAAGTTGAAGGAAGTGTATCAGGAGATAGATAAGTTAGAGAAAACAAAACTTAATGTAAAGGAATTCAGCAAAAGAGAAGAAGAGTACGAAATATTTGCTCTCGTGGCATTTTTGTGTATCCTGCTTGAGTTGATTTTACGTAATACGGTTTTGAAGAAAATACCTTAAAAGTTATTAGCCATGTTTAGATTTGGAGAACCGATATATTTATATTTATTGCTGATTATCCCCTTTTTGGTGATATTTTATTTATATACCAACTACAGAAGGAGGAAGAGGTTGCGTCAATATGGCGATCCTGAACTTATGGCGCATCTGATGCCAAATGTTTCGAAGTATAGACCTGACATAAAATTCTGGATTGTTACTGTAGCTCTCGCGATGGTAATATTCATGCTTGCTCGTCCGCAGTTTGGCTCAAAGATGGAGACTGTAAAGCGTCAGGGAGTTGAGACTGTTGTGGCTCTTGATATTTCAAACTCAATGATGGCAGAAGATGTGACTCCAAGCCGTCTGGAAAAATCAAAGAAACTGGTTTCGCGACTGGTTGAAACATTCAATAATGATAAAGTCGCAATGATAGTTTTTGCCGGTGAAGCATATACCCAGTTGCCAATAACAAGTGATTATATATCAGCAAAGATGTTTCTTGAGACAATCTCGCCTTCGCTTATAACTACGCAGGGTACTGACATTCGTGGAGCCATTGATTTGGCAATGAAAAGTTTCACGCCTAACGAAGGAGTTGGAAGAGCTATTGTGCTTATTACTGATGGTGAAAACCATGAAGGTGGGGCTGTTGAAGCAGCAAAGAGCGCGGCAGAGAAGGGTGTCAGAGTTTTTGTTCTTGGCGTTGGATCGCCTGACGGTTCGCCGATACCTGTCGAAGGAAGTAATGATTTCCGTCGTGATAAGGATGGTAATGTAGTTGTTACAAGACTTAACGAGCAGATGTGTCAGGAAATAGCGAAAGCCGGAGACGGTATGTATGTACGAGTGGATAACACTAACAATGCCGAAAGAGCTCTTAATGCCGAAATAAATAAGTTGGCTAAGGCTGACGTTGAAACACAGGTATATACAGAGTTTGATGAGCAGTTTGACGTGTTGGCATGGATTGCATTGATTCTGCTTGCAGCAGATGTAATGTTGCTGAACAGGAAAAATCCGATATTTAAGAATGTGAAACTTTTTAAACAGGATTGATTTATGTGGTGTAGAAAATTATATGTTTGTGGATTGGTGATTATGGTTTCCGGAGCGGCTTATTCACAGAAAACCGACAGGGATTATCTTCGAAGCGGAAATAAACTGTATAATGACAGTTTGTTTGTAAAAGCTGAAGTGGATTACAGAAAGGCACTTGAAATCAATCCCAAATCGTCTGACGTGATGTATAATCTTGGAAATTCGCTTTTGATGCAACAAAAGGCAAAGGAAGCGATGGAACAGTATGAAGCCGCAGCCCGTTTGGAGAAAGATAAAGAAAAATTGGCTCATATATATCACAATATGGGAGTTATTCTGCAATCGTCAAAGCAGTTGCCACAATGTATTGAGGCATACAAGGAAGCGTTGCGTAATAATCCTAAAGATAATGAAACCCGATATAATCTTGTACTTGCACAAAAACAGTTGAAGGACCAGCAGCAACAGCAGCAAAATCAGGACCAGCAACAGGATAAAAAGCAGGATCAGAAACAGGACGAGAAGGACCAGAATAAAGAACAACAGGAACAGCAGCAACAGCAGAACCAAAATCAGCAACAGCAGCAACAAAATAAGGATGAAATGTCGAAAGAAAATGCCGAACAGTTGCTCAGGGCTGCTATGCAGGACGAAAAAGATGTACAGGATAAGGTGAAAAAACAGATGCAAGTAAGTGGAAAGAAACTTGAGAAAGACTGGTAAATCCTGTAACTGAATTTCTATTGATATATTAATAAGTGGAAAAAATAAATTTTATAATGATGAGAAAATATCTTTTCTTGATATTGATGATTACCGTATCACTGCAAATGTTTGCCAAAGACGAGGTGACATTGAAGGCGTCGGCTCCTGAAGTAGTGGTAAATGGCGATCAGTTCAGACTTACATATACTGTAAATTCGCAGGATGTGAAGGATTTTCTTGCTCCACAGGCAAAAGGCTTCGATGTCCTTATGGGGCCGAGCCGTTCGCAACAGAGCAGTACTCAGATTATTAATGGTAAAGTATCTTCAAGCCGTTCGATTACTTATACATATATATTGATGGCTGTTTCCGAGGGTACATTCAACATTCCTGCTGCGAGTATTGAAGTGGATGGTAAGAAAATCTTTTCTAATCCGCTTACGATAAAGGTGTTGCCAAAGGATAAGGAGCAGAGCGATTCTAACCAAAGTCAGGGCAATAGCGGAATATCTTCGAGAAATCAGAAATCAAATGGTAAGATATCCGACAATGATCTGTTTGTCCTGGCTACGGCAAGTAAGACCAAAGTACACGAACAAGAAGCTATATTAGTGACATATAAAGCTTATACTACTGTCGATTTGCGACAACTGCTTGGTAAGATGCCTGACCAGCAGGGATTCTATGTGCAGGAAGTTGAATTGCCTACCCAGAAGACATTTAAGCTTGAACATTATAAAGGAAGAAACTATAATACCGTAGTTTACAGACAGTATGTTATTTTCCCTCAAAAGTCAGGACGTCTTGAGATTCCTGCTGTAACGTTTGATGCAGTTGTGGCTCAGAGAGTCGCTGTGTCTGACGATCCGTTTGAGGCATTTTTCAATGGTGGTGGCTATGTGGAGGTGAACAAGAAAATTGTAGCCCCAAAGATTGTAATCAATGTCGATCCGCTTCCTGCTAAACCTGAAGGTTATTCGGGTGGTGTCGGAACATTCTCTATGAAATCTGAGATAAGTGCTACAGAGCTTAAAGCTAATGAGGCTGTTACAGTTAAACTTACCATTAGTGGTACTGGAAATATGAAGCTTGTCAGTGCTCCAGAAATTAATTTCCCTCATGACTTCGAGATTTATGATCCTAAAATTGAAGATAATTTTGAGCTTACTTCAAATGGACTTAGTGGAACCAAGACTATAGAGTATCTTGCAATTCCGCGTCATGCCGGCGATTTCACAATACCTGCCGTTGAGTTCAAGTATTTTGATATCAAGTCCGGAGATTATAAGACTTTAAAGGGTGATGCATATAACCTGAAGGTGGCTAAAGGTGATGGAAGCGCTTCTAACCAGCAGGTAATAGCCGACTTTACCAATAAGGAAAATGTAAAGGTTCTTGGAACTGACATCCTGTTCATTAAGACCGGTGATACTGCATTGAAACAGAAGGGATATTATTTCTTCGCTACTACCGCTTATTATTTGTGGTATATCATTCCATTCGTATTGTTTGTTGTGTTTGTTGTGATATACAGAAAACAGGCTATGGAAAATGCTAATGTTGCAAAGGTAAAAACCAAAAAGGCAAACAAGGTTGCGACCAAACGTATGAAACTGGCCGGTAAGTTACTTTCTGAAAATAAGGTCAACGAATTCTATGATGAGGTGCTGAAAGCATTGTGGGGTTATATCAGTGACAAGCTGAATATTCCTGTATCGAAACTGTCAAGAGACAACATTGAAGCTGAGCTTTCAAAACAGAACGTATCGGAAGAGCTTATAAAAGAATTTATCAATGTGTTGTCCGAATGTGAATTTGCGAGATATGCACCAGGTAATCAGAATGAGACTATGGATAAAGTATATTCAGCATCTGTTGAGGTGATAAGCAAAATGGAAAACAGTATTAAACGTTAAAACATATAGGAGAAATATATTTTATGAATAAAGTGTATGTTTTTATATTGCTTCTGGTAGGTACCGTTTATACAGCTAATGCTTCAGTGAAGGAAGAGGCGGATAAAGCTTATCAGGAAAATGATTTTAAGACTGCTATTGAAAAGTATGAGTCTATTCTGAGTGCCGGACAAGAATCGGCAGATGTATATTATAATCTGGGTAACAGTTATTACAAGGATAAGAGCATAGCAAAGGCTGTTCTTAATTATGAGCGTGCATTGCTCCTTTCGCCTGGTGATGATGATATCAGGTATAATCTTGAGATGGCAAAGAGCAAGACAATAGATAAAGTCACTCCTAAAAGTGAGGTCTTCATTGTTACATGGGTAAATACTTTGAGAGATATCATGAGCGAGTCGTCTTGGAGTGTGTTTGCTATAGCTTGTTTTATACTGTTCTTGTTGGGAATTTCGACTTACATCTTCGGTAATAAGGTGGTTCTGAAGAAAATAGGTTTCTCTATGGCAGTCGTATTCCTGGTTTTTACTATTATAGGTAATTTGTTTGCCGACGCTCAAAAGGATAAACTTGTCAACCGTACAGGAGCAATAGTTATGCAACCTACAGTTACAGTAAAAAGTACTCCTAACGAAAGCGGTACTGATCTGTTTGTCCTTCATGAAGGTACAAAAGTGTATATTAACGACAATACAATGAAGGGATGGAAAGAAGTCAGCCTTGAAGACGGAAATAGAGGATGGGTTCCCACTGAGAGTATTGAAGTGATTTAAAATCAAGTAATAATTATTGATATGGACATACAGCAATTAATAGAATTGGACAAACTGATATTGATGAAACTCAATGGTAGCGATTCAATATTCTGGGATGGCTTTATGTATATAGTAACTAATACCAAGACATGGATTCCTGCAGCTATTGCATTGCTGTATGTTATTTTCAAGAATAATAAGTTTCAACAGGGAATGTTGATATTATTAATGATAGGCTTGGTTATTACACTTGCTGACCAGACTTCTTCAGGAATTTGCAAACCACTTTTCGAACGTTTTCGTCCTACCAAAGACCCTGAATTCATGTATATGGTAGATACTGTGAACAATTACAGGGCAGGAGGCTTGTACGGCTTTATATCAAGTCATGCTGCAAATACATTTGCTGTGGCTATGTTTATATCGTTGCTTGTAAAGAATGGAAAACTTGCTTTTATGATGTTCCTGTGGGCTTTGATTCCTACATATTCTCGCGTTTATCTCGGTGTACATTATCCGGGTGATGTGTTTTTCGGTATGTTGGACGGTCTCTTGTCGGGAGTAATAATTTATTTCCTATATTATTTCATTTCCAACAGATTTCTTCCGAAACCAAGATTAATTTCCACACAATATACCGCAAGCGGATATGATGTGAAAAGTATAGATGTCGTTGTATTGGTTCTGTTACTTACGTATATGTTTGCTGTAATCTATGGAATGATTGTTGCCAAATCTCTATATTTTTAGAAATGGTAGTCACTATGAGATAAAATTTGCACATTTATATAAAAAGTGTACATTTTTCTTGTCTGTCATACAAATATTATTTATATTTATCATCGAGATAAAAAACATATTGTCTAATTCTAAAAATACAGATTACTATGATAAGAACTATTACTTTTAATGAACTAAGAAACATTAAAGACTCGTTACCGGAAGGAAGTATGCATCGCATTGCCGATGAATTAAATATATCAGTAGAAACAGTCAGAAACTTTTTTGGAGGACAGAACTTTAAAGACGGTAAATGCGTAGGTATTCACCTTGAACCAGGACCGGATGGAGGTTTGGTAATGCTTGATGATACTACGGTTTTGGAAAAGGCACTTGATATTCTCAAGGAAGAAACTGGTATGTAATTTGAAATAGCTATAATAGTTGTTGGATTATTTTATTCGAAATGACTATTATAGCTATTTTTGTTTTATTTCTAACTTAAATCTATGTAATTATGGAAGAGGAAAGACTTGTCACACTTGCTATCTTGACTTATTCAAAAGCTCAGATACTTAAAAATGTATTGGAAAATGAAGGTATTGAGGCGTATATCCATAATGTAAATCTGATTCAGCCTGTAATATCATCCGGAGTAAGAATACGAATTAAGGAAAGCGATTTACCACATGCTTTAAGCATAATAGAAAGTTCTGCATGGCTGGCTGAGGATGTGGTGAAAGAACATGTAAAGGAAACAGAAAATGAACGTAAGAAACCTGCTATACTCATACCTGTGGATTTTTCAGCCAACTCATTAAAGGCATGTAAGTTTGGTTTGAATTTTGCGGCACAGATTAAGGTGGAAGTTGTGCTTATGCATGTATATTTCAGTCCGGTATATATGCCGAGCCTGCAATATGCCACAGAGGGATATGGTATGCCGTATGAGGCTGAATTGGGTATAAAGAGTATGTTGGATAATGTTCATGAACGTCTGAATGAATTGACGGCTACAATAGATAAGCTTATTGCTGACGGTGAGATACCGGCTGTGAAATACACATGTCTGTTACGTGAAGGTATTCCTGAAGAGGAAATTCTGGCATACGCGCGCGAAGAATCACCTTTGATGATTGTTATGGGAACACGTGGTGAGAACATGACAGAATATGGTCTTATGGGAAGTGTTACTGCCGAAGTTATTGAGCGTAGCCCTGTGTTTGTATATTCCATTCCGGAGGAAGCCAAACTGATTAATTTCAAGGAAATCAATAAAGTGGCGTTTATTACAAACTTCGATCAGCGTGACTTGATTGCATTCGATTCTTTGATTACCACTTTCAAGGATTATAATTTTGAGATTTATTTCATACATCTCAATTCCAATGAAGAAAGACGTACATGGAATGAGATTAAGCTTTCTGGAATAAAGGAGTATTTCCACAAGCAATATCCTGATTTGAAGATTAATTACAGTCTGGTTACTGAGGACAGTTTCTTCAATAATCTGGATGATTATGTACGGGAAGAGAATATTGATGTGCTATGCGTATCCAACTATAAGAGAAACGTCTTTGCACGTTTGTTCAACCCAAGTATTGCAAAGAAAATGATATTCCACTCACGTACACCGATTCTGATCATCAAATAAATATTTGTAGTATAGAAAAAAGCGGTAGTTCCATTCTGTGGTGTGAAACTACCGCTTATATTATGAAATCATTTTCATAAGCATTTCGCGTTGGATTGAATATGAATTACTGTTTTGTTGCAGATACTTCAGCAGGAATAATCCGTTCTGTTTCAGCCTTGATTTCAGCAACAGCTGGTCATTGGCTGTTTCTTCCGAGAACAGTAAAAGGCTGACTGCTATCAGTTCAATTTTATCCATTCCGTTTTCTGATGTTGAATATTGTGATATAATTTCATCAGTGCTTATGTCCATGAGCTCTTTCGGACTTACTCCTAGCATCTCATGCGTATTGTATTCATATTTCTCCAACTCTTTGTTGTCAAGTCTTTTCTTTTTTATGATGGCAGTGACAATCATAGAGATTATCTCCTGTATCATTCTTATTATATAATCCTGTTTTATCATTGTAATGTATAAATGTAGAAACAGTCTTTTTTTACTTCAATTTTATCTTTAAAATCTTACCGTTATTTGCCGGTAGGTCAATTCCAACGGGTTTTGTTGAAGTAAAGTTTATTTTCTCTTCTTTACCGCTGACCAGATCTTTCACCTTAATGTTTTCCATCTCAGGCATTGAAAGATAATCAAATGCATGCTTAGGGATGTTTATGGCTGCTCTCATGTTCATATCGCCAAAGTTTACCGCAATGAGCAGGGCTTCATCCTCACATTGTCTCAAGAAGGCATACTGTTTGTGCTCGTCCATTTGCCATCCGTTAATGTTTGCATACATAAGGTCGAAAAATTGTCCGCGGGATATACATTTCTCCTCATTACATATATTCAGCAATGTCCTGTAGAAGTTTCTGATGGCTTTTTCTTTTGTGTTCAGCAGATGGGTGTTATATCTTCCATGGTTTGTCCAGCGTCTAATGCTGTCTATGCTCCAATAGTCGAAAATAGTAGTTCTGCCGTCTCTTCCGCTGAATCCCTCACAGTCCATTCCGCTTTCGCCAAGTTCCTGACCGAAGTATATCATTACCGGGTTAGTATTCATGCATGCAGAGATAATCATTGCAGGGAAGGCTTTGTGAGGATTTCCCGCAAAGAAATCGGATGCGATTCGTTGCTCGTCATGATTTTCAAGGAAGTTGAGCATGTGACTCTGAATGTCGTTCACGCTTTGCCAACATCCTGTTATGCTGGTAGCTGATGCATTATTGCAGATAACGGCTCTAAGAGTATCGTACAGACCAACCTTGTCGTATAAATAGTCGAAATGTCCGTTATGGATATAATTTCTGTATTCCTGAGGATTATAAACCTCGGCGATGAATATTATGTCAGGATATTTTTCTTTTACTTGAGGTATAGCCCATCCCCAGAATTCGCATGGAACCATTTCTGCCATATCGCATCTGAAACCATCGATGTTTTTGTCAGCCCAGAACAGAAGAATGTCTTTCATTTTTGTCCATGTATCGGGAATAGGGGAGAAATGACATCCGGTATTGTTGAAATAGTCAACACCATAGTTCAGTTTCACTGTTTCATACCAGTCGTTTCTGTTTGGCCATGCGTCGAATTTGTTGTTTCCTGTTGCTTTTGCAGGAAATTCTGTGTATTTGCCGCCTTCTGTGTCGTAAAGGTCGATATTTCCCTTCAGCTCTTCTCCTGGTATGTAGTAGAAATTATTGTTTGGGCAGAATGATACGGTTGTGTCATCCTCCTCTCCCAGGTCTTTTACTCCGTCCGGTTTGGCCAAAGACTTATATTGGCGTGCCACGTGATTAGGAACAAAATCGATTATCATCTTCATTCCGGCATTATGGGTACGGTTTACAAGAGCTTCGAACTCTTCCATTCTTTTATCAACATTTACAGCCAGGTCCGGATCGATGTCGTAATAGTCTTTAATTGCATAAGGCGAACCGGCTTTTCCTTTAACTACTGCCGGATGATCTTTGTTGATTCCGTACTTGGTATAGTCTGTTTGGGTGGCATGAGCTATAATTCCTGTGTACCAGATGTGAGTAACTCCAAGTTCTTTTATTTCAGAAAGTGCCTGTTCGGTGAAGTAATCCAACTTTCCACATCCGTTTTCATCTATGCTTCCGTTGGTCTTCCTCGTGAGGTTCTGATTGCCGAATAAACGTGTAAAGACTTGATAAATGATGATTTTTTCTTCAGGATTCATAGAGTCGCAATTTTAAAGTTTAAAAAAAAAGAAGACACGTACCTTCCGAAAGGATTGATACGTGTCCTGTCTGTATGTTTTGATTATTCAATGCCGTGAGCGTTAGCTTCCTTGTTTATTTTCTTTATTAGTCCTTGAAGTACGGCTCCAGGTCCGCATTCGATAAATTCGTCTGCTCCGTCAGCAATCATATTCTGGACAGTCTGTGTCCATCTTACTGAAGCGGTCAACTGCGCTACAAGGTTAGCTTTAATCTGTGCAGGGTCTGTATATGGCTTTGCGTCAACGTTCTGGTAAACAGGACATTTTGGAGTATGGAATTCTGTAGCATTTATAGCCGATTCCAATTCCACTTTTGCCGGATCCATAAGAGGTGAGTGGAATGCTCCACCAACTTTCAGAGGAAGCGCACGTTTTGCGCCTGCTTCTTTCATAAGTTCGCATGCTTTGTTTATGCCTTCAATTGAACCTGAGATAACAATCTGTCCTGGACAGTTGTAGTTGGCTGCTACACACACTTCACCTTCGCTTGCTACTTTAGCACAGATTTCTTCTACCTTTTCGTCAGGCAAAGCGATGATAGCTGCCATTGTTGAAGGTTTTGCCTCGCAAGCTTTCTGCATAGCCATAGCACGCGCATATACAAGTTTCAATCCGTCTTCGAATGATAGCGCACCGGCTGCAACAAGAGCAGAGAATTCTCCGAGTGAGTGTCCGGCTGTCATTTCAGGCTTGAATGCCTCACCCATGCAAAGGGCAGAAATCACAGAGTGCAGGAACACTGCAGGCTGTGTAACTTTTGTCTGGCGAAGGTCTTCGTCTGTACCTTCGAACATAATATCAGTGATTCTGTAACCTAAAATATCGTTAGCTTTTTCAAAAAGTTCTTTGGCCAAAGCCGAATTTTCGTACAGGTCTTTACCCATTCCTACAAACTGGGCACCCTGTCCAGGAAATACAAATGCTTTCATGATTTTTCTATTTAAAAATTATTGATAGTGCTGCAAAGTTAATGATTGTTTTCATATAACTACTCGTTTTCAGCGAAAATGTGCATAGGAACGGGCGTATGGAAGTGATTTAAAGGCCCGTGTCCGTTACCTATATGTATATCTTTACCGGTCAATATGCCTTTATACACATATTCCTTGGCTCTGTTTACAGCTTCCTGAAGTGTATATCCCAATGCGAGGTTGGTGGCTATGGCCGATGATAATGTACATCCTGTACCGTGTGTGTTATGGCTGTCTATTTTCCGTGCTGTGAACGTATAAGGATTGCTGTCGCCATTTATGCACAATACGTCACACATATCGTCACCATCCAGATGCCCACCTTTTACCAGTACAGAATGGCATCCATAATTCAATATTTTTCTGCCTGCCTCAATCATCGAACCTGCATGGCTGATATTATCGCCTGTGAGTACTATTGCCTCTTTCAGATTTGGAGTGATTATGGTTGATAGAGGTATAAGTTCATTTTTGATAGCCTCGATAGCTTTGTCTTCGATAAGTTTGCATCCGCTTGTGGAGACCATTACGGGGTCGAATACCACAAACTTTGGCCGATATGTTTTTATGGAAGAAGCTATGGCTCTGACTATTTCAACATCGTTTATCATTCCTATTTTTACAGCTTCTGGCTTTATGTCGGTCATAACAGCCTCAATCTGAGATTTTACATATTCTGCCGGAATAGGATGTATTGCTGATACTCCACACGTGTTCTGAACAGTTACTGCTGTTATAGCGCTGGCGGCGTAACATCCTAATGCTGATATGGTTTTAATGTCGGCCTGTATTCCAGCTCCACCGCTACAGTCTGAGCCGGCAATAGTGAGTACGGTATGATATTTTTTCATCTTTTACATTATAATATATTTAAGGCAAAGTTAGGAATTATTTCATTCAAACAAATAATGCAGTTGGCATAATAGATATTTATTGCATAAAAAAACAGTAATGATTTCGTGTATAGATGTTGTTTTTTAATAAAAAACAGCTAATTTTGCGGTTATTATAAAGCGATTGTTATGGAGATGAGTGTAAATAATCATGTAGTCATTATGGCGGGTGGTGTTGGGAGCCGCTTTTGGCCAATGAGCAGCAAGGAGTTGCCTAAACAGTTTATTGACGTATTGGGATGCGGTCGTACATTGATACAGCTCACTATAGACAGATTTAAAGGTATTTGTCCTCCTGAGAATGTTTGGGTTGTAACATCGGCCAGTTATGAGTCAATAGTAAAAGAACAGTTGCCCGAAATTCCGTCCTCTCAAATACTTTTAGAGCCTTGTCGTCGTAATACAGCCCCCTGTATTGCATACGTAAGCTGGAAAATAAAATCAAGAAATCCAAAAGCTAATATTGTTGTCACACCGAGCGACCATGTTGTAATGGACGTAAACGAATTCAGAAGAGTGATAGTTTCCGCAATGAAATTCACTTCTTCATCCGATGCTATTGTAACTCTCGGGATGAAGGCTACGCGTCCTGAAACAGGATATGGTTATATTGAAGGTGATTTGTCTATGGCTTGTCCTTCCAATAAGGAAATTTACAGGGTTGACGCTTTCAAGGAGAAACCTGATCTGGAGACAGCCCAAAGATATTTACAGAAGAAAAATTATTTCTGGAATGCCGGAATTTTTGTATGGAATGTCAGTACGATAGTAAATGCCTTGCGGGTTTACCAGCCTGCACTCGGAAAAATTTTCGAGAAAATGCTTCCTTATTATTTTACCGATAAGGAACAGGAAATGATTAATGAGCTTTTCCCTATGTGTGAAAACATATCTATCGATTATGCTGTGATGGAAAAGGCAGACGAAATATATGTCTTCCCGGCATCTTTCGGATGGAGTGACCTTGGAACTTGGGGCTCTCTGCATGAAAATTCTACAAAAGATGCATACGGTAATGTTTGTATAGGAGAGAACATTAAGCTTTATGAATCAAGAAATTGTGTCGTTCATACCACTCAGGAGAAGAAGGTTGTCGTACAAGGTCTTGATGGATATATAATAGCCGAGAAGAATGATACTCTCTTGGTGTGCAGACTTAGTGAAGAACAGAGAATAAAGGAATTCTCTGAAGATTAATGGTTCGAACGATATATATTAGCTGTAAAATCAGCAACTTATATAAAAAAAGACCAGACCTTATAATTTCAAAAGGTCCGGTCTTTTCTTTTGTAGTGGTTATGAGTGATTTGTTATTGTGTTGGTGCTTTACTTAATAACGGCCAAAGCTGCTTCGTAGTTTGGTTCCTGAGTAATTTCCGGTACCAGTTCTGTATAGATAACCTCACCTGCAGGGTTGATTACTACAACCGAACGTGCAAGCAAACCGCTAAGAGGACCATCTGCAATAAGCACACCGTAATTTGTGTCGAAATCAGAAGGATTTCTGAAGTCTGACAATGGAATTACGTTTGCTATTCCTTCTGTTGAGCAGAAACGTCCCTGTGCGAAAGGCAAATCTTTTGATATCGCCAGTACTACGGTGTTGTCCATGTTGGCTGCCATTTGGTTGAATTTTCTTACAGAAGTGGCGCAGACACCAGTGTCAAGGCTTGGGAATATATTCAATACTACGAATTTACCTCTTGTCTCAGACAATTTGAATTGGCTCAAATCTCCTTTTACCATAGTGAAATCCGGTGCTGTGATACCTGTTTTTATAAATTCACCCGCTAAATTGACGGTTGAACCTTGAAAAGCTGTTTTTGACATAATCTTGTTTTTTTATTTTGTTCAATAATAGTAACGCAAGTGCGATGCGAATTGTTCATTGTTGATGAAAAAAAATCTTCCCATCTAAAATCATACCACTAAATCTATTTTTTTATAACTTTGCCTGCGTAATTAATGATAAACAATTATGGAACGTAAATTAAAGGATTACGCAACACTGGTTTTAAAAGGAATGGGAATGGGGGCGGCCGATGTGGTGCCAGGAGTATCAGGTGGCACTATAGCATTTATTGTCGGTATTTACGATGAGCTGATAAACTCCATCAAGAGTATCAATATGAAAAACCTGAAACTGCTTTTTACGGGTAAGGTTTCAGAATTCTGGAAAGGTATAAACGGGAATTTCCTTATTTCTATTATATTAGGTATTGGAATAAGTATTTTTTCGTTGGCTAAGGTCATAACATGGTTGCTAACGGATCATCCTATATTGGTTTGGTCATTTTTCTTTGGTTTGGTACTTGCCTCAACCTGGTTTGTCTCTAAGGATATTAAGGAATGGAACTGGAAAACAATACTATCGTTTGTGATAGGTGCCGTTATAGCATATTATATTACTGTCGCTACTCCGGCAGAGACTCCTACAAACTATCTTTTCATTTTCCTGTGTGGCGCTATTGCAATATGTGCGATGATTTTGCCCGGAATATCCGGAAGCTTTATCTTGGTCCTTCTGGGCAAATATTTCTATATAATGGAAGCTGTAAAAACATTTGATATACTGATATTGGTGATTTTTGCTGTTGGAGCGCTAATTGGTATAACTTCTTTTTCAAGGGTGTTGTCGTATGCGTTGAAAAACTTCAGAAACATAACTCTTTCAGTCCTTACAGGCTTCATGTTAGGTTCGCTCAATAAGGTTTGGCCTTGGAAAAGGGTAGTGGAAACCTACACAGACAGTCACGGAGTGATTAAACCATTGATTGAAGAGAACATCCTTCCAAATCAATATGTGGTTGAGGCTGTAGTGCTTATGATTGCAGGATTTTTCCTGGTTTATTTTCTTGAGAAATTGTCGTCTAAGAAGCAGACAAAGGAATAATTTCATGAATATTGACGTTTAAAAATACGGCCGCATTTTGTTTAAAACGCGGCCGTGTTTTAATTTAAATGCGGCCGTGTTTTTTTCCGGATGTTGCCCTGAAAAAAAATCGCATGACCGAATGTTAAATATTAATGTTTATTTAATATATCGAATGCGATTTGATTGTTGTATTAATAATTAATTTCTCTGTTTTGTTAACAAAACGCCCCGGATATACTCGTCCGATATGTTATTGTTGTTAGTTTTGTGGTAAAAATCATGTCTTTGTGTACGCAAAAAACGTGTAACTAATAATAATGTAGCATCTCTTTCGTTTAGAAAAAAACTATTTGATTTTGTTGGTTATTGGTTAATGGATTTTTGTTTCATCGATGAAAAATATTATGTTTTATTCAGCTTTCAGACAGAAGTCTTCGCAAAAAATGTTCATATTTTTTGATTTTATGTATGTTTTCTGTATCTTTGCATCAAATTAAGTTAAACTTATAAGATGATGAAACAGCTTTTAACTCCTGATTATATTTTTGAGTCTAGTTGGGAAGTGTGTAATAAAGTTGGAGGCATTTACACCGTCTTATCCACAAGGGCTAAAACTTTGCAGGAAGCATTTGAGGATAAGATTTTTTTCATAGGACCGGATGTATGGTTAGGAAAAGAAAATCCTTTGTTTGTTGAGGATGAAAAACTGCTCAAGGACTGGCGAGAACATGCTTTGAGCTCGGAGAATTTAAGTTTGAGAATTGGAAGGTGGAATATCCCGGGAAATCCAATTGCGATTCTGGTGGACTTTACTCCTTTCTTTGGACAAAAAAATGAGATCTACACCCAGGCATGGTTTGATTATCAGGTTGACTCTCTGCATGCTTATGGCGATTATGACGAGGCTTCAATGTTTTCGTATGCCGCAGGTAAGGTGGTCGAAAGTTATTACAGATTCTTCCTTGATGATAGCAAGAAAGTGGTATATCAGGCCCATGAATGGATGACAGGTTTGGGAGCATTGTACGTTCAGAAGCATGTTCCGGAAATAGCCACGATATTTACTACTCATGCCACTTCTATAGGTCGTTCCATTGCAGGAAACAATAAGCCGCTATACGATTATTTGTTTGCATATAATGGTGATCAGATGGCCCGTGAATTGAACATGGAGTCAAAACATTCTATAGAAAAACAGACTGCTCATCATGTTGATTGCTTCACTACAGTAAGTGAAATAACCAATAATGAATGTAAGGAATTGCTTGACAAGGCAGCTGATGTGGTATTGATGAATGGCTTTGAAGATGATTTTGTTCCTAAAGGACGTACATTTGCCGCAAAACGCAAAAAAGCCAGACAGGTAATGCTGAACCTCGCAAACAAGTTGCTTGGTACTTCACTGGACGATGATACTCTTATTATAGGTACCAGCGGAAGATATGAATTTAAGAATAAAGGAATCAATGTTTACCTTGAAACTCTAAACCGTCTTACAAGAGATAGAAACCTCAAAAAGCAGGTTTTGGCTTTCATCAATGTACCAGGATGGGTAGGAGAGGCCAGACAAGACTTGAAAGACAGACTTAACAGCAAGGAAAATTTCGATACTCCGCTTGAAGTTCCTTTCGTTACACATTGGTTACATAATATGAGTCATGATCAGGTTCTTGATATGCTCAAATATCTTAATATGTCCAATTCGGCCGATTCGAATGTAAAGGTGATTTTTGTGCCTTGCTATCTCGACGGAAAGGACGGTATTGTCAATATGACATATTATGATCTGGTGCTTGGTAATGACCTTAGCGTATATCCGTCATATTATGAGCCATGGGGATACACTCCGCTTGAGAGTATCGCATTCAAGGTTCCTACCATTACATCCGATTTGGCCGGTTTCGGACTTTGGGTTAATTCTGTTGTAGGACATAACGGAGAACTTGCCGATGGAGTGAAAGTTATACACCGTACAGATTATAACTATTCTGAGGTGGCTGATGCCATAAAAGATACAATAAGCGAATTTTCGTCTTTGGATCAGAAACAAATTGAGAAAATACGCAAAAATGCTGCCGCTATTGCTGAGAAGGCTCTATGGAAGCATTTCATTAAATATTATTACGAGGCATACGACATTGCTTTGCGCAAGGCGTCTGCCAGAATCGAGAAAAGTAAAGTGAATTAATAATTTAAAGTATTTGAGAGATATGAAAATTAAAACAAATTATGCTAATGCTCCTGTATGGAAAGAGGTTACTGTTAAATCTCGTATTCCTGATTCTTTGAAAATGTTACAGGAAATGGCTCGTAACATTTGGTGGTCATGGAATTATGAAGCAACAGATATGTTTAAGTCTCTTGATCCTGAATTATGGAGTGCAGTTGGACAAAACCCGGTTGCTTTCTTGGAACGTTTAAGTTATGAAAAACTTGAATCGCTTTCAAACGATAAAAAGGTTCTTGATAAAATAAATAAAGTATATAAGAAGTTTACTGATTACATGAGCGTAGCTCCTAACAAGGAACGCCCTTCTGTAGCATATTTCTGTATGGAATATGGTATGACACACGTATTGAAGATATATTCAGGTGGTCTTGGTATCCTTGCCGGTGACTATCTGAAAGAAGCTTCCGACAGTAATGTTGACATGTGTGCTGTAGGTTTCCTTTATCGTTACGGATACTTCACTCAGAGCTTGTCAATGGACGGACAGCAGGTAGCTAACTATGAAGCTCAGAACTTCGGTAGTCTTCCTATAGACCGTGTTATCGGTGAGGATGGCAAACCATTGGTTGTGGATGTTCCTTATCTTGACTACTATGTTCATGCATACGTATGGAGAGTAAACGTAGGTCGTGTGCCATTGTATCTGCTTGATACAGACAATGAAATGAACAGTGAGTTCGACCGTCCTATCACTCACCAGCTTTATGGTGGCGACTGGGAAAACCGCTTGAAACAGGAAATCCTTCTTGGTATCGGTGGTGTATTGCTGCTCGAAAAACTTGGCATTAAGAAAGATATTTACCATTGCAACGAAGGACATGCCGCATTGTGTAACGTACAGCGTCTTTGCGAATACGTAGAAAGCGGAATGTCATTCAGCGAGGCTTTGGAAGTAGTTCGTGCTTCTTCTTTATATACTGTTCACACTCCGGTTCCTGCAGGTCATGACTATTTTGACGAAGGTTTGTTCGGCAAGTATATGGGTGGATATCCACAGCGTATGGGTATTTCATGGCAGGATTTGATGGATCTTGGACGTATCAATCCGGGTGACAACAACGAACGTTTCTGTATGTCAACATTCGCTTGCAACACTTGCCAGGAAGTAAACGGTGTGAGCTGGTTGCACGGAAAAGTATCTCAGAGTATGTTCTCTGGAATTTGGAAAGGTTACTTCCCTGAAGAAAACCACGTGGGATATGTTACAAACGGTGTACACTTCCCTACATGGTGTGCTTCTGAATGGCAGAAACTTTACAGCAAGTATTTCGATGCCAACTTTATGCACGACCAGTCTAATCCTAAGATTTGGGAAGCAATCTATAATGTACCTGATGAAGAAATCTGGAACACTCGTGTAGCTTTGAAGAACAAACTTACAGACTATATACGTAATCAGTTCCGCGATACATGGTTGAAGAATCAGGGCGACCCTTCACGCGTGGTTTCATTGATGGATAAGATCAATCCTAACGCACTGTTGATCGGTTTCGCTCGTCGTTTCGCTACTTACAAACGTGCTCATCTGTTGTTCACTGACCTTGACCGTTTGGCTAAGATTGTAAACAACCCTAACTATCCTGTACAGTTCCTGTTCGCAGGTAAAGCTCACCCACACGATGGAGCTGGTCAGGGATTGATCAAGAAGATTGTAGAAATCTCTAAGCGTCCAGAATTCCTGGGTAAGATTATCTTCCTAGAAAACTACGATATGAAGCTTGCACGTCGTCTTGTTTCAGGTGTTGATATCTGGATGAACACTCCGACACGTCCTCTTGAAGCATCTGGTACATCAGGTGAAAAGGCTTTGATGAACGGTGTTGTAAACTTCTCTGTGCTTGATGGATGGTGGCTTGAAGGTTACCGTGAAGGTGCAGGATGGGCATTGACTGAAAAACGTACTTACCAGAATCAGGAACATCAGGATCAGCTTGATGCTGCTACTATCTACAGTATTCTTGAAACTGAAATCCTTCCATTGTATTACGCTCGTAATAAGAAAGGCTACTCTGAAGGTTGGGTTAGAACTATCAAGAACTCTATCGCACAGGTTGCTCCTCACTATACAATGAAGCGTCAGCTTGACGATTACTATTCTAAGTTCTATACTAAAGAAGCTAACCGTTATAAGATGCTTGCTGCAAACGACTATGCTAAGGCTAAGGAAATCGCAGCATGGAAAGAAGAAGTTGTTTCTAAGTGGGATTCAATTCAGGTTGTTTCATTCAGCAAGGATGAAGAACTTCGCGAAGGCAACGTAGAAAGCGGTAAGGACTATACAATCACTTGCGTAGTTGACGAAAAGGGATTGAAAGATGCTGTTGGTATCGAACTTGTAGTTACTTACAAGAATGCTGAAGGCAAAGAACACATCTACTCTGTAACTCCTATGGAAGTTGTCAAGGTAGAAGGTGACCTATACACATTCCAGCTTACTCACAGCTTGTCAAATGCAGGCAGCTTCAAGGTTTCATACCGTATGTATCCTAAGAACCCTGAATTGGCACACCGTCAGGACTTCTGCTACGTACGTTGGTTTTTAATGAATAATTAATACATTCTATTAATTAATATCGCCAATCATGTCGGTCTGGAGATCTTTTATAAGATTTTCAGACCGATTTTTTTTATATTTTCTGTTTTACTCTTAATTTTGTGGATATACGAACATAATTTTTTTGAGAAATGAAAATACTTGTAGTAGAAGACGATAAAGATTTGATGGAAATCATCACCAAGTCGCTCGAGAAGGAGAGATATGTAGTTTCGCAGGCTCCGGATTATCATATGGCGCTGATGAAAGCCGGCGATTATGATTACGACTGTATTCTGCTTGATATAATGCTGCCGGACGGTAATGGTCTGGACTTGTTGGCCGAACTCCAGGATATGGGAAAGAAGGCAAATGTTATAATCCTTTCTGCCAAGGACTCTATAGAGGATAAAGTTAAGGGACTTGACCTCGGAGCGGATGATTATCTGCCGAAGCCTTTCCATCTGGCCGAACTTCATGCACGAATCAAAAGTCTGCTGAGAAGAAACCAGAGGGAAGGAGAGAAGAAAATCGTTTTCGGAAATATCGAAATCCTGCCTGAGAAGTTTGAAGTGAGTGTGGATGGGAAACTGATTGACTTAAACCGTAAGGAATACGATATACTGATGTATTTCATGCTTCGTCCTAACAGATTGGTGAACAAAAGTACATTGGCCGAATCCGTTTGGGGAGATCATATAGACCAGGTGGATAATTTCGACTTTATTTATGCTCAGATAAAAAATCTTAGGAAAAGGCTGAAGGATGCCGGTTCCACTCCCGAGCTGAAAGCTGTTTATGGTATAGGATATAAATTCGTATTGGAATGAAACTGTTTCACAATGTGATGCTGCATATTTCGGTAGCATCGGCGGTTATAATGGCAGCGTGGGCTGTATTCTTCTATTGGGCTATAGTGGACGAAGTGAATGATGAGGTGGACGATTCGCTGGACGATTATACGGAGAACCTTATCATAAGGGTACTTAATGGCGAGGAAATGCCTTCTCTGAATAATGGATCAAACAATCAGTATTATATGTACGACATCAGCGAGGAGTATGCAAATACTTATCCATGGATTACGTACAGAGATGAAATGGTGTATATTGACGAAAAGCTGGAGTATGAGCCGGCAAGGATATTGGTAACTATATTCAAGACTGACGATGGGTATAAGGAACTGGTGGTATATACGCCTACGATAGACAAGCTTGATCTTCAGAAGGCTATTCTGGGGTGGATAATTGCACTTTATGTAGGTATATTTCTGACACTTCTGCTTCTGAATGTATGGATATTCAGGCGAAATATGAAGTCTCTGTACGTACTATTGTCATGGTTCAACAAATATAAGATAGGTAATGACTGTGCTCCGCTGAGGAATAAGTCCAATATTACCGAATTCAAGAAGCTGTATCATGCGGTGACAATGTCTGTAGAGAGAAACGAGAAACTCTATGAACAGCAGAAGTTCTTTATTGGGAATGCATCGCACGAGATGCAGACACCATTGGCGATATGCCTGAACAGACTGGAAATGCTTATGGAGGATGATAATCTGACTGAAAAGCAGATGGAAGAGATTGCGAAGACCCATCAGACTCTGGAAAATATTACGCGTATGAACAAATCATTGTTGCTGCTGTGCAAGATAGAGAACGGACAGTATGCTGATGTAAAGGAAATATGTGTCAATTCCATAGTGGAGCAGTATATTGAAACTTTCAGTGAGGTTTACGGGTATAAGAACATAAATGTCAGCTATTCTTCCGAATCAACATTCATGGTAGAGATGAACGAATCTTTGTCTGTAATGATGGTAACTAATCTTCTGAAAAATGCGTTTGTGCATAATGCAGATGGGGGAGATATTGTGGTGAAAGTATCAGGAAGAGGATTTAGTGTAGCCAGCAGCGGTGATGTGCCATTGGATTCATCGCAGATATTTACACGTTTCTATCAGGGAAGCAAGAAGGAAGGTTCTACCGGGCTTGGCCTGGCATTGGTAAATACTATATGCAAGGCTGCCGGACTAAAGATATCGTACGATTTCAATGGGAAAATGCACATTTTCAGCATTTCAAAATAAAAAAATACGCGAAAAGCCGAAAAAAGATGATTTTTCCAGAATCTTTTCAGTATTGTGTATAATCTTTGCAATATAAAATTAAGCACAGTACTAACAATTAAAATTTTAAGGTTATGAAAAAGGTAATATTTTTATTCGTTTGTTTGTTCACAATGTCAATGGTGGTTGTAGCCGATACAGATAAACCTATTCAGATAGGTCAGCTTCCGTTAAAGGCTCAGACTTTTATCTCTAACTATTTCAAAGATTCAAAAGTTGCCATGGCAAAACAGGAAACAGATTTGTTTTATAAGAGTTTCGACGTGATTTTCACTTCGGGCGACAAATTAGAATTTGATAAGTCTGGCGATTGGACTGAAGTGAAATGTATCAAGAACGGTGTTCCATCACAGATAGTTCCAAAGGAAATCATTGATTACGTCAATACAAACTATCCAAATGAGAAGATCCTTCAGATTGAAAGAAACTCTAGAGAGTACGAAATCAAGCTTTCCAACAGATGGGAGATCAAGTTTGACAAGCAGTTCAGAGTGATTGATATTGATGATTAAAAGTAAAAAATACAAAAACAATAAAAGCGGGACTATAGTCTCGCTTTTATTGTTTTTATGCTGTTTTATGGTTACTCCCACTCGATTGTTGCAGGTGGTTTTGAAGAGATATCGTAGCAAACGCGGTTTACGCCTTTCACTTTGTTGATGATATCGTTAGAAACCTTTGCCATGAACTCGTATGGAAGATGAGCCCAGTCAGCAGTCATCGCGTCAGTACTTGTTACGGCACGCAATGCAACGGCACGTTCGTAAGTACGTTCGTCACCCATCACACCTACGCTCTGTACAGGCAACAGGATAACACCTGCCTGCCATACTTGGTGGTAGAGTGCTGTCTCGTTACCGTTAGCATCCTTAGTCTTCCAGTCACGCAATCCCTGAATGAAGATGTCGTCTGCATCCTGAAGGATACGTACTTTCTCGCGAGTGATGTCGCCAAGGATACGTACAGCCAGACCTGGACCAGGGAAAGGATGACGAGTAATAAGATGTTCAGGCATTCCAAGTTCTCTACCAACACGGCGAACTTCGTCCTTGAACAACAGACGCAATGGCTCGCAAAGTTTCAAGTTCATCTTTTCAGGCAGACCACCTACATTGTGGTGACTCTTGATTACTGTACCTGTGATAGAAAGAGACTCGATGCAGTCAGGATAGATAGTACCCTGAGCCAACCATTTAACGTCCTGTATCTTATGAGCTTCTTCGTCGAATACATCGATGAAGCCTTTACCTATAATCTTACGTTTGCGTTCAGGTTCTGTAACACCGGCCAGTTCGCTGAAGAATTTTTCGCTTGCATCAACGCCGATAACGTTAAGACCGAGGCATTCATAGTCGTGAAGTACGTTCTTGAATTCGTTCTTACGCAACATACCGTGGTCAACGAAGATACATGTCAAGTTCTTGCCGATAGCCTTGTTAAGAAGAACTGCTGCTACAGATGAGTCAACACCACCGCTCAAACCAAGTACTACCTTGTCATCGCCAAGCTGATCCTTAAGTTCGGCTACTGTAGTTTCGATGAATGAAGCTGCGCTCCAGTCCTGCTTACCGCCACAGATGTCAACAACAAAGTTTTTCAAGAGCAGAGTACCGTCTTCTGAGTGGAATACTTCAGGATGGAACTGCACTCCCCAAAGCTTTTCGTTCTTTGCCTGATAAGCTGCTACTGCTACCTTGTCGGTAGAAGCTATGATTTCGAAGTTTTCAGGTATTGCTGTGATTGTGTCACCATGACTCATCCATACCTGTGAATTCTCGCGGATTCCTTTGAGAAGAGGATTCTGATGATCGAACTTAGCCAGGTGTGCACGTCCGTATTCGCGTGTGTTGGCTGGTTCTACCTTACCTCCATTGGTGTATGCCATGAACTGTGCGCCATAGCATATACCTAAGATAGGATATTTGCCACGGATGTCAGTAAGGTCAACCTTAAAGGCCTTTTCATCATAAACAGAGAATGGACTACCTGAAAGGATTACACCAATAACAGACGGGTCATTGTGTGGGAACTTGTTGTAGGGAACAATCTCGCAATACATGTTCAGTTCGCGGACACGGCGACCGATGAGCTGTGTAGTCTGTGAACCGAAGTCGAGAATAATAATCTTTTCCTGCATATAAGTTTATTGGTTAAAATAATAACTTTGCAAAGTTAATAAAAAGTAGGGATATTGTTTTTATAAAAGCACAATAAAATGTTTTTATAGACTGATAATACCCAATTGTTCATTAAACTTTTCCTTCCAGCCACGCGTCTATCATCTGTCTGGCTATACTGAGTTTCTTCGGAATTTCCGGCATATTGTCGTGCGAATAGAATTCTCCGGCGCTGAGCTCCTCGTCCTGAAGCTTGATTGTACCGCTTTCATAGTCGGCAATGAACCCAATCATTATACCGCTCGGATAGGGCCATGGCTGGCTCCCGAAATATCTCAGATTTTTTATTTTCAGCTCTGTCTCTTCCATCACTTCACGGCGGATACATTCTTCCAGTGTCTCGCCTGGCTCCAGAAATCCTGCTACCAGACCTTTGTATTGTCCTCTGAAGTTCTTGGCATGCACCAGCAGCACCTGGTCTTCTTTCTTTATAAGTACTATTACTGCAGGAGATATGCGCGGATAGAATTCCTGACGGCATTCAGGGCAACGCTTGGCGATAGGAGAGACCTGTACTGTGGGAACTCCACACATGGGGCAGTAGCGGCTGTTCTTGTCCCAATTCAGGATTTGCGATGCTTTTCCTGCTCTGTAATATTCTTCAAAAGGAAGTACATCGTATGAGGCTCTCAAGTCTTTCATCATACGTTCGCTGTCCTCGTTTCCCGGAACAGGAGAGTATATGGCGTATGCCTTTGCCGTGTGCCCGTATATTTCTCCTATTGTATGAATTGTACTTCCCACAGGTACATTTACAGGAGGTTCCGGTCCGTATGGAATATGATATTTGCCTTCCGAATCTTTTACTATCAATAATTGTCCTGAATTGAATACAAACCAACCGAATATTTCTTTTTCTTCCATTTTCAGCAATCTCCTAAATTGACTTTTTCGAATTTGTAACCCATTCTTTTAAGCTGTATGGCTGCTCCGGTTCTGTACATAACTCTCACGGCGCGTGTGAAAACATGGAAAGCTACAGGACTTTGCGGCTCAATCTGCTCATGTCTGATAAGGTCTATAGTTTTTTGGGCGCATCGCCTGATTATTTCTTCTATGTCTTTAGCTTCTTCGCTATCCAGCGGGATACCTACAACGTCTCTGATGAGATGTTCGTCCATATCGTCAAATCCTTGTTCGCCATAAAAATCCTTGTATTTGGCTTTGGAAATGGCATCCCAGTTTATGTCCCATCCGTAAGCGACAGCTATACCTATATATGCTGCCCATGCCACGGAGACTGTCGGGTAATCCTGAACTTGCTCCACCGCATCAGCCAGGTATTCCGGGGCAATTACCTGCCAGTAATTATCAATATCGTCTGTTGCAAGTAGTGTTCCGTCGAGGAATCTATAGTTTTTACAAAGTCGCAATATCTCCTGTTGAAGCTTTTCTTCAAAATTGTCTAAGTATTCTTTTAATTCCATGATTTTGAATTTTTGTGCAATATTCGTAAAAACAGACAATATATGCAATTAAACTTCCATTTGTTATTCATAAAATTTGTTTTCCTTAAAATAAAACGACAACTTTGAGTAATAAAACTCATATAATATGTTAGGCGCTATAATAGGAGACATTGCGGGGTCTGTATATGAATTTCGCAATACAAAGGATTATAATTTCGAGATGTTTCCATCGGGAAGTAATTTTACTGACGATACGGTGATGACAATGGCTGTTGCGGAATGGACATTGACTAATGATATAAATGCCGATATGGAAACTCAGACCAAATTACTTGAGAGGATTATGGTAGATGTGGCAAAAGAAGTTCCGTGTCCTATGGGAGGATATGGTGGAGGTTTCAGGACATGGCTTTTTTATCCGGAGAGACTTATAGACTATCGTACCGGTAAGCGTGCATCCGGACGTTGTCCGTACAATTCATGGGGAAACGGTTCTGCCATGCGAACTTCAGCAATAGGCTGGCTGTATGATGATATGGAAACTACATTGAGAGTTGCCGAAACAGCCGCTGCCATTACTCATAATCATCCTGAAGGAATAAAAGGAGCGCAAGCTGTGTCGGCCGCTATTTTTATGGCTAGAAATGGAGCTTCAAAAGATGATATAAAAGAATTTATCAGTGCGAAATTTAATTACAATCTTGATTTGTCATGGGATAGTTTACATCAAAATTACGGTTGGGATTCAAGTTGTCAGGGTACAGTGCCTCAGGCTATCGTCTCCTTTCTTGCAAGTGATGATTTTGAGAGTGCCATACGCAGGGCGATATCAATAGGAGGTGACAGTGACACTTTGGCCTGTATCACCGGCAGTATTGCCGAGGCTTATTATAAGGATATCCCTGAGTATATGGTTTCTAAGGCAATGAATTTGCTTCCTGTAAGATTTAAGAAGGTGTTGGAAATGATGGGAGAGAGGGGATATTATTCCGTTTGGTAGTCATAAAATCCCTGTTGGTGGATTAAGTTTTACTATTGTCAGGCGATTTCATATTTTTGTGAATAGAATAAAATTCAAAAAATATTCACTATGATAAAAAAGAAAACGTTGGCAATAGCATTTGCAATCATGTTGTCTGCATCATGGAATATTTCCGTAGCAGACTCTGTTTATGATGAACCGCTGAAAACAGAGCAGAAGAAAGAAATTCCTAATCCGGAGAAAGAGGCAAAGAAAAGAACTGATGAAATGGATAGGTTTTTGAGCCTTTCAGAGAAACAGTACAAAAAGATTTACAAACTTTATTTGAAGGAAGAAAAGGAGAAGGTTGAGAAAATGTTCAGTCGCAGTGGAGGACAGCCACCGATGAATGGTGGAAGACCTCCTATGGGTATGGGACAACCTCCTGTAGGCGGTGGATTTCCTCCTATGAGTGGTAATCACCCGGGCTTTGGAGAAGGCGGGCCGATGATGCCACCTGAGCATATCAAAGAAAAAATGGCTGAAGAGATGAGGAAACGTGAAGAAAAGATGCTTAAAAAGATACGTAAGATTCTTGACGATGAACAATATGAGAAATGGTTTGAGATGAAGCCTAAAGCTCCGGGAAAACCGCTTCATGGTGCTGACAGACCTAAACCTCAGGATTTATAATCCTGCAGGTTTAGCTCAGCCAATTGTCGGTTTATATCGTTGTCTTTCCTGATGTTCTCATCGTGCATTCCCAGTATGGAATATTTACATTCACCACAGATGTCGATACCGATAATTCTGCCATGCTTGAGCAGTATTGACAGCAGGCGTTTAAGCTCTGTCATTGTTGCTTTTCCCTGATCCCAGTTCGTTACATCTTCCTCGGGATTGAGCACATCCTTGTCTATTGAAATGTATATAGGGAGATCAAAATGCATCTCGTAGAAACGTTGCCATGCATCATGGTCTTCCAGTTGTGATTCCTTGAATTCTATCAGTTTGTCCGTATATCTGCTGTCTATCTTTTTCAGAAGTTCGTCTGAAGTTCCTATCAGAATAACTTTCTTCAGATGTTTATTCGTATCGATAGATGATTTAACCCACGAGCCGCATGTCAGCAGTTCATCGAACAGTGAAGGTTGCATGTCAGGATGATGGTCGAACACTACGAGTATGAAATCTTCCCGAATTTTGTCTGTAAAAAACTTTGATATATAATGGTAATTACCTGAGTCGATGAAATGAATTCCTTGCGGAGGCAGGTCCTTTATTCGATTACATATTTCTTCGGATGCTTCATTGTCGCAAAAGCAGTTTGCCCCGGATATATCTGTGCAGTTTATCCATTTTATTTTTTCATCTTTATAGAATGACTCTTCTGTATATACATTCGAGAAATTTAATATTACAATATCGTGTTCCATATTCATTGATATTTTAATTGTAACCTTTCTACAAGTAAATTATTCTTTTATTCTTTGCTTTATCTTCAAAGGTACTGAAAAATCGGCTATGGTGTTCTTCTTTAAGAATAATTGTACAAAAAACAATTATAAAATGTTCTTATGTTTTAAAACATAAGATGTAACTTTGCAGCAGAATTTAAAATATAAGAATATTCATTGATAAACAGATAGAAATAAAATTATGAAGAAGAGTCTTATAGCACTGGCTTTCGGTACTTTGGCATTAGGAATGGCTGAGTTTGCCATGATGGGTATATTGCCGTATGTGGCTTCCGATTTTGGAATAAGCATATCCGAGGCAGGTCATCTTATTTCTGCCTATGCACTTGGTGTGTGCTTCGGTGCACCGGTATTGGTTCTTGCACGGAAGAAGTCACTCAAGCATTTGCTTATGGCATTGGTCTCGCTTATAATAATAGGAAATCTTTGTGCGTCGTTTGCACCTAATTATTGGGTGATGATGATTGGACGTTTCATATCAGGTTTGCCTCACGGCGCTTATTTCGGAGTTGCATCCATTGTCGCCTCAAAGCTTGCCGATAAGGGTAAAAGTTCGGAAGCTGTATCTATAATGATAGCAGGAATGACAGTCGCAAATCTGTTTGGCGTACCTCTCGGAACATCTTTGAGCCACCTTATTTCGTGGCGTACAACATTCCTGTTTGTCGGACTTTGGGGCGTAATAGTGTTTTATTATATATGGCGTTGGGTTCCGGTAGTGGAAGGTTTGCAGGACACAGGCTTTAAAGGACAGTTCCGTTTTCTCCGTACTCCGGCTCCGTGGCTGATACTTGGTGCTACTGCTTTGGGAAACGGTGGAGTGTTTTGCTGGTATAGTTATATCAGTCCTTTGCTTACCAATGTATCAGGCTTTTCAGAGAATAGCATGACTGCACTGATGGTTCTTGCAGGATTTGGTATGGTAGTGGGAAATCTCATTAGCGGACGAATGTCCGACCGTTATACTCCCGGAAGAGTATTGATGATTGCCCAAGGTGGTATATGTTTGGTGTTGTTGGCTATCTTTTTCTTGTCACCCAATCCGTGGCTTTCAGTTTCTCTTATGTTTCTTTGTACGGCCGGTCTGTTTGCTGTCTCAAGTCCGGAGCAGTTATTGATAATACGTGTCGCACCGGGAGGGGAGATGCTTGGTGGGGCATGCATTCAGATAGCATTCAATTTCGGTAATGCTGTTGGAGCATACGCCGGAGGTCTTGCTGTGACTAACGGAGTTCAGTATGCGGCACTTGTTGGAGTTCCGTTTGCTATGATAGGATTCATACTGGCTGTGATTTTCTATAAGCGGTATCAGGTGAGATACGAGGTGAAGTAAAATTAATTCAGATGACGAAAAAGAAATCCTGAAACGCGCAAGAAAAGAAACCGTTACACGTACGTGTTACGCCCGCGTCACGTTCGTGTTCCGCGCGTTACACGAACGTGTTCCGCCCGTTACACGTACGTGTCACGCTTTCTATGTCGAAGAATTTTGCCGGATATTTCAAATCTTCGGACTAAATTTTTATAGTCATAAGTCCTTTTAATCTAATTAATCTAAAAAACATTCCACAGGCTACGGCCTAAGTCATATTTTTTCCGTAAATCTGTATAAGGAATATACCTCTTTGAAATCAAGAGAGTTAGAAGAATTACCACGTTTTGTGGTAATGATTTGGCAACCGTTCATGTTGCTGCGGTCTGCATCGCTTTGCTTGTTTCGGATAACTCTTTGTATGCAAAGGTATGACTTTGTTTCATATAAAACAAAAGTATCTTAGAATTTCGGCTTTTATTATTGTTAAAATCATTATTTTTGCAATCAAAGAAATAACAATGAAAATTAATGGAAGATTTGAATCAACTTAAAATAGTTTTGGCAAAGAAAAAACGTACTAATAAATGGTTGGCAGAACAACTTGGAGTAAACCAAACAACGGTATCTAAATGGTGTACAAATACAACACAACCAGATTTACAAACATTGAAACGTATAACAGAACTGTTAGAAGTGAACATTCAAGACTTAATAAACTTCTCGTGAAATAAAACATAGTGCAATGAATGAAATAACAATATCATCAATGCTGCCTGCTGTCAGGAATACAGCACTCATGCGTGGTAAAACGTACATCGGAATCGATTTTGGTACATCAACAACGGTGGTATCTATCGCTTCCTATGATGAGTACGACCATAAAATCCATACGAAGTCTTTACGATTGCCGCAAATGCTTCCTGACGGGACTTTATACAGGTCAGAGATAGTGCCTACAGTAATAGCGTGGCTGAATGGACGTATTTTGGTTGGAGAAGGTGCATCGCAGATGAAATACCAACTGAAAAAGGGAAAGAATATCTGGTATTCGTTCAAAATGGAGTTGGGTGAGGATTTAGGAGCAAAGTATTACGATAGTGAACTGCGTGAGGTAGACCCTTTTCGGATAAAAAATCCTGTGGATGCTGCACGGGTATTCTTTGCCTATCTGAAATACCTCATCATTAAATACTGTACCGAAAATAATATCAGTACAGATATTTTGTATGCAGTAAGCATTCCTGCATCATTTGAAGCCAATCAGCGTAAAGATTTACTTGACGCATTAATGGCGAATGATATGAAAGTGTCAAAGCAAGCTCTTATAGACGAGCCGAATGCGGCTTTTATCAGCTATGCTGTATCACGGGCAGCAGAAGACCGCCCCATGTTCATAAGCCCAGATTATAATTCGAAAGTATTAGTCTTTGATTTCGGAGGAGGTACATGCGATATATCTATACTCGAAATAGGACAGAGTGCTAATGGTTTTTTTTCTAAGAACATTGCCATTTCAAAATTTACGAAGTTAGGTGGTGACGACATAGATAGGTACATAACGTACCATTATCTCATGCCACGCTTTTTAGAAGCTAATGGAAAGAAAAAAGAACAGTTTCGGACGAATGAACGTAAACAAATAGCATCTGCACTTTATAAAGTCGCAGAACGACTGAAAATATTAGTGAACAAAACATTAGCAACGCTTGCCTCTGATTTTGTAATACCTGATGTGAAATCGAGCGATTCAAAGACTGAAATAGAGTCTGAGGTTGAAATCATCACCAATAAAGGTACGCTCAAACAGAACAAGTTCTACCTGACGAATAAGGAGCTTACAGAAACAATGGCTGTGTTCTTAAAACAAGGATTCGGTAAGACTACCCGCATAAAAGGAGAAGATGAATACAACAGTATATTCTCTCCTATAGAAAGTGCCATTAAGAAATCTAAAACTCCCAAAGAAGAGATTGATTATATCTTGCTTATTGGAGGAAGCAGCAAAAGTCCATACATCCAAGAAGCCTTGCATTCCTATTTTGAGGATTCGGAGATATTGGTTCCGATGGACCTGCAAACCCACGTTTCACAAGGAGCAGCCATTCACAGCTTATTGTTCAATGGTATGAATAAATGCCTGATACAACCTATCACGAGTGAACCGATTTTAATCATTACCAAGGACGACCAACCTAAAATCATTCTCCCTGCAGGAACAGAGATACCCTGTAACACTATAGAGATTGATGATTTGGTAACAAGCCGGGATGGGCAAAAAATTGTCGAGTTACCTATTTGTGTTGGTAATACAACAAAAATGCTTTTCAATTTGAAGATAGAATCTTCCATGCCCAATGGCTTTCCTATCAATACTCCAATCCAATTGATAATTGAAGTCAATGCGGATAAGATGCTGATTATCCATGCTACTTGCATGGGAACAATATGCCATGTGGAACCACTTAGTCCATTTGCAAATAAAGAATTGACAACCAAAGAAAGGGCTGCCCTAAAAGCAGAAAGACAAGCTAACCTTGAAGCCGAACAAAATGGCGGTGTACCTTCGAAAGAGACCCTGATTACACTCAAACAGGCTTATCTGAAGATTGGAAATGATTTCAAGGCGGCAGAAACGTTTGAACTGCAAAATGAATTATATCCAGTTTCTACCAATTATAATAGCATAGGTGTCCTTTACAGCAATGCTGGGGCTACAGACAAAGCGATTGAATTTTATGAAAAAGCAATCGAAGAAAATCCTCATGACAAACATGCTTATGCGAACTTAGGTTCCACTTTGCTTTACAAAAAACCGAAACAAGCCAAAGAATATCTACAAAAGGCATTAAATATAGACCCAGAACATGATATAGCTTTGATTGAATTAGGGAAAATAGATAAAAGTGAAGGAAACACGGTTGCCGCACAAGTAAAATTCAGAAAAGCATATGACTTGTATTTGAAACAATGGAAGACAAATTCTTTGCCAAAATATGCTTATGGATGGTTTGCTACTGTAGCGGAAGAATTAGGGGAAAATAATTTTGCCAAAGAAATTAGGGCATCTGCTCCCAAAACAGAAAGTGAAGCTTATTACAATAAAGAAAATTTGTCAATGACAAAGACTAAAGCACTAACGAACAACAATTAAACAGTAATATTATGGCATGGATAATAGAAGAGAATAAACTCGATGCTCAGCAACGTGATTTTCTTGATAATGTGGACATAAACCGCAAGAATGTTTGGATTAAAGGATTTGCAGGTTCTGGAAAATCTATTTTACTTGCATATACAGCAAAAAAAGTCCGTGCAAAATCGCCCTCTGCAAGCATTTTATTGATTGTGTTCACACAATCATTGGTTGAAATGTTTAAATCCGCATTTAAGGAAATCGGATTGAATGTTACCGTAGAAACTTACTACAGGTTCATGAGGGGGAATAGCCATTATGACTATATCCTGTGCGATGAGGTTCAAGATTTAACACCACGTATTCTTTCAGAAATGAAAAGCCGTGGTACGCACGTTGTTGTGGCTGGTGATTCTAATCAATCGATTTTTGACCGTGACCCTCAATGGCAAGAAGCAACCGTAACCCCGTCAGAAATAGGAAGACTAATCAATGGAGACGCTTTTGAATTAGGAATCATCCATCGTTTGTCACGGTCTATTATCGATGCCGTGCAACGTTTCCTTCCACGAATGAATATTTTTTCATCGAAAAGGGATATGACACATGATGATACACAGATACGTTTGTGCGAAGCTCCCTCCGAAGAAAAAGAAGTAGCTTACGTAATAGAACAGGCAACGAAAGCCGTGAATGTAGGTGATACAGCCGCTATCTTGATTCCATCTGCTCAGAAAATTATCCATTTCGTAAATTTAGCTCTTAGTCATACCGGAAAACCAACATGGGCAGGAGTAACCAACCAGTATGGGAAAACAGATTTCGGTGCAATGAATGTATTTCTCAAAGCAAATGGTATGAAAATGCAATATGTGGGTAATGGTTATGGCAATTTTTCTGAAAATGACCGTCGCATTATCCTCATGACATATCACAGCGCAAAGGGATTGGACTTTGATAATGTTTTCATTCCATTTGCTAATAACAATTTGTATATCAGCCCTGATGAAAGCATGGCTAAAACCTTGTTTATGGTGGCAATGACCAGAGCAAGAAAGAATTTGTATATTTCTTATTATGGCTATCCAAGTGATTATTTGGATGCTTTCAAGTCAAATTGTTCGCACATAGATATTTCCACATCGGTGGCAAGTCAATCAACAACTAATAACAACAATAACAACCCTTGGGGATTTTAAATTATAGATACAATGGATTATTTAGCAATTATACGTAAGGCGGATTTCGTAGATTTATTCAAGTATGGTAAATTGAATGTTTATTCGGCAATCAATTTTGACGGAAACATCAAGGCTCATGCAAATGATGATGATTTGTTTGAGAAGCTGGCAAAGAATATGAACTTTTTCGAATACTCTTTTGAGTATATGGTGATACATTTTATCAGCGATAATGGGAATGAGTGTCCCTGTCCTGTAAGCATTGAAAATGTAAGGGGGCTTTATACTTTCGATGAGGAAGCCAAAAAGGAAATGAGTGTATCGTTTGATTCTCGAATTAAGCTTCATGTGTCACCTTGGGGTGAGAAATTTAATACTTTACACAATAATCGGCTAATGTTGCAATCCAAACGAGGTATTGATAATTTATGGGCGATATTTGATTTGTCGGAAACCGACAGGAAGATGTGTGAATCTATTATTACCGATGATATTGTTTCCGAAGTATTTGATGAATTGTTTTCATATAAACGTCCGACAGGAGAACAATCTATATGGACGTATCTTCTACGGTATGAACGCCATAGTTTTTATCCTAACAATACGAAAGGGTATTTTTGTGACTATATCCATGTAGCTTGCAATTGGCTGAAAAAAATAGAACTGCAAGAAGATGTTGCTGAAACAACAGGGCTTTATACACAGATAATAAATTGTTCCAAAGACGACTTCGCATCACTTTCGAATATAGCTGTTAGGTCCAATTTGTCTTCTTTGACTGATGAAGATGCAGGGTGCAAATTTGCTATTGCAGCTCCATTGTTTTTACTTATGAAAGATAAGTTTAGCGATGGATTTTGCATTGATTCGAAAATTATCAATTATGCAAAAAAATTTGGGCTTGAATGTTCTGTTGCTGTGTATCTTTTGGGGCTAACTCTTGGGTATGACAAAACTTATGATGCGTATTACGATTTTGTAAAATTACCTATATTTGAATTACGAACTGAAAATCAAGAAGCTAATAAATTAGATTATGTGCAAGAATCTAACGAAAAAGAAATCTGTTCGGAAAATAGAAACGAAAATGTAGCAGTAAGTTTATCTTCTGAAGATACGATAAAAGGTAAAGACATATCCACCACGGACACATATTTCCCAACAATAGAACAAGAAACTTCGCTCGTTCAGCAAGGACAACTATTTGTCATGGAAAGTGTCAATAAAAAGCAACCAATAGCTTGGCTTAGACTAAAAAATAAAAACGATAATGATTTTAAGCCAGCATTTAACGATAAGGAAGTTTCGACTTTGATAAGTAAGGGCTATAAAATCGCTAAAAGATTCAGCAAGGAAGAAAAGTCGTATATCATTTCACAAGGTTACGAAGTTTCATGATTCATTTATCTTTAAAATATCAACGAGAGGATTGCAAGCGGTTTTGGTCTGTCCAAAACAAACTTGCTATCCTCTCGTTGGTATTGTTTATAATCCCATGCCCTTGCCTTTTCTATACGGCTCAACTGTCCTCCTAATGGATGAAAACAGCTTGTCGAACTGCTCCTTGAACCATTCGCCAATCGGTTGTCCGTTGATGGCAAGTGCGAGTTTAGACCTGTCTTTCGGGTCTTTTACCACTTGGCAACCAGCTTCCTCAGTTTTGAACTTCCGTTTGTGTTCCTCCGAATAGAGTTCACCCTCATATAACAGCGGCTTGCCGCTGATGAGCGTGGCGGTCTGCCGCTCGTTGAAGCCGACTTTCAGACAGAACTTCTCCATGTACACCAGTTCTTGGAATAGCGGAAACCATTTCTTGGCTTTTCGGATAATGGATTTCAGGAATGACACTTCCTTTTGGTGTTCCGCTTCCTTGTCCGACATCTCCCTGCGGTGCTTGGCTTGCAGTTCCATCAGTTGCCGTTGGTATTCCTCTTGCTGCCGCTCCATCTGTTGTTGCAACAATTCGATACTCTCGTCACGGGTGGCAACTTCGTTTTGCAATGTGCGGTTGTCGGCTTCCAACTCTTTCAATTTGCCGCTGCCCAAAAGAGAACCGACCTTTGCCACGAGTGCCGCTTTTGCCTCAGTCTTGGCGGCTTCCAGTTTTTCTGATTTTATTTCTTTCCGTACTTCGTCAAGCTGCCGTTCCGCCTGTTGTTGTTCGGTCTGCAACTGCCGCACGTTGGCTTCAAGCTCTCCCGTCTGCCGTTTCAGGTCACGGTAGTATTGGGCGGTGGTTGTGTGCCGTGCCTCTGAACCACGGACACCACGCTGCAAGCCGTATTTCGCCATTGCTGCGGCGTAGCTGTCGTGGTAGGCTACCAGCTTCTCACGAGTCAGCAGGTCATCGGCGCACAGGCGCACGGCGTTGGCTTTCTTGCGGTAGGTGCGTTTGCCCTCCGCCTGCTTCTTCCTTGCTTTCCTGCGTTCGCCCGTCACTATCGGTACGACCGTGGCGTGGATGTGCGGCGTGTGTTCGTCCATGTGCAGCACAGCCGATACGGTGTTCTCTTTTCCGAACGTGCGGTGCAGCCATTGCAGGTTGTCTCCGCACCATTCGTTTAGCCTGCCCTCGTCTTGCACCCTTGCCATGTCCTCGTGCGTGCCCGAAAGCACGATGCGGATTGCCCGTACTTGGTCGGGCGTTATCTTACGTCTGATGCCCGCCGTGCGGATGCGGTGGCTTATTGCCTCGGTGCGGTCAGCCACACCGTCGGGAAACTCTACCAGTTCACGGTTGAGGTGGGTGCGTGTGGGGTCTGCGTTCTTGGGCGTAGTCTTGCGTTCGATGTGGTCGGATGCGCCCGTGTCAGCCGACCCTTTCGCTTTGTTGATTTGAATGCTTATATATCCCATGCTTATTTTTTGTTTTCAGGTTTGACAATTTGGTTTGTTGGTTTCCGTCCGCTGCGGTCATGCCGCATGGCAAACGGGGGTGTCCAGAGGGGTGTAACCCCGTTGGCTCATTGGGGCATTTTTAGCTGTGCTTGCACTGCGTAAAGAAAATGCCCTAATGAGCTATGGCTTTTCTGTTTCCAAAAGCCTGTGAGAGTACTAGCGGTATAGGCAGACCTTTTCTTGTCGTCGATATGATACGCCTTCCCTTGTCGGCTGGTCGGACAACAGGCAGGTCGGATGTCCGACCGACCAGCTTGCGGATAGTGGCATTTCCTTCCATCCATTTGTCCCGCAAACTTGTTGGCGGATGAAAATCCGATGAATTGATGAGTTGACAGGATAATAAACTGATAACCAAAATGATATATGTTCATCATCGTTTCATCAAACCGCTCACCAAAAGAAAAGTGATGTAGAGTGCGGTGTGTTCTTTCTCTTTTCATCAGCCCGATTCTCTTGTTGAAAGGTTGATGAAGACGTAAGTTACTGTTTCTCTTTATTTTTATATATACTTTCATCATCTCATCAAAATATCAGAATTTTTCCAGCTGTATTTTGTTTACCGTGTAGTAACGTCCTATTCCTCTTATCGGCGAATAATGACAATCCCGATTCACAATCTTGTAGAGAATTGTACCTACGCAAATGATTCCTTTTTTTCTTCATGTTCTTGATACAGGTTTTAGTGCTGCCTACATTCTGTCGGCAACGGGTTAAACATGGTTGCAAAGCTACGGAAGTGTCGGTAAAATCTTGATACGCAAATCTATGCGGAACGGCGCAAAATAGGTCATGCAAAAAGAAAATGCAGTATAAACGGATGGCTCTTTCAGGTAAAAGGAAATAAAAAAGCCCGAAGTCGTGGAATATGCAGTTCTTCGGGGACTGGTTGTTGCAGATAATTACAGATTGACTGACGCACTGATTTACGGATTTAATGACTTCATGTCGTCATTACGTCAGATTAAACCGTTAATCATCAAATTGTGGTCGATGCCGAGAAAGTGAAGCGTGAGGAACAGGCTTACCGGTCTATACCCGTCATCACGGGCTTTACAGATGCCGGCGGCAACGACCGCATGAAGGAGATGAACTAGGATAACTACAACCGTATCCGTGCCGAAGTCCGGCAGATTGTCGCTGACGAGTTGCAGCGCATACAGTCCGACCCCGAACTGCAATACCTCTTGCAGAACAAATAGAAATATCATAGACGAAAAGAAAAATCCGTAATACGACTGGATATTCCAGACTGTATTACGGATTTTCCTTTTTTATAACGCGTATTTCTGATTCAGATTGACTGAAAAGCCTTCCATTTCTTAGGTATCTGTAAATCAAAGTTTGCCTTTCCAAGATGTACCACATCAGGTAAAAGACATTGCCTGAAACGAGTTTCATATTGTTTCATATGGATAGGCTTACCCATACCCATAGTAGCAAGATTACTGGAGTACTGGTAAGGAGGGAAATATACAAAAACCTTTTGACAAGCTTCTGTTGCAAGTTCGATAGCAGGTATCATGTCACTATCAGCTGATACTATAATGGATATATCACAATTCTTCTGATAGGCATCTGCTACAATCTGTGTGGCTATTCGTACATCAGTTTCCTTTTCCTCATGGGTATGAATAACATTTCCGCATTTGAAACAGGTTATAGATTTTTTCAGATACTTACCTAATATCAACTTGAATTTTGGATTTTCTCTATTGGCTTGAAAAAAGGCATTCTGGCGAAGACTTTGGTCTATATCATCAGGCTTTGCCGAAAAATACTTGACGGCAACAAGCTCCTGATTCGGGCGCATGAACATCTCGAACAACTTGACTATATCAAGCCAATAATATTTCTTCCATTTAGCATTGCTCTTCAGTCCGAAATAGAAATTGAATCCATCAATATAGACTATAACGCGTTGTTTTTGCTCCATATTCCAATTGTATATATAAAAAATAAGCCACCTTTTTAGGGGTGGCGAGCCTTAGTATTTTCCACCTAAGGGCGATATTGTATTGCAAAAGTACAATTTATATTTGATAATACAAATATAGTAGAAACTTTTTTTATTTTTTTCGTAATAAATCAAGGCGGACTTATCGCTTATTTTCTTGCTTCACCGCCTCTTCCGTTCCGCCTCCTCGTCCCGCATCATCCTGCGGTTCAGCCGTTCCGCCGCCCTGTCAAAGAAATACGTCCGGCTCTCGTTCTTCCGCCGCTTGATGTCCGCATAGGTATTGTAGTGGCTGAACATAAAAAGTTCACCCTAACATTCATACGGCATTCTGTTATTCATTGACACTAGCAGGACTTGTTTTTCTTTTCGTCGGCACAATCTTTCCAGCAGGGCATTGCGAACCGTTGCGGCACCTGACGTATCAATGCGGAAAGCGAGTGCCACCACCATCGGCAGGGCATACATGTCCGCATAATAGCCGTTGGGCAGCCTGATACGTTTTTCAGCTTCAAGAGGATTAAAAATTCCACACTTGTACACGGCACGAATGGCGGCACGGAGCGTCGGGGCGATTACCCCGAACAGCTCTACCAGCTCCATTTCATTCATCCATATATTACCTGTATCGGATGGTATGGTAATTCTACCATAGCTATCCGTTGTGATTATTTCCCGTTTCATATCCCTGCCATTTTCACGTTTCCGAATGATTTGCTCAGTTTGTCGCCCAGCATCGTGAGGTCATTATCCAATTTCTGCACGGTTATCTTCGCATAGATTTGCGTGGTCTCAATGTTCGTATGCCCCAAAATACGGCTGACGCTCTCAATTGGCATCCCTTTGCTGAGAGCCAGGGTCGCAAACCCGTGCCTTGAGCAATGAAAGCTGATTTTCTTGGTGATGCAGCATTCCTTTATCATCTTTCCCATACGCTTGCATATTGACCAATAGTTGAGATTGGGGAATACAAGATTGTTTTCCTGAAAAGCCTTGTAACGCTCGATTATCTGCAAGGGAATATCCAGCAGCTTCACCTGAAACGGTACACCCGTCTTGTGTCGTTTGGAAATAATCCATTTCTCACCGTTCACTTCCACAATCTGGTCGTTGCTTAATTCCTTTATATCCACGAATGAGAGGGCGGTAAAACTGGCGAAAACAAAAATATCACGGAGATAGGAGTTCTTGGGGTCTTTGAACTGAAATTCCATCAATGTTTTCAGCTCATTCTCCGTCAGATATTCACGCTCTTTCGTGTTCGGGCTTATATGGAACTGGGCAAACGGATTCCTCGGTATATGTCCGTTGAAATGCGCCCGCATCACCACACCTTTCAGCCACATGCAGTTTTCCCATATCGAACCGTTGTGCAGTCCGGCTTCGTTGGAAAGGAACACGGCGAACTCCTTGATGAAGTCGGGCGTAAGTTCAGGCATGGAGATGTCGTTCCGCTTGTAATGTGACCTGATGAATGCCGCCACATGGTTTCTTGCCCGTACCCTTGCCATATAGGTTGCCCTGCCCCTGTCTTTTCCGACACGCTTCTTGAACACTTCATTTTCCTTGTCGAAAGCACCGAGCAACGTTTCATACTCACCGCCCAATCCCTGATAGGCATTGCGTACCATTTCTGCCGTTACATAGGCTTCACGGTCGGATATACGCTGGTAATGCTTGATGATTTGAGCCTTGATGTTGTCAAGCGCAAGATTGGTTTCCCTCGCTTCCATACTCTTGCCCTTTGCCTTGTTCCCTTTGGCATCACAAAGCTCTTTCGGGATAGTCCGCTTGCAGCTGAACTGTGCTACCGTACCATTGATTGTAACTCGTCCCATGATGGGGACAATTCCGTTCTTTTCCTTACTGCCGTTCACGTAGAACAGCATCTTGAATGTGCTTCTTGCCATACTCGTTTCTTTTTGGTTGCAAAACTATAAATCAACGAGTTACCTATTGATAAGCAAAACTGCGCAGAACGCCGCAAAATGAAACAGGAACTGTTAAATCTGCACTTTCATCGGGTAATGATTAGGAAACCGTTCTTTTGCTTTAATCTGCTTTAAGACGGTTTTCAACTGTCTGCCCAACTTCTGCGTTTTTCCTCTAACTCCCTAATTATCAAATCCTGTTGCGTTAATCTGCTGCAATTCGGCGGATATTCCGAAGTTTTTCCGTATGTTTGTAACTGTTTTTCAAGAATAAGGAAATGAGAAAATATCTGACACTAATTTTAATATTCATTGCCGGACTTTCGGTCTCGGTATCTGCACAAAAGAGAAATCAGGCTTACGAGGACTATATAAAGAAGTATAGAGGAATAGCTGTTGAAGAGATGAAGAAGTATCGTATTCCGGCCAGTATCACTCTGGCTCAGGGATTGCTTGAGTCGGGAGCTGGAAGAAGTTCTTTGGCAAGAAAATCGAACAATCACTTTGGAATTAAGTGTGGAAGCTCGTGGGATGGACGTACGGTACGTCATGACGATGACCGTCGTAATGAGTGCTTCAGGGCTTACAAACATGCCAAAGAGTCGTATGAGGACCATTCGAAATTCCTGCGCACTGGAGCAAGATATGCTTTTCTTTTCCGTCTGAAAATAACAGATTATAAAGGCTGGGCAAGGGGATTGAAAAAAGCCGGTTATGCTACAGACCCAAAGTATGCAGACCGCTTGATTAATATTATCGAACTTTATGACCTTGACCAATACGACCGTAAAGGTGGTTTGGAATGGGCAGAGAAAGTGACCAATCCGCATCAGCCGTATCTGGCTAACGAAATGCTTTATATTATAGCTCGCCGGGGAGATACATTCAAATCGATTTCAGACGAGTTCGACATTAGCAGTCGCAAACTTCGTAAATATAATGAATTGCCAAAGGATTATACATTCCGTGGGGGTGAGATTGTTTATCTGGAAGAGAAACGCAAGAAGGCTACTAAAGACCATATAGTATATGTGGTTAAGGCTGGAGATTCAATGTATTCCGTATCACAGATGTTCGGTATAAAACTGAAAAATCTTTATAAGATGAACAAAATGGACGAAGATGCACCTGCGCCTAAAGTAGGTGATATCCTACGCTTAAGATAAATTGCTGATGAGATTTGCAGGTAGATTGGAAATTATAGTCAGTTTAAACGGTGTTTAAATAGTATTTAAAAGCTATTTAAACACCGTTTAAAATTAATGTGTACCCATTATGTATTATTCGTGATGGTAAGGACCATTATTAAGAATGGTCATAGCCCTGTACAGCTGCTCTACGAAGATGAGGCGTATCATCTGATGTGAGAATGTCATTTTCGACAGTGAAATTTTTTCCTGCGCTGCCGCATATACCGACGGAGCAAATCCGTAAGGACCGCCTATGATGAATACCAGACGTTTGTTCACTGTGTGCATCTTCTTCTCAACCCAGTCGGCAAATTCTATTGAGCGGAATTCCTTGCCGTGTTCGTCAAGCAGAACCACCACGTCGCCCGGCTGTATGGCTTTCAGAATCAGTTCGCCTTCTTTCTCTTTCTGTTGTTCCATGCTCAGGCTTTTGGTGTTCTTCAGTTCGGGGATAACCTCCATGTCGAACGAAGTATAGTGTTTTGTTCTCTCCACATAGTCGTTTATGGCAGTGATGTAGTGCTTTTCCACAGTCTTGCCTACCACAAGTAATATAAATTTCATATTCGTTTTTTGTTTTTATAAATTACTGCTTTGCAAAGATACGAATTATCTATACCTTTTCATAAGGTAGGATGCGTCTCAGCAAAAAAAACAAGTAAACTTGTTTTTCTGCATTCAACTTTCGCTATCTTTTCATAACATAGGATGCGGTTCGGAATAGTCAAAATCGAAAAACTGTGTTTTTCTTTTGCCTCTCCGCTCACCTTTCACTATCTTTGCATTATAAATCAATAAATCTGTAACATTATGGACGAAAAAGTAGTAAAAGATTTGATAGACCGCTTGATTGACCTGTCTTTTGCCGAAGATATAGGCGACGGCGACCATACAACACTCTCATGTATCCCTGCTGATGCGATGGGAAAGTCAAAACTTCTTATAAAGGAAGAAGGTATCCTGGCAGGTATTGAAGTCGCTAAGGAAGTGTTCAACCGTTTTGATCCGACTATGAAGGTTGAAGTTTTCATCAATGATGGTGCACACGTGAAACCAGGTGATGTAGCGATGGTTGTTGAAGGTAAGGTACAGTCATTACTCCAGACAGAACGTCTGATGCTGAACATAATGCAGCGTATGAGTGGTATAGCCACTATGACAAATAAATACGTTAAACGTCTGGAAGGTACAAAGACCCACGTGCTTGATACAAGAAAGACTACTCCGGGTATGCGTATCCTTGAAAAGATGGCTGTGAAGATTGGTGGTGGTGTGAACCATCGTATAGGTTTGTTCGATATGATTCTGTTGAAAGATAACCATGTGGACTTCGCCGGAGGTATCGACAAGGCTATCAATCGTGCTAAGGAATATTGCAAGGCTAAAGGTAAAGACTTGAAAATTGAAATCGAGGTTCGTAACTTCGACGAACTTCAGCAGGTTCTCGACCTTGGTGGTGTAGATCGTATTATGCTTGATAACTTTACTCCAGAAAATACACGTAAGGCTGTAGAAATGGTTGCCGGTAGATATGAAATCGAATCATCCGGAGGTATTACTTTCGACACTCTTCGCGATTATGCAGAATGTGGAGTTGATTTTATTTCGGTAGGTGCCCTTACACACTCTGTAAAGGGACTTGACATGAGTTTTAAAGCTTGCTGATTATGGTTAGGAGAATTCTTCTGTTAGGTTTGATACTTTCTGCGGGTATGAATGTATCTGCACAGGACTGGAAGTCTGTGCTTGGTGGGGTAGTGAACAAGGTGGAAGAAACAGTTTCCAAGGTAAACGAGAGTGTTTCAATGGTCGGTACCTGGAAATATACTGCTCCGGATTGCAAGTTTGAAAGTGACGATTTGCTGACTAAGGCCGGTGGTGAATTGGCAGCAAAAAAGGTTGAGGAACAGATGAGCAATTATCTGTCGAAACTTGGATTTAACGAAAATACTGTATATGTTTTTAATGCCGACAGTACTTATACATCTACAGTGGCGGGACGTTCTATAAATGGAACATACAGCTATAACAAGGATACCAAGGAAGTTACGTTGAAAACAAAGATTGGACTCAAACTTACAGCCCAGGTCTCTACTTCTGTTCTGAACGGTGGCTCTATGAGTTTGCTTTTCAATGCGGATAAGCTGATGTCGCTTGCTCAGACAGTGACAGGTGCAGTTGCCGGAAAATCAGCTACAGTAGGCACACTGAATACAGTATTATCGCAGTATGACGGTTTACTTTTGGGATTTGAGATGAAAAAACAGTAATCGGATAAATTTCAATAAACATTAAAGGGGCGAAGCCGGAAAATCCGGTTTCGCCCCTTTAATGTTTATATCTTGACTATTTCTCTTTAACTGAAGGCTTTAATCCTCTTATAATGAAATATAATCCTAAGATTATAAATGGGATACTCAATACTTGTCCCATATCAATCATCATGGAGTTTTCAAAATCAACTTGCCTTTCTTTTATGAATTCCACAAAGAAGCGGAAAGTGAAGATTGAGAATATGCAGATGCCAAAATATAATCCGTCTTTATAAGATTTTATCTTATTCTGTATGTACCACATTATTCCGAAAATGATGAAGTATGCTATAGCCTCATACAACTGTGCAGGATGTCTCGGCTGATTGTCAACCTGCTCGAATATGAAACCGAACGGGAGTGAAGTAGGCATTCCTATGATTTCGGAGTTCATCAGGTTTGCAATTCTTATAAATCCTGCTCCTAATGGCGCTGCCATTGCTATTATATCAAGTATCTGCAGGTAAGTTATTTTTGTCTTTTTGCAGAAAAGATATAATGTAAACATAAGTCCCAATGTACCTCCATGACTTGCCAATCCTGCATATCCTGTGAATTTCCAGCTTCCATCCGGAAGGAAACGTACAGGTAAGACTATCTCGAGCAGGTGGTTCGAGAAGTATTCAAAATCGTAAAACAGGCAATGTCCTAAGCGGGCTCCGATGAATATACCAAGAAATGAATATACAAACAATTTGTTATAATCATCTTCGGACATTTTCCTTTTTTCAAAGATTTTGTGAACCACAATACTTGCGGAGGCAATGGCTATAACCCAAAATACACTGTACCATCTGAGACTGAACCCTCCAAGAGTGAATATAACCGGATCCGGATTCCAGTTTATATACATAAGACTCATACCCCGTTCTGTTATTTAGAGTATTTCTTTATCAGGTCTTCTGCTACAGTATCGCCCAGTTCTTTGGCTTTGTTGAGATTTTCGAGCCCTTGCTTTTTGTCTTTTCCTTTTACCTGACAGAAACCGAGCATACGATAGGCGTCAGCATTTTTAGGATCGAGTGAAACAGCTTTTTCAAGCGATGATATAGCCTCGTCTGTTTGGTTCAGTCTAATATGAATACTGCCTTTCTCGGTCCAATATCCCGAATTTGCAGGTTCCATTTCAACCGCTTTGTTAATGTCATTTATAGCCTGTTGATACATACGACACTGCATTTCAGCCTGTTGGCGGATTACGTAGAATTCAGCAGAAACTTGTCCAAGCATGGCATCGTAAAAGGCGTTATAGTCCAGTACGGCTTCGCGATACATCTTTTCGTCGGACTTAATTCTTGCGCGTTCAAAGAGGTATGGAGCTGCATCTTTTCCGTATGGAGTGTTGTAGAAAGCTACTGCGCTGTCCATCAGTGCAATGAGTTCTTTCTTGTCTGTACCTTCCATCAATTCTTTGGCTTTGGCGGCAGCATAATATGTGGCTGCCGAAGCTAATGGAGTCTTGCAAAGATTTTCGTATGCGGCAGCGGCGTTTCCATAATCCTTAATAGCAAAATAAATGTCGCCCTGAACTTGATAATACAGACCTTCGCCAGCTTCTGAGATGGCCTGATTTATTTCGTTTAATGCTCTTTCCATTGTCCAATCAGCCTTTTCAAGTTGCTCTGTGGTATTTACATTATAACTGTATATCAATTTTGCGATATTATAATGTGCTTCAGCTTTGTTTTCAGCCACATCAGTCATTCTTTTCAGGTCATCCTCAACAATGCTTATGAATTCCTGTGAATTTTTGTTCATATAATATGTAGCTCGTCGCAGGTAACCTTCAGTATTCTTAGGGTAAGTTTTGATGAAGTCGTTCAGTATCTCAATATATTCTGCGTCCTCAAGCTGTGATGCCATCATGTAAATGAACACGAGTGCCTGCGATTCATCTTCAGGAAGTCCTTTTTTTATCTTTATGGATTTTAGAGTAGCGTCAGTTCCCGACAAGGCATTGATTGATAAACTTTTTGCGTAGTTAATACCCAATGCATAGCTTTTCTTGTCTTCAGAATCTGAATTTCTTTGGATAAGACCTATCACTTCTCCATTCTCGTTCATCAACGGACAGCTTACGTCTTTAGCGCCAGTGCCCATTGAGAGTGTGTAGTAAAAGGAATTGTTTCCTATAGAATCAACATTCTCAATTGTACCTGATATACAGTTTATAGAATTCTGTGTTGAGTATGGCATAACGTAAACCTTCTCATTCTCCTTACCTCCAATAACGGCAGGAGTCAGTGCTTCCTGTTTTTTAGATGCTTCAGTTCTGAAACGTACTACATCGTACATGTCGTTAGCTCCCAAAATCAGTGTTACCGGCAGCTCTTTACCATCGGATGTAACCACTACAGCCCTATGGGCACCTTTAAAAAGACTGTAATCTGAGATGCCTGTACCGTTTGAATCAATGTAAAAGCCGTTTCCTGTATTAAGTATTTTGTTGTCAGCATTATAAGTTATGACAGAGAAAACGGCTTTTCGCGCTTTCTTTGACCATTTTGGTAGTTCCTGTGCCCATAAGCCGCTTATGCTCAAAGCACATATTGTAATTAATATTGTTTTCTTCATGATAAGTAAGTTTTAAAGTTTATAAGTTTTTGAGTTTATTTTTAGTTAATTATCAGGTTAATAACAAATAATGGTCAGCGAAGCTAAACTTATAAACTCAAAAACTAAAGAACTGAATACTTATTATTCTTCTGTAGAGAAACCACGTTGTTTTATGGCTTCATATATAAGGATTCCTGCCGCTACTGATACGTTTAGTGATTCTATTGTACCGAAGAGAGGAATCTTAATCCATTCGTCGCAAAGTGCAAGATGTTCGTACGGCACACCTGTATCTTCAGCTCCCATTATTATGCATGTAGGCTTTGAGTAGTCACCTTTCGTATAGTCATAATCTCCTTTTTCTGTTGCGGCAACTATACTGAAACCGCTGTCCTTCAGGAATTTGATTGTATTTGTAATATTGCTTTCACGGCAGACCGGAATTGTGTGTAGCGCTCCCGCAGATGTCTTGATTGCATCTGCATTTACGCTGACACTATTCTTTGACGGTATGATGATGGCATCAACACCGGCACATTCGCAAGTGCGGGCTATTGCGCCGAAGTTACGTACGTCAGTCAGTCCGTCAAGTAGTATTATCAGCGGATTTTTACCCTGTTCGAAAAGGAATGGCACGATGTCCTCTGTTTTTTGATACGTGATTGGAGATATGAATGCCACTACGCCCTGATGGTTCTTGCGTGTGATTTTGTTAATTCTTTCAACCGGAACTCGCTGAACAGGGATTTGAGTGTCTTTTAACGCAGAAAAAAGTTCTTTTGACAGTTCGCTCTGAATGTCTTTCTTGACCAGCACTTTGTCAATTTCTTTTCCAGCCTGTATCGCTTCTATTACGGCTCTAACGCCGAATATCATTTCATTTTTTTCAATCATGTCTGTTTGTCTAATTAAATTAATAATAGGATTAAAGTCCTAATAAAGACCTTGCATTATTTCTTGCAGCCTCTGTCATGGTTGAACCACTAAGCATGTTTGCAATCTCGTTAATTCGTTCTTCGTCCGAAAGACGTATGATGTGGCTGTTGGTACCTGTTTCCGTATCTTCCTTATAAACTTTATAGTGTGCGTTACCTCTTGCCGCTATCTGTGGCAGGTGAGTGATGCTCAGTACCTGTCTGTCCTGGCGTCCCATATCCTGCATTATCAGAGCCATCTTTTCGGCAATGGAACCGGATACACCGGTGTCTATTTCATCGAAAATAATTGTCGGTAATTTTACCGCTCCTGCTATCATGGCTTTCAGTGAGAGCATTACTCTGGCTATTTCGCCGCCCGATGCTATTGAGGCTACATTCTGTAATGTACCGTTTTTGTTTGCCGAGAAAAGGAAGTTTACTGCGTCCATGCCATTAATGTCAGGATCTTTCTTTGGGCATATTTCCACAGCGAATTTCACGTTAGGCATTCCCAATGGTATCAGTAAAGATTCCATCTGTGACTGAATTTTTCCTGCACTTTCGGTACGCATTTTAGTAAGAATCTCCGCTTTTCGGATGACGTTGTCGTAATGCTCCTTCTTTTTGCTTTCCAATTCGGATATGCGTTCGTCGGATGAAGTTATCATATCCAATTGTTGTCTGTAATTTTCTGCAATCTCCAGAAGTTCGGTGTCCGTTTTAACGTGATGTTTCTGCATCATTGAGTATATCATGTTTAGACGTGAATTTACAAACTCAAGTCTTGAAGGATTAAACTCAATGGATTCCTGAGCATCTTCCATGTCATGAGATATATCTTTTATCTCTATATAACAGCTTTCGAGTCTTTCCTTCCATTCATTGGCTTTTGCAAATACTTTGCAAACCGTTTGCAAAGTATTTATGCTATCTTTAATCAGAGTCAGGCACCCGCTTTCGTCGCCACCGATGTTCTGTGCCGAGCGGTAAAGCCCGGCCTTGATATCCTCGGCATGAGTCAGTGTCTCTGCTTCCTGTTCGAGTTCTGCTATTTCACCGTCTTTCAGTTCTGCGTCATCAAGTTGTTGGAGTTGGAAGCGGATATAATCCTCTTCTTTTCTTGTTTCTTCTGCTTGTCTGATGCATTCATCCAGTTCGCGGCATACTTTTTTGTATTCATTGTATTCATTCTGGTAATCGGTCAGTTCCCTGATGTCCTGTGCAAGAATGTCGAGAATGTTTAGCTGGAAGCCTTCCTTGTTGATTAACAGATTCTGGTGCTGGCTGTGTACGTCAATCAGTTTCTCTCCAAGTACTTTCATTTGCGCCAGCGATGCGGGCGTGTCATTAATGAAAGCTCTGCTTTTGCCATTGATGTTTACCTCACGGCGAAGAATGCATTCCTCGCTGTCATATTCAATATCGTTAGCCTTGAAGAATTCTTCCATGCCGTATGATGCTATTCTGAACTTGGCTTCAACGATACATTTTGTAGCTCCGTTCCGTATAGCTTTAATATCAGCTCTCTGTCCTAACAGGAGACCGATTGCACCAAGTATGATGGATTTTCCGGCTCCCGTTTCTCCGGTTATTACCGAAAATCCCGGCTCGAATGTAATGTCGAGCTTGTCTATCAGTGCGTAGTTCTGGATGAATATAGACTGTAGCATGTTTATAAAATATCTGCCAGATGGTTAATTATATCAGTTGCCACTTCTTTTTTGCTCTTGAGCGGAAACTCTATGATATTTTCTTTATCAATGATGGTTATTTTATTTGTGTCGTGTCTGAAACCGGCTCCTTTATCGTTTAGTGAGTTTAGAACGATAAAATCAAGATTCTTTCTTTCCAGCTTGCCTTTGGCATGCTCAATTTCATCGTTGGTTTCAAGAGCGAATCCCACCATTATCTGATTGTCTCTCTTGAGTTTACCCAATGCTGCCGCAATATCGTGCGTAGGTTTCAATTTTATTATCAAATCGTCCTTTTCACGTTTTATCTTCTGGTCTGCAATTGTTTCAGGGGTAAAGTCAGCTACCGCAGCACAGAGTATTGCGGCATCGTTTGATCCGAATTCGCTTATAGCAGCCTGGTACATCTCTTCTGCGCTTTCCACGCTTATTTTCCTGATATTAGGATGCTTTTCTGTTATGCTTACAGGACCGCTGATGAGAGTTACTTCTGCGCCTCTTTCCGCACAGCATTCAGCTAATGCGTATCCCATTTTTCCCGATGAGTAGTTGCCGATAAACCTAACAGGGTCTATCTTCTCGTAAGTTGGCCCGGCGGTAATCATCACTTTCTTTCCTGCGAGGTCAGACTTCTTAGCGAAGAAATCCTCCAATACGGCTACGATGTTTTCCGGCTCTTCCATTCTTCCTTTGCCTACAAGGTGGCTCGCCAGTTCGCCTTCTCCCGGTTCGATGATAATGTTTCCGTATGACCTCAGAGTGTCAAGATTTTTCTGCGTAGAAGGATGGGCAAACATATCAAGGTCCATTGCCGGAGCCACGAATACAGGCGCTTTCATTGACAGATACGTTGTGATAAGCATATTGTCGGCAATTCCGTTTGCCATTTTGCCGATTGTAGATGCAGTGGCTGGAGCAATCAGCATAGCATCCGCCCATAGACCGAGGTCAACGTGACTGTGCCATGTACCGTCTCTTCTCGCGAAAAATTCACTAATGACCGGTTTGCTGGTTATTGTTGAGAGAGTAAGAGGTGTGATAAACTCTTTTCCCGCAGGAGTTATTACGATTTGCACTTCAGCGCCTTTTTTTATCAGGGCCCTTGCAAGTACTGCCGCCTTATAAGCGGCAATACTTCCAGTGATACCAAGTACTATTTTTTTACCTTTTATCATAGATATGTGATATGTCATTTTAGCATTCCGGTTTCTCTGAGTCTGATTTTTGTGAGCACATTCTTTGTGTTCAGAGAGAAATCACCATTCATAATCCAACCGTAATATCCGATGTCTTTTCTCAGTACCTCGGCTACAGGCATACCTTTGTATTTTCCGAAATTGAATACTTCCACTCCGTTGTCGTCATAAACAATTCTTCCCGCAAAATCAACGTTTTTCGAATAGCTTGAGTATTCTGACAGGAAGTTTATGTCATTTTCCAAAGTGTCATGATACATGTCCAACTGTGCTTTTAGAACTTCGTAAGTGGCTCTTGTATCAGCTTCTGCCGTATGGGCGTCTTCAAGATTCTTTCCGCAGTAGAACTTGTATGCTGCCGACAGGGTACGTTGTTCCATCTTATGGAAAATAACCTGTACGTCAACGAATTTTCTTTTTGTAAGGTCGAGGTCGATACCTGCTCTCAGGAATTCTTCTACAAGTACTGGAACATCGAATCTGTTTGAGTTGAATCCTGCTATGTCAGCTCCTTCAAAGTCTTTTGCTATGTTTGTGGCTACTTCTTTGAAGGTAGGGCAGTCTGCAACATCCTCATCAGTTATTCCATGAATGGCAGTTGATGATTCAGGAATATGCATTTCAGGATTGATTCTCATTGTCTTGCTCTCTTCGTTTCCGTTAGGATATACTTTCAGATAGCAGATTTCCACTATCCTGTCGCTTGTTATATTTGTTCCTGTAGTTTCAAGGTCAAAGAAAACTATAGGGTTCTTAAGATTCAGTTTCATTATAAAAAGATTAATCGTTAAGCATCATAGGCATGAGCAGCATCAGCAAGTCTTCGTTTTCTTCCTGTTCTTCAGGAACGATAAGTCCGGCTCTTGATGGATCAGCCAATTCGATAATTACATTCTGTGATGAAATGTTATTCAGAATGTCGATAAGGAAAGACGATTTGAAACCGATACTCATGTCTTTCCCGTCATACTGGCAAGTAAGAGTTTCTTCGGCTGAAGTTGAAAAGTCAATGTCCTGAGCGGAAATTGTCATGCTGTTTTCTTTCAGGCTGAGTTTAATCAAACTGCTGGCTTGTGATGAAAACACTGATACGCGTTTCAATGCGCTGATGAAAATAGCACGGTCAACGATAGCTTTGTGAGGATTGTTCTGAGGAATTACCGAGTTATAGTTAGGATAACGGCCTTCTATGAGTCGGCATGTCATCTGATAGTTTTCCATTGTGAACATAGCATTCTTGTCGTCAAAGCAAATCTGAACATCACCCTGTTCTTTAGGCAAAATATTCTTAAGAATGTTCGACGGCTTTTTAGGAAGGATGAAAGCTGCTTTTTCGTTGCCTGTAGAAGCAAAAGATTTATTGCGTACAAGTTTGTGTCCGTCAGAAGAAACCAAAGTTACATCCTGCTGGCTTATGTCGAAATATATACCGTTCATTACCGGTCTCAATTCGTCATCGGCAGTAGCAAAGATACATCTGTTTATACCTGTCAGCATAACATCGGCAGCCATTGTCAGGTTAACGACTTCGCTTCCCATCTGTTTTGGCAGAGGATATTCGTCGCCGTTTTGTGCCATCATGCTGTATTTACCGTTAGGATATTTAACGGTTATTTCCATCGTATCTGTGTTAATATTGAAGTTCAATGGCTGTTCAGGGTTTTCCTTAAGAGCTTCAAGTATAGTTTTTGATGAAATGGCAAATTTGCCTTCACCTTCGTATTCACTTACTTCGATGCTGGTTGACAATGTCGTTTCGCTGTCAGAAGCTGTCATAGTGATTGTTCCATCGTTTAGTTCTATCAGAATGCAGTCCAGGATAGGAAGAGAGTTTTTGGAATTGATAACACGGCTGATAGCCTGTAAATGGCTGAATAATGTTGTGCTTGAAACTAAAAATCTCATGATTATGTTATATTAATTGTTATTTTTATTATAATTCATGTATGAATTTCTTTATAAGAAACGGTAAAATATCGAATGCCAAAGTTACAAAAAAGATTATTTGGCTAAAGCAATTATTCGATAAAAATGCTTTCGTCCTGATAAAAAAATATTGAAAAAAATTAGCTCACTTCTAAGGAAAAGAGTAATTTCGTAACCAAAATCAAATAGAAAATTTAATATGGAAATAACAGGAAGAATTATTGCTGTCCTTGAACCTCGTGGTGGTGTCTCAAAATCAGGAAACAACTGGAAGGTTCAAGAATATGTTTTGGAAACTAATGAGCAGTATCCTCGTAAGATGTGTTTTGATGTGTTTGGTGAAGATAAAATCCAGCAATTCAACATACAGGCAGGTGAAGAACTTACCGTTTCGTTTGATATTGATGCCCGCGAATGGCAGGGTAGGTGGTTTAACAGTATAAGGGCTTGGAAAGTAGAAAGAGTTGCACAGGGTGCTGGTATGCAACAGCAGCCTGCGGATTATTCTTTCCCTCCGGTTTCTTCGGCTCCGGTGCCTCCAGCCGACTTCTCGGCAACTGATGAAAAGGACGATCTGCCTTTCTGATATTGATTGGAAGTTAAACAAAAACAGCCATATCGCATTTTGTTTTTAAACATTGCGATATGGCTGTTTCCTTTTTCTGTATATAGTGATTATGAATTCATGCTTAATAGGAACTCATCATTATCCTTTGTCTTTTCAAGTCTGTCCTTTACGAAATCCATAGCTTCGATAGGATTCATGTCTGATAGGTATTTGCGCAGAATCCACATTCTGTCAAGAGTTGTCTTGTCAAGCAATAAGTCGTCGCGGCGTGTGCTTGACGCAACAATGTTTACGGCAGGGAATATACGTTTGTTGCTCAAGTTTCTGTCAAGCTGCAATTCCATGTTTCCTGTACCCTTGAACTCTTCGAAGATGACTTCGTCCATCTTGGAGCCTGTGTCGATAAGGGCAGTTGCGATGATAGTGAGCGAGCCGCCTCCTTCAATATTACGTGCTGCACCGAAGAAACGTTTTGGCTTGTGTAGCGCGTTGGCATCTACACCACCTGACAATACTTTGCCTGATGCTGGAGATACAGTGTTGTAAGCGCGTGCAAGGCGTGTTATAGAGTCAAGGAATATCACTACATCGTGTCCGCTTTCTACCATTCTCTTTGCCTTTTCCAGTACTATACCTGCAATTTTTACGTGACGTTCGGCCGGTTCGTCAAATGTGGAAGCTATGACTTCTGCCTTTACGCTGCGTGCCATGTCTGTAACTTCTTCAGGACGTTCGTCTATGAGAAGCATTATCATATATACTTCAGGATGGTTTTCGGCAATGGCATTTGCTATATCCTTCATAAGGATTGTCTTACCGGTCTTAGGCTGTGCCACGATAAGCGCGCGTTGGCCTTTACCGATAGGCGAGAACATGTCAACGACACGTGCAGACAAATTGTCGTTGTATCCTTTGCATAATTTGAATTTTTCGTCCGGGAATAATGGTGTCAGGTGGTCAAACGGAATTCTGTCGCGTACCAATGCCGGGTCTGCGCCATTAATCTTGTTTACTTTTACAAGTGGGAAATATTTTTCGCCTTCTTTTGCAGGGCGTATTGTACCTTCCACTACATCTCCTGTTTTCAGGCTGAATGTTTTAATCTGAGACTGGGATACATATATGTCATCAGGAGAAGAAAGGTAATTATAGTCAGATGAACGGAGGAAACCGTATCCGTCAGGCATTATTTCAAGCACTCCTGAGCCTGTAATGATATTGTCGAAATCATATACTTTTTCAACTGGTTTGGCCGGTTGCTGTGGTTCTTGTTCCTGAACCGCCTGAATGTTGTTATCTTGCTCTTTATCAGTAACTTCTGGAGCAGGAAGCTTTATTTGCTGGACTGCAGGCAGCTGAACATTAGGTTGCTGTGTGTTTTCGGCTTGTACAGTCTCGTTTTGTTGTTTGGCCTGTTGCTTATTGTTTTGGGATTTGTTGTTTTGAGCTTTATTTTGTTGTTGCTTCTTATTATTGTTCTTTTTTTGTTTTTGCTGGAATTTGTTTTCTGTTTGTGGCGCAACAGGTGGCTCAACTTTAGTAGCCTCGAATTTGCCTAACAGTTCTGTAGGTATTTCGAATTTTTCTGAAGGTAAGTCTTCTATTGGAATAAAATCGTCTCCACCGGTTAAATCAAGTGGTGGAAGTTCCATATCGTCATCCATGAAAACAGGGATAGGAAACTCTTTAACAGCTACTTCAGCTTCTTTATTATCATTGTTTTCTGGCTGGTTGCTCAAAGATGTATCAGTCTTTTTTGCATCTTTGTTTTTTGAGCCTGGCTTTCTTCCTCTTTTTGCTTTTGGTTTTTCTTCCTGAGTATTAGTAGCTGAGGCTATGTTGTTACTGATAGTTTCCAGCTGAACATCAGCGTTTTCGTTATCTACATTTTTCTTCTGTACTTTAGGCGTTTCGGCTTCAAGTTTTAAAGCTTTGTCTTTAGTGGCGGTGTAAACTTTATTGCCATCTTTTTTAACGCTTATTCTTGCTCTTTTTTTAGTTTGTCCATCGTTCGACTTGTCTGAATTTGATTTTTGTGAGGCACTTTTGATTGCTTGTTCATCAAGTATTTTATAAACAAGTTCTTCTTTTTTTAGTGTGCTTGTTTTTTTCAGACCCAACTCTTTGGCTATTTCTTGCAGTTCGGACAGGTCTTTTTCATTTAATTGTATGATATTATACATATAATTGTGTGTATAAAGTGTTATATTATAGTAATATTTGAATTCAAAAATGATATACTTATAGCCGGATATACATGCAATATGAATATACGGTAATGTATAGTCTAAATGTATTCGTTAAAATGATAATTGATTTTGATTAGGAAAAATTGTATCGCTTATATCGCTTGTGTTCACGATATAGCTTTTTATCTTGTACAAAAATACTGCTTTTTATTTTGTTTACAAAGTTTTTGAGCGTTTTTTATTTTGTGAGGCATTAAAAATCGGAAATTTGTTCTAATTTAGCAACCCAAAATTTAATATTGAAAATTTATACATTTATGAAAAAGGTTATTTTTACAGAAAAGGCTCCTGCTGCTATAGGACCTTATAGCCAAGCTATAGAGGCTAATGGTATGGTTTTTATGTCTGGTCAGATTCCTGTGGACCCATCAACAGGTTCTTTTGTTGAAGGTGGTATAGCGGAACAGACTACTCAGGTGTTCGAGAATATCAAGAATGTATTGGCCGAAGCCGGACTTACTACAGCCAATATTGTTAAGACTACTGTTTTTCTGGCCGATATGTCATTATTTGCCGAAATGAATGAAGTTTATGCCAAATACTTTGACGGCGCGTTCCCTGCACGTTCGGCTGTCGCTGTGAAAGGATTGCCTAAGGGTGCTCTTGTGGAAATTGAATGTATTGTGGTAAAATAATATTTCTTCAAAATCAAACTGAAAAAACTCTTTGCCATTCGATGGAACGGCAAAGAGTTTTTTGTTTTAAATATCCGGCGATTGGTTATTCCGCCAGACATATTTTTATCTCGTCGTTTTCGGACGCTATTAATATTTTCGAACCGTTTCCGGGTTCTTCGTCAATAATGAATTCAGCCAACTTATCTTCAATATTGTTTTGAATTGCCCTTTTTATCGGTCGTGCGCCATAGTGGATATCTTCACCTTTTCTTGCTATTGTATATTTTGCTTCATCGGTTATGGATATTGAGTATCCCAGGTTTTCTACTCTTTTGAAAAGTTCTTTCAACTCAATTTCCGTTATCTTTATTAAATCATCTTTATCCAGTTGTTTGAATGGTATGATATCATCGAGACGGTTTAAGAATTCAGGCGCGAAAGTTTTTTCCAAAGCCTTCTTTATTATTGAGTTGGAGTATTCTTCGTTTTCCTCTCGAACAATTGTGTTGAAGCCGATTCCTTTCCCGAAGTCTTTAAGCTGGCGACTTCCTACATTGGAAGTCATTATAATGACTGTATTTTTAAAATCAACAGTTCTTCCCGTACTGTCTGTCAGTCTTCCTTCATCCAATATTTGCAACAGGAAGTTGAATACATCATGGTGTGCTTTCTCTATTTCGTCGAGCAGCACTATTGAGTATGGTTTACGTCTTACCTTTTCGGTCAGTTGTCCGCCTTCTTCATATCCTATATATCCCGGAGGGGCTCCAACCATTCTCGATACAGCGTATTTCTCCATATATTCGCTCATGTCTATTCTGATTACAGAGTCCTTAGAGCCGAACAATTCTTCCGCAAGCATTTTTGCCATATATGTTTTTCCTACTCCTGTCGGACCTGTAAACAGAAATGTGCCTATAGGTTTGTTAGGGTCTTTTAATCCTGCGCGGTTTCTCTTTATGGCCTTTACAAGCTTCTCTATAGCGTTGTCCTGTCCTATGACTTTTGCTTTTAGAGTGTCCCTCATGTTTTTGAGCTTGTTTATTTCGGATGTGCCGATTTTTTTGAGCGGAATTCCTGACATTAATGAAATGACTTCTTCTATGTGACTTTTGTCAACTATTTCCCGGTTTTCCTTTTGTTTGTCACTCCATTCCTTTTTCATCCTTTCAAGTTCTGACTGAAGAGACTTTTCTTTATCTCTCAGACCGGCTGCCATTTCAAAGTTTTGTAACTTTATGGCTTCGTTCTTATGTTCTTTTGTCTCTTCAATCAATCTTTCCTGGTTTTCGATTTCTTTTGGTACAGATACATTCATAAGATGTATTCTGGAACCGGCCTCGTCTATCGCATCGATGGCCTTGTCAGGGAAGAATCTGTCTGTGATATATCTGTCGGCAAGGTTCACACATGTTTCTATGGCCTCATCAGTATAAGACACATTATGGAAATCCTCATATTGCTCTTTGATATTCATTAGAATCTGTAATGTCTCTTCTTTAGTGGTTGGCTCAACGGTAACTTTTTGGAATCTTCTTTCAAGGGCACCGTCTTTTTCAATAGACTTTCTGTATTCGTCTAATGTTGTAGCGCCGATACACTGCATTTCCCCTCTGGCAAGTGAGGGTTTAAGAATATTAGCCGCGTCCATTGAACCGGCAGCCGAACCTGCGCCTATTATTGTGTGAATCTCGTCTATGAATAATATTACGTTCGGATTGTTTTTGGCTTCTTTTATTACGCCGATTATTCTTTCTTCGAATTCTCCTCTATATTTGGTTCCTGCCACTAAGGCTGTGAGGTCGAGTGTGATAACGATTTTGTCGAATAGAGTTCTTGGAACTTTTTTCTCGGCTATTCTTGCCGCGAGTCCTTCTACAATTGCAGATTTACCGACACCTGGTTCGCCTATTAATACAGGATTATTCTTCTTCCTTCTGCATAGGATTTGGGCTACGCGTTCAATCTCTTTTTCACGTCCTATGACTTTGTCAAGTTTACCCTCAATGGCAGCTTTAGTCAAGTCCGTACCATATTTATTAAGCAAAACAAGATTGTTATTGTCATTTTCTGTTTTGCCTTTTCTGGTCTGCGTATAGTCAGGACCTCCCTGTGAGGATGAATCGTTGTTCCCGAATCTGTTTCCTCCACGTCTTTCTATACCATCGTCTTCCTCGTTTTCGTCAAAGCTTAGTCCGGCAGAAGGTATTGGTGTCGTGTTGCCGGACATCCTTTTTCTTATTTTTTCGTATGTAATATTGTTTTGCATCAGTATTTGAGCAGCGTTATTTTTTTCTTCTTTCATAATTCCTAATAAAATATGTTCAGAGCCAATAGAATCTTTATTGTCAATTTTAGACTCTAAAAAGCATAATCTTAAAATCCTTGCAGCTTTTTCATCAAAATTTAAGTCTCTAATGTCAGTTTTAGGCATGTTGGCATTTGTGTTTGTATTTATTAGTATGTCTTCCAACTCTCTTCTTATTTTTTTCAAATCAGCATACAGGCTGCATATTATTTTAGAAGCGTTGCTTTCATCGTTTCTTATGATTCCCAGCAATAGATGTTCTGGGCCTATGCTTTGAGCATCAGTCCTTGCGGCTTCTTCCTTGCTGTATTTAATTACGTCTGTGGCTTCTTGTGTATATGATATTCCGTTCATTTTTTCTGTAAGTTTGGTCTTCTTACGACCTGAAGTTATAGCTCTGTTTTTTTATTGTGCCTAAAATCTATTGATTAATTCTGGCAAATATATCTTTTTTTTATTCTCACAGCAAATTATGTGCCATTTTTCTCGTTTTGAATTATTGACGTGTTTTGTCAGTCTTTGAGTAAAAAAGTTTAATGTAAGGCACATTTTTTGGTAAAAAGTTTCGTATATCGTCTAAAAGTAGTACTTTAGCATTGTTTTTCGTGAACCGAAATAATGTATAATTAATATATATTTAAATGCAAGAACAAGACAGGATTATAAAAATCAACATCGAAGAGGAAATGAAGTCGTCGTACATCGATTATTCAATGTCTGTAATCGTGGCACGCGCCCTCCCTGATGTGAGAGATGGTTTCAAACCGGTTCATCGCCGTATCCTTTATGGTATGATGGAACTTGGTAATACTTCGGATAAACCTTATAAGAAATCTGCCAGAATAGTAGGTGAAGTTTTGGGTAAATACCACCCGCATGGTGACTCGTCTGTTTATGGGGCATTGGTACGTATGGCGCAGGATTGGGCTATGCGTTATCCTTTGGTTGACGGACAGGGTAACTTTGGCTCTGTCGATGGTGATAGTCCGGCTGCCATGCGTTATACTGAAGCAAGACTTAAGAAGATAGGTGAGGAAATGATGCAGGACTTGTATAAGGAGACTGTTGATTTTCAGAATAACTTCGATGATACGCTTCAGGAACCTACTGTAATGCCTACACGTATTCCTAATTTGCTGGTAAACGGAGCATCCGGTATTGCTGTCGGTATGGCAACCAATATGCCGACACACAATTTGGCTGAGGTTATTGACGGATGTGTGTCATATATTGACAATAATGATATTGATGTGGATGGCCTGATGCAATATATCAAGGCGCCTGATTTCCCGACCGGAGGATATATATACGGTGTAAGTGGAGTAAGAGATGCTTACGAGACTGGTCGCGGACGTGTAGTGATGCGCGCCAAGACTGAAATCGAGACTCACACCAATCATGACAAGATAATCGTAAACGAAATCCCTTATAATGTAAACAAGAAAGAACTTATCGAGCATATCGCTTCCTTAGTAAACGAGAAGAAGATTGAAGGTATCTCATACGTGAACGATGAGTCCGACCGCGAAGGTATGCGCATTGTGATAGACGTGAAGCGTGATGCCAATGCAAGTGTCGTTTTGAACAAACTGTTCAAGATGACAGCTCTGCAGACTTCTTTCGGTGTAAACAATATTGCTCTTGTTAAGGGACGTCCTCGTTTGCTCAATCTTAAGGACTTGATAAAACTGTTCGTCGAGCACAGACACGAAGTGGTTATTCGTCGTACGCAGTATGATTTGCGTAAGGCTCAGGAACGTGCACACATCCTTGAAGGACTTATCATAGCTTCGGACAATATTGATGAGGTAATCAGAATCATTCGTGCTGCAAAAACTCCTAATGAAGCTGTCACTAACCTTATGAACCGTTTCGAACTTACCGAGATACAGGCACGTGCAATCGTTGAAATGCGTTTGCGTCAGCTTACAGGACTTTTGCAAGAGCAGCTTCATGCCGAGTATGAAGAATTGATGAAGCAGATAGCTTACTATCAGGAAATCCTTTCAAATGATGAGCTTTGTATGAAGGTTATCAAGGACGAACTGATAGAAGTTAAGGAAAAATATGGCGACAAGCGTCGCTCTGAAATAGTTTATGCTTCGGAAGAATTCAATCCTGAAGACTTCTATGCAGACGATCATATGGTTATCACTATCTCTCATCTGGGATATATCAAGCGTACTCCGCTGGCTGACTTCCACGCACAGAACAGAGGCGGTGTAGGTTCAAAGGGTAGCGAAACCCGTGATGAGGACTTCATTGAACATATCTATCCTGCCACAATGCATAACACTATGCTGTTCTTTACACAGAAAGGTAAGTGTTACTGGCTGAAGGTTTACGAAATACCTGAAGGCAACAAAACTTCTAAGGGACGAGCTATCCAGAACCTTCTGAATATTGACGCCGATGATGCTGTTACTGCATATTTGCGCGTGAAGAATCTTAATGACAAGGAATTCATCAACAGCCATTACGTATTGTTCTGCACTAAACAGGGTGTTATCAAGAAAACTCTGCTTGAGCAGTATTCACGTCCGCGTCAGAATGGTGTGAACGCAATCACAATCCGTGAAGATGACCGCGTGATAGAGGTGCGTATGACTAACGGCAACAACGAAATAGTTATAGCAAACCGTAACGGACGTGCCATACGTTTCCACGAAAGCGCTGTCCGCGAAATGGGACGTACCGCTACAGGTGTACGTGGTATCACTCTCGATGAAGACGGCCAGGATGAAGTTATTGGAATGATTTGCATTAAGAACCCTGAAAAGGAAACTATCATGGTAGTGTCTGAAAAAGGTTACGGTAAACGTTCCGATATTGAAGATTACCGTAAGACAAACCGTGGTGGTAAGGGTGTCAAGACATTGAACATTACCGAAAAGACAGGTTCGCTTGTTGCTATCAAGTCTGTAACAGACGAAAATGACCTGATGATTATAAACAAGTCCGGTATAACAATCCGTGTCAAAGTGGCTGATTTCCGTATTATGGGACGTGCTACTCAGGGTGTTAAACTTATAGACCTTGAGAAACGAAATGACAGTATCGGTTCTGTATGTAAGGTTACTTCGCAGACTGAAGAAGAAATACCTCAAGTTGATGCATCCCAGGAGAATACGACCGACAATAACGTAAATGAACCCCAAGAAGAGAATAATTAAAACAATTGACTTACTAAAATTTAAAACATTATGAAAAAAGTATTTTTAACTGTAGCAGTGGTGTTTGCTACTTGTGCAGTATCAGCACAGACAAGTGTTGTAAAAGAAGCGAAATCTGCTAAGAGTGATCCTGTAAAGGCGGCTCAGATTATTGAACCTGCTTTGAGCGACCCTACAACAGCAGGTGATCCTGAAACATGGAAGCTTGCCGGAGATTTTCAGAAGGCAATCTACGACGATGAGAATATGAAACTCTATCTTCCAGGTGGACAGGCAGACACTACTAAGTTGTATAACAGTTTGGCTAAAATGTTCGAATATTACATGAAATGTGATGAAGTAGAACAGGCTAAGGTTGCAAGCGGCGAGCTTAAGAAACCAAAACTCAGAAAGAAATTGGCTAAGACATTGGTTTCTGTACGTCCTAACTTGACAAATGCAGGATCTGATGCATACAATTCAGGTAAGTATGATGCTGCTTTGCAGTTCTTCGGACTTTATTGCGATGCTGCAACTGCACCTATATTCTCAGATATGGATGAGGTTAAGAACGACACACTTGTTCCTCTTATTGCAAACTATGCTACATTGGCTGCCAATTCATTGAAAGACAATGAAGCAGTTATCAAGTATGCGGAAATGGGAAAGAACCACAAGGAAGAAGGTTACAGAGCTTTGATGTGTCTTGCTGAAGTTTATAAGTCAGATGAGGCTAAAGACTCAATTAAATGGCTTGCTGCAATCAAGGAAGGTGTAGAAAGATTCCCAAATCAGGAATATTTCGTAGGTAACCTGATGGACAACTATATTCAGAAAGGTCAAGTAACAGAAGCTTTGGCTGAAATTGACGGTATCATTGCTAATAATCCTTCTGCCTATTTCTTGTATGTAAAAGGTGTACTTCAGTATGAAAACAAAGACTATGAAGGAGCAATAGCTACATTGCAGCAGATTGTTGACAAGAACGACGGTTTCGTGGCAGAAGCATATTCCAAAATGGGCGATTGCTACTTCTTCCCTGGTCAGGATATAGAAGAAGCTAACTCTCAGCTTGCAATGGACGATCCTAAATATGCAGAAGGTGAAGCTAAGATTAAAGAGCTTTATTCAAAAGCGTTGCCATATTATGAAAAAGCTAAAGAAATAGCTCCAGACAACAAAGCTTTGTGGGGACAGTACATGTTGAGAATCTATTGGAAGCTTAACAGAGCTGAATACGAAGCTCTTGAAAAAGAACTTGGATATTAATCTTATAGGTTCAGATATGAAACAAAAAATCCTGGTCGGTTGAGATCAGGATTTTTTGTTATTATATGTTTTAAAGAGTTATGTAATGGCAGATGTAATTGATAAAATCAGAACTTAAAGCTTATGCTACCGTATGGAAGACAATTCTCTGATAAATGTACAGAATAGAAATCCACTATATCTTCTTCAGGCGGATTGCCAAGCAGGTTATACAGACCACATCTGAGAAGCAGCAATTTGTCTCCGAAATCTTTCTTGAATGTGTATCCTATGTCAATTCTGTAATTGAATTCTCCTCGTGTTTGCCTGAATCCCAAATCCTTGTCGCTCTCATTCTGAAGTCTGTAGGCAGAGCGAAACCATTGAAACTGATATAATGGTAGAACTGCTCCATCTTGGAAAAATTCAGATATATCAGATTGTTTTTCCCTGGTGTGAAATTCAATGCGAATCGAGGTTGAATGCTGTAATAATTTCGGAAATTTACAGGATTGTATGCTACGAAATGTACTCCTACACGCGTAGAAACCTTGTCTGTTATGCGGACGTTATTGTCGTAGTACAGCGAATACTGGTTTATTGTCTCATTCTGTTTCCTGATATTATCTCCGAAGGCAGTCATCTCGTACACCTCGTGTGAGTATTTGAATCCCCAGCGTGTTGAGTAAATGTTTTCAGGGCTATAAGTAAATTCCGTATTGAAATTGATGGTCTTTATGCCGCTACTTATCTCATTGTTTTCTGTATCCTTTTCCGCCTGTTTATTGGAGTATTCATTATTCAGCTCTTTATTCCGACTGTCTTCCCATCCGTCGTCAGAGTCCATGTCATCTCCAAAGCTGTCATCACCCGGGCCAAAACCAAGCACATCTGCATTGGCACGGCTTATATGCGACGAGTAGTATGCGGAGGTTGTATTACCTAATTTCCCCCACATTCCGCTATACGTAGCCTTATATATCTGGTTGTTCCATTTCACTATCGGTATGGCTTCTTCTGTGTAAAGTGGAAATCTGAACTCGTCAAACGTATTATATGCAAAGAACTTTAAGGAACTTGTTCCCGACAGATAGTATGAGAGTTTTGCCGTATAGTCTAAAGAGTAGTGGTTCAGTCTGTTTTCGGCAGATAAAAGTTCGTCGAAGTAATGCTGAAGATATAGAATCATACCGTGAACAGATAGACAGTCTTCAGTCAGAGAATGGCAGGCTGTCCGAAAATATAGCCACTCTGCAAAATCATATTGCCGAATATACTTCAAAACTTGATAAGGTCCGCCGTGATACGGAGAAGTTCCGTAGCATATCAGAAGAGAATTTTAACCTGAAGCAGCGTGAACGTATGCTTGCCGACTATGTTGTAGATAATGACAGCCTTGTGAAGGAACTTAGAGAGAAATGCCGTGTTCTTGATGATATGGAATGGGAGACTCTGGAGCAAATGTGTGAAAGTATGTACGGCAATTTCGTGAGCCGTATGCAGAGCATCTGTCCGACACTGACAAAGCAGGAACTTCATCTTTGTATCCTGATCAAGCTTCGTTTCAGCAACACCCAGATGTCGGAGATATTCGGTGTCAGTATCTCTTCGGTATCCCAGAAAAAGTTCCGTCTGAAGAAGCATTTGAGTGAATCGTTGGAAGGCGGTCTTTCCGAAGAAATGACACTTGACAGATGGTTGGCAGAGTTCTGAAAATAGAAAATGTAGAGATTGACATAATTGTATAATACGGCATAATACGCATATAATCAGTGTATTATGCCGTATTTGTTAATAGCTAAATGTAGAGATACTTTTTAAATGGTGTATTGTTATATGGTATAACTTTGCATTCGGAGATATAAACCATGAGCAATAATAACCTAAAAAGTATCTTTATAATGAAAGCGATTAAAACTTTTTTATTTACATCTTTAATGGTCTTCTTGCCGGTA
>NZ_JACJLQ010000090.1 GCF_016902295.1 Bacteroides caecigallinarum | reverse complement strand
AATAAGTCTCCAGCGTAGAGATAAGCAGACTCTTGCCGAACCTGCGCGGACGGCTCAGGAAGTAATACACACCATTCTTTACCAGATCATATATCATGTCCGTCTTGTCTATATAAAGATACCCACCTTCGCGTATCTTTTCAAAGTTCTGTATTCCTATAGGGTATTTCATTTTTTTTGAAGTTAAGAAGTTAAAGAAGTTATGAAGTTAGGCTACAGATACAAAATTACGTAAAAGTTTCCGAAATACCAACCCTACAGATACTGAAATCCCCCCATGCCGGCATTTCTTGCCGCTGCATGGGGGAATCCACTATAAGACCTTGTTACCTCGTAACTGAAGCCTTGCAACTATAATCTAATCCCTTCTGATATGCAGCTCTATCGCCTCGCTGTGGTTGCTTAGGAATACCTTTGCGTCCCTCACCACCAGAGCCAGATATCCGCCACCACCAGCACCAGCCAGCTTCCATGCCATCACGTCCGGCATTGCGCTGTAGTGCGCTATGGCGTCACTGATAAAACTGTTGTCCTGCTGTGGACAGTCGATATAAGCCGGATTAATCATACCCGGGAACATGGCAGTCTGCGCTTCGAAGCTCGCCTTATAAGCCGCTGCAAAACCATCTAAGTTACGCTCCATTATAGCCTCCCAGCACGCATCTGCCGCATCCGCCAGAGCCTTCACCTTCTCCACAGTTATGTCCTTGCCTTCCACCACCGAGCATCCCGGTTTCCTTGGCTCAATCGGAATCATCACCAGATGCTGTTCCAGAAATCTCAGCGTCATCTCGTCCCTGCAGATATCTATTTTCTTCGGCCAGAAATTGTTGTCGTAATAATGTCTGCACAGCCCCGGTATGCAAATACCTATCGCATCCTGTGCCCCCGATACATGCCCCTCAGTACGCTCAGGATTGTTTTCAAAGCAGAACACAAGTCTCGCCAGCATCTCCGGATCCATCTTAGGCATCTTCACCGGCCATATCTTCTGTATGATGTTCCGTGTGCTTGTGCTCAGTCCGCATCTGTCCCTCACCTCGAAAGTAGGTTCAAGAGAGATAGTTATCGCCCATCCCGGATGATGCACACTCACGTACGGCTGGTCAATCCATGTACCCGCCAGATCCAGACGCGTTGGGATACCCTTGCTCTCTCCCGCCTCGTTCTCCGCCTTCTGCATAGCCGCCTTGAGCGAACTCGAGCTTCTTGCCTCCAGTCCCTCGTGCGGAGTGCGTTGCAGTTCGATGTACTCTATGCCCCGTTCCTCACACAGCCTGCGTTTCTCCTCGCTTCCACCTTCAGCGTTCACCACGAAGATGTCCGGCTTCACAATGTCCAGAGTCGGGATGAAGTCTATCACTCCGTGCCCCTCGTTAATATAAGCCTCTTTCACAGCCTTTATGTTCCTCACCATGAACAGACGTTCCTCCTGCGGGAACATCGGTTTCCTGTGCTTATATTCCAGATACGTGGCGTCCGAGCCTATACCCACATACAGGTCGCCGAATCTCGAAGCCTGCTGGAAGAACTCCACATGTCCGCTGTGCAGCAGGTCATAACATCCGCTTACGAAAACTTTCTTATTGCTCATTTAACGACTCCCTTTTCCAGATACTCAGCCAGGTTCGTTCTTACCTTCGAAGCCACACTGTCACCGGCCACCTTCGCCATATCATGTTCCACCATCAGCTGCACTAACTGTTCGAAGCTTGTAGTCTGCGGGTTCCATCCTAATTTGGCCTTCGCTTTTGTCGGGTCCCCCCATAGGTTAACCACATCTGTAGGACGATAGAAATCTTCCGATACCGCCACCAGAGTCTTTCCTACCAGATGTTCATTCTCAGGATTAGTTACAGATACACAGATACCCTTCTCGTCCAGTCCCTCGCCCTCAAACTTCAGTTCAATGCCCGCATGACGGAAAGCCAGCTCCGTAAACTCACGCACCGAGTGCTGCACACCTGTAGCAATTACAAAATCCTCCGGCTTCTCCTGCTGCAGAATCAGCCACATACACTCCACATAGTCCTTCGCATAACCCCAGTCACGCAGCGAATCCATATTGCCCAGATACAGGCACTCCTGCTTTCCCTGAGCTATACGAGCCGCAGCCAGAGTAATCTTTCTGGTAACGAAAGTCTCCCCCCTGCGTTCCGATTCATGGTTGAACAGGATACCCGAGCAGCAGAACATATTATAAGCCTCACGATACTCTTTTATTATCCAGAAACCGTACAGCTTCGCCACAGCGTAAGGCGAATACGGATGAAACG
>NZ_JACJLQ010000089.1 GCF_016902295.1 Bacteroides caecigallinarum | reverse complement strand
CGGTAATTATCGCTACCATGACGAATGCCAGCAGGAATACCCACCAGTGCAACGGAGAGCGGTAGGCAAATGTGCTATAGTAATAATCCATTACAATATATCCCACAGGTGCAGCTATCAGGAAGCTTATAAGCAGTATGTAGAAGAACTTGCGGTTGAACATCTCCAGTATCTCTCGTATGCTTGCCCCATGAACTCTTCGCAGACCTATTTCCTTTCTGCGGAACTTGGTTTCGAACATAAGCAGACCGATTATTCCCATCAGTGATATGATTACTGCAAGTATGGTGAACAGCGTTATAAGGCTGATTAGTTTCTGTTCCTTACGGTACTGTGTTCCGAGTTCCTCGTCGAAGAACTTCAGGTTTATTTCTTCGGTGTTGAAATCCGGAACTATTTTTGCAGTTACTTTTCTTACAGCTTCCTGTACTTCACTGTATGTAGCTCCCTTATTACTTCTTATATAAAGATGGGCTGGTACTCTCCATGGATTCTTTCCAAACACGTAAAAAGCAAAAGGTTCTACCTTATAATGTAAAGGCATGAACTTGAAGTCATCGCAAAAACCTGCTATGTCTGTTTCTCCTTTATGTCCATGAATTCTACTTTCGAGAGTCAGTCCAAAATCTTCTTTCGCTTTTTTGTTGAATATGAAGATACCTTTATCGCTTTTTTCGTCAGATTCAGTAAAGTCACGTCCTTCAGAAATGTTTATACCCATAAACTTCAGAAAGTTATAAGATACAGGATAACAGGTGAAATAAACTTCCTTACCGTTAAAGTCGCGTCCCCATCCCATTCTGAAAGCGCTGACTAAAGGAGAATCTCCCCATGCCACTTCTTTTATGGATATGTTATTCTGAAGTTCAGACGTGAATAAATCATGGTTGTTCCAGTTTGCCGGGACCTTTACGGTATAAAGAAATTCCTTATCGAATCCCATGTCATAATTCATCATATAGTCGTACTGTATCTTTATGAAAGCGGCACACATTATGAAGATAATGGATATAGTAAACTGGAAACTTACAAGAATGTATCTGAAAGATTTTCCCTTACGTGCAGTTCCCATTGTACTTTTTATAGCCATTGCCGGAGAAAACGAGGTTATATACATTGCAGGATACATACTTGCCGAAATTGTCATTATCAAGGCTACAAATAATGTTAAAACAGCAATGTTCGCATTCTCCTCTATATTCAACGGGCAACTTATCAATTCTGCATATGTAGAATTTCCTATAACTTTTATAATAATATATGCCAGAAGCAATGATACTATTACAAGTATTGCCGATTCGACTATAAATCCGGTAACTAAAGATAATCTGGAACTTCCTAAGATTTTCTTGGTATTTACAGACCTCAACTTTACCGGTATTTGTGCCATGAAAAAGTTAAGATAGTTGATTAGGGTTATAACCAGAATAAGGATTGAAACGACGAATAGAGTTACAGTTGTTGTTTTGTTGCATTGATATGATGTAGAATTATCTGATACTATATTGTTGAACTGAAGGCCATGAAGAGGGAATAGCTTTATCGCATATTTGTCTGTATATTCTTCAGTTGATTGTTCTGAGGTATTTTCGTCTATTAATTTTTGAAATACGCTTTTAGCTATTTTGTTTATGCTGTTATTATAGTCTTCTATGCTTTCGGAACTATTGAGTTTTACATAATACTTGTATGACCATTCACTGAAATTTTCAATATTTTCATTTTCCAGCATGTCACAATAAATCAAATCTATATTGCCGAACAATGAATTGATTGGCATCCCTTTATATATGGCAGTAACTGTTCTTTGTTCATTCAGCTTAGTAAAAGTATCAATCCAGATAATATCACCAGGTTTTAAATTGAATTTTTTAGCGGTCTTCTCGCTTATGGCTACAGTTTTTTCTTTGTTCATTCCATCGAATTTACCAGCTATGACTTCAAATCCAAAAAGATTGAAAGCTTTACTTGTAGCTTCTGTGATATTCATTTCTACTTTTCTCGTTTCATCGCCTTTCTTTATTTTCACAGAAGAATTCCCGTGTGGTTGAATTACAGTATAATCCTCTACTATCGATGATTGCTTTAATATGGATTCTGCAATCGGACGACTGAGATTTACGCTATATTTGCCTTCTTCGTACCAGTCCTTATGTGTCATAACGAATATACGGTCCAAGTCCTTGATTTTGCTGTTGTAGTTCCAGTCGTAATTCACCTGAACCATTATAATGTATATTGCTGCAAAGGCAACCGTCATACCTAACAGGTTAAGTATTCCTGCACCTTTGAATAGTCTGATAATGCTTCTCATTTTGAGTTTTTAAGTTTTTGAGTTATGAGTTACGAGTTGACGAGTTGACAAGGTTGTCATTCGGACGGAACCAAAGGTCGGTGAAGCCAAACCTTGTCAACTTGTAACTGAAGCCTCGTCATCTCTTTTATTCATTTTTCAGTGTTTCAGCCGGATTTTCCGATGCAGCCTTATAACTGCATAGTGTGACAACTCCTACGGTAATTATCGCTACCATGACGAATGCCAGCAGGAATACCCACCAGTGCAACGGAGAGCGGTAGGCAAATGTGC
>NZ_JACJLQ010000088.1 GCF_016902295.1 Bacteroides caecigallinarum | reverse complement strand
GTGTTTTGTTTATAATAAGTTGAATTATAACCATTTAATTCTTTTAATTTATAAATTAAAATTTTTTTATCATGAGAAAAAAGTATTTAAGTGCACTTCTGTTTGGAGCTCTTTTGGTGACTTCAGCAGGAACTTTTACGTCTTGTAAGGCAGATTGTAATGAAATTGGCTTAGGCACTCAAACTATTGGTTTCTGGAGTCCAGAGTTTGTATATGATGCTCATCTTCATATTGATGATGCAACAGTTAGCCGCTGGGGAATTAAAGACATTAATGGCACAAGCTTTACTGTTACCAAGAGACCAGACAATGTAACTGTTGCTAATTTTGTTGTAGAAGTTCATTATGTATGTTTGGACGGAACTCCACGTACTGTATACGTTCCTTACAGAGTAGGTAAGTCTTACGCACATCATATGTTAAGGATGATGGATTAAGCTTCAAATCAGAAAATGAAAATGTATTCACTATCGGTGATATTAAATCTTCAGATAGTAAGAACGAGGGTTATGTTATAATTAACCCAATGAATGTTGCTTATGAAGATGCTGTTCCTGTTAAGATTACAGTAACCGATAAGTGGGGTTATACTAAGGAAGCTAAAATTAATGTTAAGGTTAAACCTAGCGTTGAATAATTAGTATAGATATTTTATAGAAAGGAGTGTGTGTAATATCACACCTCCTTTTTTGATTTCTCTTGAGGAAATGCGCACGCAACTGATACGACAATATGACAATCCATTATCTGCACGTAACATTATTCAATAGCAAGTCTCCACAACTCATATACACCTCATCGAAAATCTCCCGGCAACGCTTTTCGCTCATCTTCGTCTTTACACCAACCGCTATAAAGTCTTTCAGAGTGGGGAAAGCGGTATTGTTGACTGAAGTAGCATGCTGACCGTTATAGCCCTCGGTACACAGTGTCAGGTCGTAGGCAGGTGCCAGATGCCAACACCACTTGCCGACGTCATTTTTCCGTACCAGGAAGCTGAAGTTCTTGCAATGGTCATCCTTATTATCGGTAAGATAGTTGAACACCATACGGCGATACATTTCTTCCACATCCTTGGGGTTTTGCGTCAGATAGCCGGTAAGAGACAGCAGATTAAGATAATCGAGCACAGGCTGCGACAATGACACACAAAGCAAGCCTCCGGCAGTGGCTGTGTGGATACGTTCACCGCCATTGGTCAGGTCGAAGCGCCGTGTAGTGAAATATTTTCCTGCTGTAAGCTTGAAATCAGGAACATCGATGCCGCAGCGTCTGGCTGTTTCATTGTAATGAAACTCCTGTAATCCCATGTCTTTGGGGTCGTAAGTATGGCGGAACTTAACCAGCCAGTGTCCTTCATGATCCGAAAAAACGGCTTTAGGACGGCAGCCTCCGCTATTGCCGCTATTATAAAGCAGAAGTCCGGCATCAGTATCCTGCTGTTCGCGCAATACTTCCAAAGCCTTTTCCTGCAGGAGTTCAAAATCGGAAAGTTCTTCTTCCTTGCTGAGTTTTGTCTCAGGCTCATAACAGAGCGCACCCATTCCATCGTTTCCCACTATACTGAGACGGTCGATAGAGGTCAGATTCCTATCGTCGATTCCCTCACGCATCAGCGCACGGTGCAGCAGGTATCTGCCATAACCGTCGGGCAGACTGTCTTCAAAGATACCGAAATTGCCATAGAAAGGTGTAGGCTTGGCTATGAACAGACCGGACTTGAGAGGCAGTTCAAGCGGGGAAAGACTGAAGCCGTCCGACAACCAGCTTTTATTGTATTCAAACGCACAAAGCCTGTTGTCAGGAGTCAGTGATAACACACCGACTTCTTCGTCGTGATATTTTACTGTGAGCCTGTCTATCATACATCTTCTATTTTACAAGAGTTTATAAGAATACCATGAAACAAGTTCTATTGACCTTCTGTCCTGGCAGAAGATTTTCTATAAGCCCGGCTTTTGCCCATGTTCTTACGAATCTGTGTCAATTCTTCCATTGTGGAATATTTAGGCTGGCTGAAAATATTTTTAATCTCCGAGGTATAATCCAATACCATGGCCAGAGATATGAGATTCTTCAGGGAGATCAGTCCTTTCTGCTCAAAGCGGACTATGTTGCTTACGGCGACTCCGGAAAGTTCAGCCACTTGCTCGCGGGTGAGATTCTTCTCTATCCTGCGTTTGCGGAAATCATCGGCCATAGCTTTGGCCACATCGTCCGCATTGTCAAGCATATAACTTTCAAGTGCTGATAATATATTGTTCATTTCTCACGATTTTATATCAATACAGATAAGATATTATCAGTTACAAAAGTAGGAATTTTGAAGTTAATAAGCAAATATGATTATTGATATGTATCGCTCCTAAGCTTATTATGCTATACATATAGTTCATAAACAGTATTATTTTATAATTAGCAGAATTGTCGGCACGTTTTTCCAACAACAACAAAAGCCGTTACAGCATACTCTATACAAAGGTTCCATTGCATAAAAACATGTATCGTTGTCTTTTATTGCACCAAAAATGTCCCCCGTTCCCCATACATAATTACAAGTACTTATTTCTGTGTGTTTTGTTTATAATAAGTTGAATTATAA
>NZ_JACJLQ010000087.1 GCF_016902295.1 Bacteroides caecigallinarum | reverse complement strand
AAGATTACGATAAGAAATCGAATATCTACAAGCTGGGGTTCCCGAACAAGCATGTGAAGAATGCCTTCATGACATTGATGAAATATATTTAGATATTATGTGACGGAAGAAAGCTGGTGAAGGTGGGTGTGAACTTCAGCTATGAGAAGAGGAATGTGGAGAGGTGGATTGTGAAATAAAACTTATAAACTGATAACTGTATGGGAAATTATATCCGTTTTGACTGGGCTATGAAGCGACTGCTGCGCAACAAGGCCAATTATGCGGTGCTGGAAGGACGTGCCGAAGGACGTGCGGAAGGACGGGCGGAAGAAAAAAAGGATATAGCACGCAACCTGAAATCATTGGGACTGGCTACAGAACAGATTCAGACTGCTACAGGACTTACAGCAGAAGAAATAGAGGGACTGTAGATAACCCATACCTAAAGCTGCCGAAAATTTATATTTCCTTATACAGGAGGATAAAGAGGAACGCTGCAAAACGAGACGGTGATACCTTTGTGAAGTAATCGGAAAGGGATCCCAAGAGTTTCGGATTGCAGCGAATTTTTTTTATCTGGTATTAATCTTTAAAAAAGAAAGGAAATTGTTATGGACAAGTATTTGACTTATTCGGTAGTGGAACGTAAAGACCCGCAGAACCCTGAAGTGGCAGGTAAATTTTATGCGCAGGCTCAGGCAAGAGGTGAGGCCGGCATCAGGGAACTCTCGCAGAGAATACAACAGACGTGTACGGTGACACGTGCGGACGTGATGGCGGTGCTCATAGCTCTGGAGGACGTGGTGGCTGACTCGCTGGCTAACGGCGAGATAGTACGTTTGGGCGAATTGGGCTCTCTGCAGATTAGCCTTAGCAGCGAGGGCTCACTGACGAAGGAAGATTTCCACGACGGATTGATAAAGAAAGGAAAAATCATCTTCAGGGGCGGTCAGACTCTGGTAAACACACTCAACACCCTGAAGTACCAGAAGGTGGAACAGAAGTACAAGAAGGAAGAGGAAGAAGAGCCGCTCCCTTAACCTCGTCACCTGGTCAACTAAAAAACTTAAAAACTCAAAAACTCATAAACCATGAAAATAAAGAAAATAGTAATCAGAATCCTGAAATGCCTTATCTGTATTTTTACAGGGGGCTTCAGAGACAAAGGGAAGGGAGGAGGTAATGAAGCGGCATGTTGATACGATTATCATCCACTGCTCAGCTACGCCTGAGGGCAAGAGGCTCGAGCCTGCTGCTATGGTCAAGATGCACCGTAAGCGCGGTTTCAACGGATGCGGGTATCACTTTTATATCCGTCGTACGGGAGAGATATGCGATATGCGTCCGGTGGAGCGTATAGGTGCCCACTGCAAGGGCCACAACGAAGGCAGCATAGGCATCTGCTACGAAGGGGGACTGGACGCGAAGGGTGTGCCAACGGACACCAGGACGGCGGAACAGAAGCACGCCATGAAATGGCTGATAGAGACACTGAAGAAGGAGTTCCCCATAAAAGTGATTGCAGGTCACAGGGATTTCAGCCCTGACCTGAACGGCAACGGGACGGTAGAACCCGAAGAATGGATTAAGGAATGTCCGTGCTTCGATGTGACGGCGGAGGATTTCGCCAGACTGAGATAAGGACAGAGGTGATTTGATTTTCCCTCATGCCACGGTTGCAGGCCGGGTATGGGGGAATTTTTCGTTTATAAGGTTGATGTTACAGAAGTTTTCTGTAATTTTGTGCTTCAAAGATTTTGACTAATGCAAAAGAACAGTAAAATATATGTGGCAGGACACCGGGGAATGGTGGGAAGTGCCATTGTACGGGAACTGCAGAAGCAGGGATATACGAACATCATTACACGTACACACAAGGAACTGGACCTGACAAGACAGGAACAGGTGGAGAAGTTTTTCGCCGAAGAGAAGCCGGAATATGTGTTTCTGGCAGCGGCAAAGGTGGGTGGCATAATAGCGAACCAGACGGCGCTGGCGGACTTTATGTATGAGAACATGACGCTGGAGATGAACGTCATCCACTCGGCATGGAAGAACGGATGCAGGAAGCTGCAGTTCTTAGGGTCAAGCTGCATATATCCGCGTATGGCTCCACAGCCTATGCCGGAGAGCTGTCTGCTGACTTCGGAACTGGAGAAGACGAACGAGGCGTATGCTCTGGCAAAGATAAGCGGACTGAAATACTGCGAATATCTGAACAAACAGTACGGCACGGACTACATAAGTGTGATGCCGACTAACCTGTACGGACCGAACGACAATTATCATCCGGAACACAGCCATGTGCTGCCGGCGCTTATCAGACGTTTCCACGAGGCTAAGGTGGCAGGACTGAAGGAGGTGACTTGCTGGGGGGACGGAAGCCCGATGAGGGAATTCCTGTATGTGGACGACTTGGCGAACCTGTGTGTGTTCCTGATGAACAACTATAGCGGGGACGAGACGGTGAACGCGGGTACAGGTAAGGAGATATCCATCAAGGGACTGACAGAGCTTGTGGCTAAGGTAATAGGTTATGAAGGGAAAATACTCTGGGATACCACACGTCCGAACGGAACGCCTAGAAAGCTACTGGATGTATCAAAAGCTAAAGCGCTTGGATGGACTTACAGGACGGAGCTGGAGGACGGTATCAGACTGGCTTACGAGGATTTTCTGAATAATCCGATGAGAGCGGAACGGTAACTAAAAACTTAAAAACATCAACAAACTCGAAAACTTAAAAACT
>NZ_JACJLQ010000086.1 GCF_016902295.1 Bacteroides caecigallinarum | reverse complement strand
AACCTACACTTGAGGACGGAACCACTTTCTTCGGCTCGAAGGTGGTGAATGACATGGAGAAGTTCAAGAGCATGAGCAACGCCATAATAGCGAACAGATATGACGCATGTTTGGATGACGTGGCGGACAAGGTTTATACAAGGGATATTTTCAGAAGGGATTGATAATATAGCATACTTACCCAAAAATATTGAATCTGTAAATTATGGAACTTTATATATCTACTATTAAAGAATTTATACAAAAAGGAGAGATTGTTGATACTATTATTGATAATCTACACCTGATACATGATAATAAGGATAGTAGAGAATATGTTATAAATAGGATTTCCGATTTTCTTAATACATTACAGGATGACCTGACAATTTTGGTTGAAACTGAATATGTTGACAAAGTCTATCGAGACAGCTATTATACACTTTATTCTACAAAACTAAGAGAATATTACCGTAATTGTGTTCGTATTTCATTCTTCACTCCTGAATTCAATGAACAGACTGAAATCACAGTTGAAAACATTGAAAAAATAAAAAACGCATACCGAGGCTTTTTAGTTTTACGGCCACTTGCTGAATGCTGTATAGGACGAAATGTGATTTCACCATCAGCAAAAAATAAAAGGTATCCCAGCATGCGCATTTGTAAAGCCAGTATTCCCTCTACATGTATGGGAATAAAAATGAGGGTAAGCGGTTTCCCTCATTCTTCACAAGACGGTGAAATGATGAGTTGTGCAGAGACCACCGTATGGAGTATATTAGAATATTTTGGGAACAAATATTCAGAGTATCGACCGGTGATGCCTTCGGATATTCTTGCTGCATTGAAACCGTTTGCCTATGAAAGGCAACTACCATCAGGTGGATTGTCGTTTGAACAGATTTCCAGTGCGTTGAAAAACCAAGGATTTGGCTGTAAGGTCTATGAACAAACAAATCCTATGTTCCAGGAACTCTTTACCTGTTATATAGAAAGTGGAATACCTTTAGCTGTATGCATACAGACCAAGGAATTCGGTCATGCAGTGGTATGTGTTGGCCGCAATGAAACCAATCGTACTGTCATTGATTCAGCCGGTACAATTAACATAATGGGAGGCAACTACTATGTCTGGAATAATAGTATTGAGCACTTCATTTTCAATGACGACAATTATCCTTCTTATCAGCATACAACCTTTAAAAAACCGACGGCTTATTACAATAGTAAAGACTGGGACAGCGGAAAAATAACCCATTTTATAGTACCATTACATCCTAAAGTTTATCTGGATGGTGAATTAGCCATTAAAGCCTCCAACTATCTGGCTATACGAAAATTGAATATACCTGAAATGTCTGTCATCAGAACCTTTCTGGCATCGAACCGTACATATAGAGAATATATAATGAGAAATCCTGATATGACAGAAGAGGCAAAACTTGTTTATCTACAAATAGATATGCCTAAATTTGTTTGGGTAACGGAAATTTCAGATAAAAAATCTTTCTTAAATAATAAAGTAAACTGTCTGATTTTACTGGATGCAACAGGTAGTAACATTGATAACGAAGGATATTCATCTCTTCTTTTCTACCAGAAAAGGGATGTCGGTACATTTTTCAACAAAAAAAATCGGTGGTTTGAGAATATTCCTTTATCTTTGCCGTCTCTATTTGAGGCTTTTAATGACAACCTAAAATAATCAAATAATGAAAAAATTTATTTCTTTCAACGAACTGGCAACACAAAAGAAGGTGCAGGTCATACCTATGGACTCGTCTGACGTTAAAGAGTTCAACCTTTACATGAAAAAGGCGGCACGTGAAAGTTCGAAGAACAGTCAGCGAGCGAACAGTACAGCATCAAATGCGTACCTTACAAGATGATAGTGTATTATGGATAACAAAATGATGGAATAATGGGATTCCCCCATATCCGGCAGAAGAGTGAACGCACGGGTATGGGGGAATTTTTAGTTTAGCAGGAATAATTAAATAGTCTTTACTTCCTCACAAAGGCGGACAGAGGGGAACTGCATAATTCCACAGGACGGTATCTTTGCATAGAAGTTAAACCACTAAACATTAAGGAATTATGGACAACAACTTGTACTACTCGGTGGCGGAAAAGAAGGACCCGAGAAACCCGGAACAGGAAGGATTGTATTACGCTCATGCACGCACGAAAGGGGTGCTGGACACTAAAGGACTGATTGAAAGAATAAGGAACAGAGGGACTGTGGGGAGTCCGGACATCGTGGCAGTGCTGATAACCATGGAAGATATTGTGACGGAGGCGCTGTGCAACGGGGAGATAGTGAGACTGGGGGAACTGGGGTCGCTGTCGCTGAGCGTGAGCAGCACGGGATGCAGAAGCAAGGAGGAATTCGACAGCAAACATATCACGAAGGTGAGGGCTATATTCAAGGAGGGAAGGACACTGAGGTGCGGAATGGCTACGGTGCATTTCAAGAAGGTGGAATAACGGTGTTTATAGGATTGGTATTTCGGAAACTTTTACGTAATTTTGTATCTGAAGCCTAACTTCATAACTTCATAACTTCATAACTTCATAACTTCATAACTTCATAACTTCTTTAACTTCTAAAAAAATGAAATACCCTATAGGAATACAGAATTTTGAAAAGATACGCGAAGGTGGGTATCTGTATATCGACAAGACGGACATGATATATGATCTGGTAAAGAATGGTGTGTATTACTTCCTGAGCCGTCCGCGCAGGTTCGGCAAGAGTCTGCTTATCTCTACGCTGGAGACTTATT
>NZ_JACJLQ010000085.1 GCF_016902295.1 Bacteroides caecigallinarum | reverse complement strand
GTTCCAAAGGGGCATAGCCGGGTGTGCCGCTTCCTACTGAGGTGCTCGATTCAGGTTCTCCGTTCTCGTTGTATTGTTTGGACAGACCGAAGTCTATCAGTACGGCGTCTTTGTTTGGACGGAGCATGATGTTGCCAGGCTTCAAGTCCAAATGCAGCATCTTGTGGGCGTGCATGTAGGAGAGGGCAGAGCCTATCTGACGGGCGTATTTCACGCATTCCGCTTCCGGTAAGCCGTTGTGTTGCGTGATGTAAGCGTCTAAGTTTCCTCCTTCCACATACTCCATGGCGTAGTAGACGGTGTTGTTCGCCTCGAAATATTCCAGCACCTTGACGATGTGCGGATGGTCGAGTTTGCTCAAGTTCTCCGCCTCGCGGGCAAACTTCTTCTTATAGTTGGCATAAACGCCTCCTTGGCTTCCGGTAGTCACCGTATTCTCTTCGCGTCCGTTGATGTCGCGCATAAAAAACTCTTTGATGGCGACCTGCATCGTCGTTTCAAGTGAGCCCAAGGCTCCGGCGACTTTTACCTTCGTTGTAGCCAAGTAAGTGATGCCGAACGTGCCTTGGCCTAATACCTTCCGGATGGTGTAGGTGTAGGACTTGCCTTGTAAGGTGGTGCCGGATTGTAATGTGTTCGATTCCATACTATTGAATTTTAAATTTATTATAATTCATCTTCCCACTCGCCTAAATATTCTTCTGGAGTTGGGATCGGCAGGCCTGCATGGTCTTCGTAAACCATGCAGATAGGTCCTTTTTCTAATTTCGTTCCGCATATAGGGCAATCGTGGATGCGGGAGAGTGTGCGGTAATGGCAATCCGGATTGCCGCACATTCGCTCCTGTAACATAGACTTGCACGCAATGCGAATCTCTAAACTCGTACTACCGCAGGCGGAGCATCTTTGTTTACCTTTTTGACAGATATTCCCACACTCTCGACATGTCAAGACACGTTTGTAGTAGTGGTTGATATTGAATCGTGTATCAATCTCTTGTTTTTGCGAAGGATTGTCACTATCTTTCTTTCGTAAAGGCGCATGGCATTTCTCGCAGAGAGTGTTATAAGGAGAGTTGGACCATCCGCAATTGGGGCATCGGTTGAGGGAATTATTGTTTTTCATGGTCACCAAATAAAGATTTTTATTTAACTTTTGTTCTATTAGATATTTCAGTTACGGGACGAATCATGTAACCTTGAAATCTGTAGTTAGACTGGAACTGGCTATCATATTCTCGGCTGCGGGCTGATATCCCTAAGTACCGTGCATATCCGTACTTATTATCAGGCTCTCCAGTAGAAGTCCAATAATTTCCCTGTTTTCCCAGACCTTCATTTTTACTTCCTTTCATAGCACCTGCTGCCGGTAAAAATATGCTGTTCCCATTCGGACCGGTTACTTTGGATCCTTTCATTCCGTTTAATTCGGTCCACTCCCACTTACATTGGCTTTGTAACTCAAAGGCTTCTCGAATAGTCGGCATACGCCAACCGCTTCCCCATATAGTATATGCTGCATCGTATTCAGATTCTGATATATCAGGAAAAAGAACACCATTGTTATATAGTTCCCACTTTCTCCCAATTTCCATACAGCTTTCAGTCGTTCCGGAACAATATTTGTAAGTCTTTGACCAATACGAGGATTTGGGCTCCGTTTCTCCCCATGCAAAATAATCTCCTGATTCCCATGGATTTTCTGCACCGACATTGCATGTTGCCCAGTCTACAGATAAACCGAGATCGACAGCGGTGTACCCATTGACGGTGTAATGTCCCGATTGTAGATTCTCTGTAGAACTTTTTGGGGGAAATTCGGCAATAGAATCAGTACTTATTTCTTCTGAAGCAGCTGATTGCATAATATCGTTTTCGTTTTCCAATAAGTCGGGAAACTCTACGGTGATTGTGTCCATAGCCGAAGAGTCGGTTGGAACCGGACTTCCGATATTGGTATTGTAAGTCATTACGAACACTGCCGCGATCAAACCTCCGATAAGTCCTCCTATAATAACTTTTTGGTATTTCTGCCAGAAGCCTCCTGTAGGCTTGGACTCGGAAACGTGGGGAGAATCTTGTTTTTTGACCCATAAATCGGAGAAGCCGGGAATCTCTTTTTGGATAAGCTCCAAGAGCGGATAGACATCCCCGATGAGTGTCCCTTCCTGGTTTCCTTTTGTGCCATAATGATATACGTCCAATTTATTCTCCACTCCCAGCCGAATGGTTTCTCCCCCCATGGATTGCCTTCTGAGATTGGATGAAACCTTGTATAACTTTAATGCATTGATGGCTGAAATCAACGCTTCAAATTGTGCCGGGCTGTAGGCTATGGTTTCCTTTGTGATGAGTTCGTTTTCAATGAAGGTTTGAACCGTAGCGGATGCCCGTGTGAATTTGGCGATAAAGCTGCGATATCCGGGAATGGGCGAGTCTGTGAATGAAAACAAGATATTATCGATGGAATTATGTAAACGGATGCGTTTTTTGTCGGTTGATTCTTTTTTCTCACCCAACAATTCCAAGAATGCATCTATATTTTGTGGCCTGTCCTTCCGCAGAGCCGCCATCGCTTTGCCCACGCAAGCTGTCAATGCATCTCCGACATGATGTTGTTGCAATTCGTATGCAGGAAAACCGTCATTCAGTATGACTGATGCTTCCGGAGGTCGTACGCCTGTCAGCATTTTGAACATTGTAGCTCCCAAAGCATATACATCCATGGTGACGGGAAAATCCTTGCCTTCGTGATAATTGGCTTGTTCCAAAGGGGCATAGCCGGGTGTGCCGCTTCCTACTGAGGTGC
>NZ_JACJLQ010000084.1 GCF_016902295.1 Bacteroides caecigallinarum | reverse complement strand
GGGGCTCGAACCCAAGACCCCAACATTAAAAGTGTTGTGCTCTACCTGCTGAGCTAGCGAATCAATCCTATATGCTATCGTTGTTTCTCGATTGCGAGTGCAAAGGTAGGCATTTTTCTGAAACCAGCAAAACTTTGACAAACTTTTTTTACTACAAAATTCATTTTTATCAGAAGTATCTGGAAATTTCACTACTAAGAATGAAATTTCCAGACTTTCCAACAATTTAAATTCATTAATGTATCAGAGTATTGGTACCTTCAACTATTTTACCGTACGAGAATACACATCTGACGTTAACATCTTTATCAAGAATCACAATATCAGCATCCTTACCCTTTTGAAGTGTTCCCTTTGTATTTTCTACACCAATAACCCTTGCAGGGGTTTCAGAAGCCATCCTTACGGCGTCCTCTAAAGGAATACCAGCCTTATTCACCATTGTTTTTACAAGCTTGTCCATAGTGGCAAGGCTACCTGCCAAAGAAGAATGGTCTGCCAATTTGCAAACATCATTCTCAATAATATAGCGCGAATCCTCTATTTCACCGTCAAAAGCCGCATATTTCACAGCATCTGTAACTAAGCAGGTCTGCTCTACACCTTTTAGTTTATACACAAGTTTGAGAATCGTCGCAGGTAAATGTATTCCGTCCGCAATTACCTCGACTGACATACCATCTGTAAGATATACACTTTCAACAGTTCCTTCGTATTTATACTCTCTTCTTTTATGGAAACCAGGCATTGCATTATAGAAATGTGCCGCATGTGTAAAACCAGCCGCAAAAGCTTTCTTTATATCTTCATATTCTGCTTCAGTGTGAGTTATAGCTGTCAATATACCATTCGAGGATGTATATCTTCCAAAATCATATCCACCAGAAATTTCCGGACTAATATCCCACCGTCTTATACATGAAGTCGATTCTATAATTTGTGTATATTCATCTTTATTGGGTTCTGTAAGGAATTCTCCCCATTGTGAGCCTGCCATTTTAGGATTCAAATAAGGGCCTTCAATATGCAAACCTTGAATCACCTTATTTGTTTTCATCATTTCCTCACACAAACCGGCAACTTTTATTATATTATCAAACGAAGTAGATGTTAACGTTGGGAATACTGTCGTTGCACCATGCAAAAGATGTGCTTTAGTGGCAGCATTAAAAGCATCAAAGCTACATTCAGTATAGTCATGACCTCCACCTCCGTGGATATGCATACCTACAAATCCTGGAATAATATTCATTCCTTTTACGTCAATAACATTAGCACCTATTACAGCAAGATCACTATTGGTCACTTCTAATATTTTGCCGTTACTTATGAGTACAGAACCATCTGTAATCCATCCTTGCGGAGTAAGAATACGCCCATTTATTAACTGAGTAAGCATATTATTATAGTTTATACGATTTTAGAATAATTTATTTGTGCCTTCAACTATTTCTCCCATAGCCCATACAGCACGCACATTAAGTTCTCTATCCAGAGCCAATATATCAGCATCCTTACCTTTCTCGAGTGTACCTTTCCTGTCTAAAACACCCATGATTCTCGCAGGAGTCTCAGAAGCCATTCTTACTGCATCCTCAAGAGGTATTTCAGCTTTCTGGACCATTGTACGTATCAACCTGTCCATAGTTGCAATACTTCCGGCCAATGCAGAGCGGTCTGCCAATTTACAAACACCATCTTCTATAATAACTCTTGGGTCGAATGCTTCCTGACTGTCACTGGCCGCACAGGCAAGAGCATCTGTAATCAATGCGGTTTTTTCAACTCCTTTAATTTTATGAACCAAACGAAGTATAGTAGGAGGCACATGAATTCCATCAGCAACAACTTCAACAGTCATATCATCAATCAAATAGATACTCTCTACCGTTCCTTCGTATTTATACTCTCTACGTTTATGGAAACCAGGCATAGCATTATAAAAATGTGTCGCATGAGTATAACCGGCTTCGTACCCGGTCAGAATATCCTCATATTCTGCCTGTGTATGTCCAACAGAAGCAAGAACACCTTTTGAAGTTACATATTTAGCAAATTGCATTGCACCAGGCAATTCAGGTGCCGCATCCCATCTCTTTATACAATTTGTTTCCTCCAACAATGGAATATATTCTTCCGGATCAGGATTCTTAATATTTTCCGGCATCTGACCACCAGCCATCTTCATGTTGAAATAATGCCCTTCAAGATGTAAACCCAGAACAGGACTATTATGTTCTTGCATTAATTTTTCAGTAGTTGCCGCAGCAGCACGTATCATAGGTATAGTCGATGAAGAAAGAGTAGGGAATATACTTGTTGTACCATGTTGCATGTGTGCTTTGATTGCTGCTCTAAAAGCATCCTCAGTTCCTTCCATAAAGTCTCTGCTTCCACCTCCATGAACATGGATTTCCACTCCACCAGGTACAATATACATACCTTTGGCATCAATTATCTTTGCACCAACAATTGCCAAATCGCAATTAGTTACTTCAAGGATTTTATTATCACAGATTATAACAGAGCCATCTTTAAGCCATCCTTGTGGCGTTAAGATACGAGCATTAATTATTTGGGTTAACATGATAAATAGAGATTATTTACTGATATATTTCTATAATACCGCAAATTTAATCAATAAAAATTAGTTTATAGTGCCTATACAGTATTTTTTTTATTATATATAACACATATTATATGAATGTTTAAGATTTTAGTATTAACAAGAACAAAAAGCTATATCTTATAACAACGAAAAAGCCCCGAAGCGATGCTTCAGGGCTCTACTCTATAAAACGGCGACTACCTACTCTCCCACTTGTACGCAGTACCATCGGCGTGACGA
>NZ_JACJLQ010000083.1 GCF_016902295.1 Bacteroides caecigallinarum | reverse complement strand
AAAATGAACGGATATGCTCCGTTTTTTATGCCCTTTTCAAGCCCATTTTAGCAATAATTGTGGGTGGATTATGCCGTTCTAAGTGGGTGGGTATGCTCCGTTTTCGCCATGAAAAGGCAAGGGAGATGAGAAGACTGGTTATCAAGGAACTGATGGACAGAAAAAAGGAAAATATTGTTTATGACTTTGAAACAATGTAATGGGGAAATGATGTGTGAACCTGTGTTCCGGACATGGCATTTCTTCTGGAGAATCTTGAACAAAGGAAGATAAAGGAGATAGATTTTATCGTAACATTTGCGGTATATCAATATTTATATATAAATTTGCAAAACAGTTTTATTTTAACTAAAGATACATTATGACACGTTTATATATAATTTCATATGATCTGAATAATCCGGGAAAGGATTATACTGATTTATTTCAGAAAATTGAATCTTTAGGCTCCGCACTACATATACAAAAATCTGTATGGCTGCTGAAAAGTAGTCTGAACGCAAATGAAATAGCTACGTCATTGCATGAAAAAATGGATGGTAATGATATTTTATTTGTATCGGAACTTAGCAAATCCAACTATCAGGGATGGATGAACAAAAATTATTGGGAATGGATTAAAGAGTAATCTGATATGTTGACACAGGTGCATCTTACTAATTTTAAATGTTTTGCTGAAAAACGGGTCTTCGATCTGTCAAAAATTAATCTGTTTACCGGACTTAACGGAAGAGGTAAGTCAAGCGTCCTGCAATCTATTCTGTTGTTATCTCAATCGGCTTACACTCATAATTCTTTCCGTTCGTTGCTGATTTCGTCGAACAGGTGGATAAAACTCGGTGATTTTAATGACATAATAAACTGCAAGGACTTCCCTACCGTAATTTTAGGTTTCCGTTCGGACAGGAAAACCGGTGAAACAGAAGAAAGCAGTTTTTCTTTTTATTATAAGCAGCATGGTATGTTTGCCGACAGAGGGGAGCTGGTGGATTATGAATCTAACGGGAATATGGCATCGAAAATAGAATTAGGTATTTTCGCACCGGACAACAATAATTCTATCCGAGGCGCAGGTACAAAACAGTCTTTCGACTATACAGATGACGAACTCGTGATTTCAATGTTCAAGAATGTGCATTATGTATCGGCAGACAGAATGGGAGCACGGCTTTATTATGACAAGTTTGGAGCGCTTGATACAAAAACCGGATGTCACGGGGAATATTTTCTTAATATCTTGGCACGTAATCCGGGGATTAAGACTTCATTGTCACGATCAGGTAAGGCAAAAGGACTTTTGGATGTATGCCAGGAATGGCTGGACTATATTTTTGATGGAGCAGCAATTTCAGTAAAAGAAGCCGCAAGCACATTGGAACTGGAAATGTCGCCTCTAAATGGTGAAAAACTGCATAAAAGTGTAAATGTAGGCTTTGGATATAGTTATATATTGGCGTTGCTGGTAACTGCTCTTATAGCCGAGAAAGAAGAAATGGTGATCTTTGAAAATCCGGAAGCACATTTACACCCCAAGGCTCAGTCGCGTTTTATGCAACTGATTGCAGAACGTGCCAGTGAAGAGAATGCTCCTCAGTTTTTTATTGAAAGCCATAGTGAACATATCTTGAACGCTATTCGTGTGGCTGTTGCAAATCCGGAAGTAAAATTATCCAATAATGATGTGACTATTCATTATTTCGATAAGGATTTTTCAAGCAAGAAGATGGATTTAAAGGAAGACGGATTCATCACTAACTGGCCCCAAGGCTTTTTTGACGAGGCAGAACTGGCTATGAGCAAACTCTTTCAATATAAGCGCCAACGCAAATAACTGTATGAAAGTTACATTCTATATTATTCCACAATCTTTCTGCGCAAAAGGTGTATCATTATGTAGTGTAATAAATAGTGTGTATGCTTTTTTGTCTGAATATTCGACCATTGACTCCTTCAATGATGAAAATGAAATAATTGTGGACGATAACATTTATGAAGCTATATTGCCAAACGGGATGACCTTGGGGGAATATGCTTATAATATATGTGATGCGGAGGGAGAGGAAAGAGACTTGAAATCCTCACTGCAAAGAATACTGCAACGACACAGCAAAAAAATTACCATAGAACAGATATGTAAACAGATAGACGAGAATTCTATAAATGGATGCGTAGGAGTAATAAGTATGGTGCCGATAGAAGGTATAGCAGACAAATCGCAAATCGTATATGATAAAAGCAGCTGGTATGACTTCCGACGATATCACTTAGGGCTGTTTCATGGTGAAGCGGAATACTTTATTGACGAGTGCAGGAAATTCTATCCAAATATGTTTTTTCACGATCATAACAAGGATTCTGTGGGCAATATATTGAAAAGTTTTGCCCGAACAATCATATTTCATCTGAACGGAATACACGACATACTACCGGACTTAATGGAAAAACATCCCGGGTTTAATCAGACGGATTTATTACGTGAACTTTCAGACAAAGCTAAATTCCCCGAAGTGGCTACTCCTGAAGGTGGAGGAAACAAAAAGTACATGAAATTTGCTTTTAAACCTGACAATGGAGAGAAAAATATTGATGTCTTGTGCGAACTTCATGCCAAACTTTGTTACGATGACTCTAATGATGGCAAGTATCATAAAGACAAACGTATCTATTTCCATAAAGGAAGAAAGGATATAGCAGGAGGTAGGATTCTAATAGGACATATAGGGAAACATTTATAAAAACTGTATACTAAAAAATTATTATATTATAACCACAAACATAAACCTGTATATGTAACCATTCTATTCTCCGCCTTGACACGCATTTTCCTTAAACATACCTTTGCGCCATAACCCAATAACATCAATGATTATGGCGAAAGAAAAAGTAAACTATCAGGAG
>NZ_JACJLQ010000082.1 GCF_016902295.1 Bacteroides caecigallinarum | reverse complement strand
GGCGTGTGACCGCCTCCCCAAGTAGCATTACTGCGTACCGTCAGGATGCTTATTGCTGGTAGGTTGCTCCTCAGCAGAGCCTACTTCCTCTTAACATCCTGATACAAAGGTATAAAACTAAAGTTAATTATTAATGAATTATCCAACTTTGTTTGGATTTTAAATGGAAGGAAAATATGAAAAATATCGCAATAGCAGGAACAGGTTATGTAGGCTTATCAATAGCAACATTACTGGCACAGTATCACAAAGTGACAGCTGTGGACGTGATACCGGAAAAGGTAGAGAAAATAAACAATAGAATCAGCCCTATACAAGATGAGTATATAGAGAAGTATTTTGCGGAAAAAGAACTGAACATGACGGCTACCTTAGACGGAGCTTCGGCTTACAGGGATGCTGAATTCGTTGTCATAGCGGCACCTACAAACTATGACTCGGTGAAGAACTATTTCGACACTTCTCACGTGGAAGAGGTGATAGACCTGGTGATGGAAGTGAACCCTAACGCTGTTATGGTAATAAAGAGTACTATCCCAGTGGGGTACTGCCAAAGTCTGTACAAAAAATATGGAAGGGAACTGAAACTGCTGTTCGCACCTGAGTTCCTGCGTGAGAGCAAGGCTCTGTATGACAATCTGTATCCGAGCAGGATAATCCTGAGCTATCCGACTGAGGAGGTTTCGAATCATGCGGAGGAACTGAAGAAGGCGGCAGAGACTTTTGCAGGACTACTGAAGGAAGGTGCTCTGAAGGAGGATATAGATGTCCTTTTTATGGGACTGACGGAGACAGAGGCGGTGAAACTGTTTGCAAACACTTATCTGGCACTTAGAGTTTCGTACTTCAACGAACTGGATACATACGCGGAGATGAAGGGACTGAACACTCAGGATATTATCCGGGGTGTGAGTCTTGACCCAAGAATAGGAGATCATTATAATAATCCATCGTTCGGATATGGTGGATATTGTCTGCCGAAAGACACGAAGCAACTGCTTGCCAACTATGCGGACGTGCCGGAAAACTTAATAGAGGCTATAGTGGAATCGAATCGTACAAGAAAGGATTTCATAGCAGACAGGGTACTGAAAATGGCGGGATATTATGATTACTTCAATCGGGGGGACTTTAACTCTTCAGAAGAGAAGGAATGTATCGTGGGTGTGTATAGGCTTACAATGAAATCGAACAGTGACAACTTCCGCCAGAGCTCAATACAGGGTGTGATGAAGCGTGTTAAGGCGAAAGGGGCTACTGTGATAATTTACGAGCCTACGTTGGAAGACGGTACTACTTTCTTCGGTTCTAAGGTGGTAAATAATCTGGATAAGTTCAAGAGTATGAGTAACGCAATAATAGCGAACAGATATGACGCATGTCTGGATGACGTGACGGACAAGGTTTATACAAGAGATATTTTCAGAAGGGATTGATTTGAATGGAAAAAGACAGTAAGATTTATGTGGCAGGGCACCGTGGAATGGTTGGCTCTGCCATTGTTCGTGAATTGCAGAAACAAGGATACACGAACATCATTACACGTACACACAAGGAACTGGACCTGACAAGACAGGAACAGGTGGAGAAGTTCTTCGCCGAGGAGAAGCCGGAATATGTGTTTCTGGCTGCGGCAAAAGTTGGGGGGATTATTGCAAACCAAACGGCGCTGGCGGACTTTATGTATGAGAACATGACGCTGGAGATGAATGTTATCCACTCGGCATGGAAGAACGGATGCAAGAAGCTGCAATTTCTTGGCTCAAGCTGTATATATCCGCGTTTGGCTCCACAACCAATGCCGGAGAGTTGTCTGCTGACATCGGAGCTGGAAAAGACGAACGAGGCGTATGCTCTGGCGAAAATAAGCGGACTGAAATATTGCGAATATCTGAACAAACAGTACGGCACGGACTATATAAGCGTGATGCCGACAAACCTGTACGGACCGAATGACAATTATCACCCTGAACATAGCCATGTGCTGCCGGCGCTTATCAGACGTTTCCACGAGGCTAAGGTGGCAGGACTAAAGGAGGTGACATGCTGGGGGGACGGTAGCCCGATGAGGGAGTTCCTGTATGTGGACGACCTGGCAAACCTGTGTGTGTTCCTGATGAACAACTATAGCGGGGACGAGACGGTGAATGCGGGTACGGGCAAGGAGATTTCCATCAAAGGTCTGACGGAGCTTGTGGCAAAGGTAATAGGTTATGAAGGGGCTATACTCTGGGATACCACCCGTCCGAACGGAATGCCACGCAAGCTGCTGGATGTATCGAAGGCTAAAGCTTTGGGATGGACTTACAGGACGGAGCTTGAGGACGGCATCAGACTGGCTTATGAGGATTTTCTGAATAATCCGATGAGGGCGGAACGGTAACTAAAAACTTAAAAACATCAACAAACTCGAAAACTTAAAAACTCATAAACTAATATGCAGAATATAGCTTTGATTACGGGGGTAACTGGTCAGGATGGCAGTTACCTGAGTGAATTTTTATTGGATAAAGGTTATGAAGTACACGGTATAATACGCAGAAGCTCTGTAGATTTCCGTGAGCGTATTGCTCATTTGGAGGGGGTGCCTAACTTCCATCTGCATTATGCTGACATGAGCGATTCTATGTCTCTCGTGAAATTAGTGGGTAAGGTGCAGCCTACTGAGATTTATAACCTGGCTGCACAGAGCCATGTGCAGGTGTCGTTTGATGCTCCTGAATTTACAGCTGATGTGGATGCTGTGGGGGTGTTGAGAATACTGGAGGCTGTGCGTACAAACCATCTGGAGAATACTTGCCGCATATATCAGGCTTCGACTTCGGAACTGTACGGTAAGGTGGAGGAGGTGCCTCAGAATGAGAATACTCCGTTTCATCCGTATTCGCCTTACGCTGTGGCGAAGCTGTACGGTTTCTGGATAATAAAAGAGTATCGTGAGGCTTATAATATGTTCT
>NZ_JACJLQ010000081.1 GCF_016902295.1 Bacteroides caecigallinarum | reverse complement strand
TATAACATTACAGACGAAAATCAATAAATTTGCATCGCCATAGGTTTAGAGGATGAAAAGTGAACGGATATCACCGTTTTGGGTGAACGGATATCAACCGTTTTCAGCAATATATAGTTTTATTGTATCCAATTTGTTGGTATCTAAGTATAAAAGTAATGAAGAAATGATATCTGCTTTATCTTTATCAATTCCTCCATTTAATATAATACTTCTGTTTAATAAAGTGGAATTCAGTGTTAATGATTCCTTTGATTTAATTTGTATCGGCACACCTTTAAGACTCTTTTCATATAATAAAATTTTTTCATCTGTGAGTCCTGTTTTTTTTATCAAATCTTTTAAACAAGTATTTTGCGATAAAATATCCTGACATGCGATTATTAATGATAATATAATAAAAATTCTCATAAGTTAGGCAAGCTTCTATTTCCCGCCACGAAAATTTTATCGGCTGTTTTCAGCTGATAAAATAAAAAATGTCCGCAAGAAAATATTTTATTTTAACATTCCGGTTTATAAAAACATGGCAAAAGCGCCTTTTTTCGCAATTCTTGCCATGAAAAATACACTTAAATAAGTATTTCAGATAATTCTGATGGTGTATATCATTAAGCTTACAGCTTCCTGTCAATGAGAAGATGAATGACAAGTTTTCTGTCGCATCTTCACTGACTATATTCATACAGTTCTTTAGCTGCAGCTTTATAGGTTTCATCCTTTGCTCATTAAGATTGTTAATATTTCAGCCGTAAGCCTCCGGTAAACCACGTGTTTTCTGCAACTCCTTCCATCAGTATCTTTGTGCCCAAAAACAAGATTTATGATGACACGAGAAGAAGTTGCAGAAATTATTATGTACTGCAAGGAACACAAAGTAACCTATAAATCCAGGCTGGCCGAACTCAATATCCCAGTTTGGAGATTTTATGAGAGCAAGTCCCGCTATGCAGAGGAACAGTCCTCCGGCAATACCTCCAAAGGTGATTTTATAGAACTGGGACAAAGCGGCACATTTATTCCTGTCCCGTCATTTGGTCAAAGCGGTCGTAAACCTAAAGGAGAATCGTCATCCGGTTTTAAAAGTATAGAGATACGTACATCAAAAGGAGATGCAATACGTATTCAGGGAGAGCTCAGCGCACAGGAACTTTACTCAATAATTCAAGCCAGCAGCCATGTTTAACCTTAACGACAGTCTTCATTATCTGCTGTACAACCGTCCGACGGATATGCGGAAGAGTTTCCATACACTCAGTGGTATAGTGACTGATGTCATGGGTCATGATCCATGTAACGGGAATGTTTACATCTTCATGAACAGGGCACGCAACCGTATTAAGCTTCTCCATTGGGAGGCAGGTGGAATGGTACTCTATTCCAAGCTTTTGGAGGCCGGTACGTTTGGCAATCCCGGCTCCTTTAGTAAGGACAACATCTGCGAAGGGATAGAATGGCGTGACCTTGTAATGATAGTGGAGGGTATCATAGAATCCGGAGATTCACGTAAAAACAGACTTGAAAGCTTGAGAAAACTTCGGAAATAACAGGTATTTAATACACTGTAAAGTTGTGTATTCCAGCAGATTTTATTATCTTTACACTGTAATAAGATAATGGAATACAGATGTTTACGGAAGAACAGATAAAGGCAATAATACAGGAGAATGAAAGGCTTCGCAAGGAAAATGATGCACTTTCCGGGAAAGTGGCATCCCTGGAACAATCCCTTTATTGGCTTAGGAAGAAGATGTTCGGCCGTATGAGTGAGAAGAACCTTCCTCTTGACCCCAACCAGTTGTCGCTGTTTACACAGCAGGAAATGTCTCCCGATGAGAAGGCTGAACTTGAGGAGGAAGCACGCAAGGCGGAAGAAGAGATGACAAGAACAGTCAAGGTCAAAGAGAAACCTGTCCGCAAGCCTCTTGATACATCCCTGCTGCCTGTAAAGGAAATCAATCTTTACCCTGAAGGTACTACCACAGAAGACGGTGAGCTGAAAGACGATTTCGTTGAAATCGGAACCGAAGAGACTCTGCGTCTGGAACGTATCCCGGAGAAAGTCTATATAGTAAAGACCATCCGCCACAAGGTAATAAGAAAATCAGAACTCAAGGAAAAGCATCCGGAAGAGAGGCATATCCTTATCAGTCCGCTTCCTTTGGCACCTGTGGGCAAATGTATGGCAGGAGCATCCGTACTGACTGACATTATCATCGGAAAGTTTATGTATCATCTGCCTTTCTACCGCCTTATACAACAGTACCGTGAGTCCGGCATAACCATCAGTGACTCGACTATGGGCGGATGGTATGAGGCGGCTGTGGAAAAGCTGAAGCTTCTCTATAATCTCCTTAAGAAGCAGATACTCTCAAGTGAATATATACAGATAGACGAGAGTGTGATACCTGTTATTGACAACGAAAAGCACAAGACGAGAAAAGGTTATGAGTGGTGCCTGCGTGACGGCATCACCGGAGACGTCGTGTTCCATTATGACCGTGGCAGCCGTAGCGGGAAGGTTGCCCGTGAACTCCTGGGCAATTATGCCGGGCTTGCGCAGTGCGACGGCTATGATGCCTACGAACAGTTCGAACGGATGAAAGGCATCACGCTGTTCGGCTGTTGGGCCCATGCAAGGAGAAAGTTTACGGAGGCACTTGACGAGAACAAGGTACTGGCTACACAAGCATTATGCCATATAGGCAAACTGTACAAAGTTGAATCTGAGGCTAACGAAGCCGGCCTTTCCATAGAAGAGCGAAAGGAAAAACGTATCCGGGAATCTTACCCTGTGATACTGGAATTTGAAAGGTGGATGCAGGATGCCTACCTTAAGGTGCTGCCTAAGAGCCGTACCGGTAAGGCTATAGAATACACCTTCTCACTTCTTCCCAGACTCTCCAGATATGTAAATGACGGTAGGGTGAATATCGACAACAATCTCATTGAGAATGCGATAAGGCCGTTGGCTTTGGGTAGGTTATGTTGTACACTACATAACCGTCCTTATGTTGGCATTATATTTATGTTGGCATCATAATTAAAGTCCATAATTAACAGTACTTTTACCTTTTTTGATGCCAACATAAAATATATTACTGTAAAGATT
>NZ_JACJLQ010000009.1 GCF_016902295.1 Bacteroides caecigallinarum | reverse complement strand
AGGAACAGAAATTCTTCATGTAAAGTTTATCAGGAAAGTTGAAGAAGTGTAGTGAACTTTTTTAGTAATAAACCAATAAAAGTGTAAAGTAAATTTAGGCATAGTCAAGCTTCCAAATGGCTTGAAAAAAACATGGCCGTGTTCAATCTCAAACACGGCCATGTTTAAGTTAAAACGCGGCCATGTTTTTTTAAAAAGTCTAAGTCCCAATAATCGTAGATTAGAACTGTGATTATATGACTTCAAAATTAACGATTAAAGAGTTGTATTGTCAATGTGCAATGCAGCTCTTTTTTATTCTCACTTTTGTTAATATTTTTAAAAAAACGAATGTGTGGATTAAACATAGCCTTTATAATACAGTCTAAAAAATATTCTTATTTATATGAAAAACAACATGAAAAACATTTTCTTAGCATTTGGCCTATTGGCCACTACTTTTGCTCAGGCACAGGACCTGAAGCTGAACGATAAAGGGTATTTTGAAAAACAAGGCATCAATGTGCTGGTATTCAGCAATAGTTTTGATGGTGGGTTTAATGATGAAAAAAATTCCGGTATTGAAATCATACAACATGGTATCCGGAGTATCCAGGGAGGTGCGGTCAGATTGAACAGCACACCTGAGCAATGGGATCTTGTCCCCAAGATGACTTTCAGGAATGTGGACCGCGAGAAAGGTGTAATTGAGGTTGGGTTACGTTATGAAGATTATGATTTTGACAGTAGGATAGTAGTCACCTCAAAAGGCGAGACTGTAGAAATTGCAGTCTGGCTTGACAGTCCTGTTCCGGAAGAACTGGCAGGCAAAGCCGGCCTAAATTTAGAGTTCTTGCCCTCAAGATATTGGCTTAAGACGTTCCTTATGGATGGTCGTCTGAACAGATTTCCGCGTTATGCCAGCAGTCAGACCGTTACGCGTCCCAACAGTGAGAAACCAAGACAGTTTAAAGGTTTTAAGACTTACGACGACAGAGGAACCGGGCGTTTTATCAATCCATTGCCTATTGAAACAGGTCATAATATAACAATGGCGATGGATGATCCTGAAAGAATGATAAGTATTAATAGCAGTGATTCTGAGTTGGAATTATATGACGGCCGTATGCTGGCGCAGAATGGATGGTTTGTATTAAGAAGTGTCCTTCCCAAAAACAAGACCGGAAAGGTGGTAAGCTGGACAGTTAAGCCAAACGCCATTGATGGTTGGATTCGCAAACCTAATATCGGCTTTTGTCAGGTGGGATATACTCCCGAGCAGCCAAAGGTAAGCGTTATAGAACTGGACAAGAATGATACTCCCAAAAATGTTGCCGCCCTTATGCGAATAAATGAAGACGGAACAGTGTCTAAAGCTTATGAAGGAAAGATAGAAACGTGGGGAGATTATTTCAAGTATAACTACGTAAAGTTCGACTTTTCGGATGTGAAAACTCCGGGTGTATATTATATACAGTATGACACTGTCAAAACTAACAATTTCATTATTGATAGCCATGTATATGATAAGATAACAGATGCTACAACAGATGTATGGGTTCCTATACACATGAATCACATGTATGTGAACGAAGCGTACCGTGTATGGCATGGCGAACCGTTTAAGGAAGGATATCTGCAGGCTCCTCCAAGCGACCACTTTGATTTGCATTATCAGGGACCAACTACTGATACTAAATACAAACCTTTGGAGCTTATACCGGGTTTGAATGTCGGTGGTTTCTTCGATGCGGGTGATTTTGATATTGAGACGGGTTCGAATATTAATGTTGTGGAAAACTTCATTCGTACATGGGAATTATTCAAACCACAGCGTGACGAGACATTCGTAAGCGAACAGCAACGTTATGTTGATTTGCATTGTCCAGACGGTAAACCTGATATAATGCAATATATTGAACACGGAACATTAAATCTGGTGGCACAGGCTGAACAGATTGGTCACATGGCTTCTACATTGTCAAACTCAGTGCTGGACAATTATCATCATCTTGGTGATGCGGCATCCATAACCGACGGGTTACATTATGATCCTTCTTTAAAACCTTATGAAGTGTCAGCTGATGGCAAACGGAGTGGAACTCCCGATGACATGTGGGCATTTACAACGAGAAATCCTGAGCTCGATATGCGTGCGGCGACTATGTTTGCGGCTGCTGCCCATGCACTCGAAGGCTATAATGACAGTCTGGCCGCAAGAGCGTTGAAGCAGTCAAAGCGTCTGATGCAGGAGGCTGAGGAATTAATGAAATTGTCTGATAAAAAATCCTCAGACCAAAGGAAATACGGATTTGCGGCCACCAATATGCAGTTATATGCCGCTACGCGCGATAAAAAATATCTTGATGCCTTTATGAAGGAAATATGGAGCGGATTGGACCGGAATCTTGAATTTAATATTCAGACAGCATTAGACGCTATTCCTTATATGGATGAAGCTTACCGTGACAAACTGAAACCATACGTAGAGAAATTTGCAAAATACATTAGTGGTTTTGACAAGCAGAATCCATACGGTGTGCCTATTGGTCTTGGAAACTGGGCAGGAAGCAATCAGGTGCTCAGTTTTGGAACAGCAGTATGTTTCGCTCATTATTATTATCCGGAAATAGTGAAGAAAGATGAGGTATATCGCGCCGCCAACTGGATGTTCGGTTGTCATCCTTATCATAATTATTCGTTTGTCGCGGCAGTTGGAGCAGCACGTCCTAAGAAGGTATTTTATGGTAATAATAGGGCTGACTTTTCATTCATCCCTGGCAATGTCGCTCCTGGATTACTTTTCCGTAAGCCGGACCATTTCGAAAATTTCGATGACTGGCCTTTCTTGTGGGGACAGAATGAAGGTACAATTGCTGGTAACACACAGTATATAATATTCGGCTCTATATTTAAGAACATAGTCGATAGAAAATAATTGAAAGATATATAAAGAAATAGGCTGTCACGCATGACAGCCTATTTCTTTATATATTCTATTGTTTATTTTTTTATTCTGCGTCAGCAGCCGCAGGCATCATATCACCTTTTACTATCAGACGGGTGATTTCAGACTTTCCGTTAGTACGTAATGTTATAGTTTTCTGGAATCTTCCGGGGAACTTTCCGGCACCATTGTATGTAACAGTTATCTCACCGCTTTCTCCCGGTTGTATCGGTTCTTTGGGATATTGTGGTACGGTACATCCGCATGTTGCTATAGCCTGGTGTATCACTAACGGACCGTCGCCTACGTTTGTAAACTTGAATGTGCATGTCACCTTCGGACTGCTTTCGGAAAAACTGCCGAAATCGTGAGTGGTATTTTCGAATTTAATTTCAGCTGTGCCTGCTGCTACTACCATTACAATACCCATAAAAAGCATTAATGTGGTAAGAATGAACTTTCTCATATTATTGGGTTTTATATTTAACGTTGCAAATTTACTTTTTAAATTATTCTCTGTACATGTTTTGCGGTAAAATTAACAGATGTTTCCTGTATAGTGCTGATTTTAACCTCGGTTCACCTGTTTGACACCTTTTACTGTCCTCAGTTTCTTTATCAAAGCCTCAAGTTTTGATGTATCGTCCACCATTACCGTCAGCATTCCGGAGAATAGTCCGTCGTTTGAATCTACACTTATAGACCTTAAAAGGATATTGTTTTCCTTGTTTATTATTGACGTTATATTAGTTACTATACCAATATCGTCATGACCGACAATCTTCAGTGTAATAGGATATTGCTTGCCCTGGCTCTTGCCCGCCCATCTTGCGCGTACAATTCTGTACGGAAAGCGCGACTTCATATCATGAGCGTTTGGACAGTCGCACCGGTGGATTTTTATGCCGCCTGATATGGTAACAAATCCGAATACATCGTCGCCATAAATAGGATTACAGCATTTTGCAAGGTTGAAGTCAATACCTTTCAGGTTTTGGTCAATAACCAATACATCGTCCTTGAAATAATCTTTCAACTCTGTGTTCTGCTGCAGGTTGTATCCTTCAGCGCTTCTGTATATCACTTCATCACGTTGTTCTGTCTCTCGTTTCTGTAACTCCTGATATTTTTCTATAATATTGTTTATATCACTGCTTTCGTCGGATATGCTTTTATAGAAATCGGTAACAGTCTTGAAACCCATTTTTTTGATGAGTCTCATAAGTATGGATTCGTCATATTCAATCTTTTTATTCTTGAATTTACGTTCCAGGGTTTCTTTCGCAAACTGTGTCTGTCTGGCGGCAATTTCCTTCAATGCCTGTCTGATTTTTGTTCTTGCTTTCGAAGTAGTAACAAAATTCAGCCAGTCCTGCTTAGGTACCTGTGTGCTCGAAGTCATTATTTCAACCTGGTCTCCACTGTTCAGTATCTGTTTGAGTTGTACATTCTTTCCATTAACCCTTGCTCCGATACATTTGCTTCCCAGGTTGGTATGGATTGTAAAAGCAAAGTCAAGAACAGTCGCTCCCTGAGGCAGTTTGTATAAATCGCCTTTAGGAGTGAAAACGAACACTTCATCCTTATACAGGTCGAGTTTGAACTGGTCCATAGCTTCAAGGTCGCTGTCGGCATTTTCAAGCGTCTCGCGTATTGAGTTCAACCACTCGTCAAGTCCTGTCTCGCCCTTTATTCCTTTATATCTCCAGTGTGCGGCCAATCCTTTCTCTGCTATTTCGTCCATCCTTTCGGTACGAATCTGTACTTCAACCCATTTCCCTTCAGGACCCATTACGGTGATGTGTAATGATTCGTATCCGTTGCTTTTAGGAACAGACAGCCAGTCGCGAAGACGTTTAGGGTTAGGAAGATACATATCAGTAACGATGGAGTAAGCCTGCCAGCACTCCTGTTTTTCCTTGTCAAGTTCTGAATTGAGGATAATTCTGATAGCAAACAGGTCATATACACCTTCGAAAGGGCACCCCTGTTTTTTCATCTTCTGATAAATGGAGTGAATAGACTTGGTTCTGCCTTTCATGTGGAACTTGAGTCCGGCTTCTTCCAATTTCTTCTTTATAGGTTCTATAAATGCGTCGATGTATCTGTCGCGGGCTGCTTTTGTCGCATTAAGCTTGTCCTTGATGTGATAATATATATCATGTTGTGTATATTTCAATGACAAATCCTCAAGTTCGGATTTTAGCTTGTATAGTCCGAGTTTGTGTGCAAGCGGAGCGTATAGATATGCCGCTTCGTTTGAGACCATGATTCTGGCTTCATCATTCTCGCTGTCCTTTATCTGACGCATGAGGTTCACCCTGTCAGCAATAATGATAAGTATCACTCTCATGTCTTCGGCGAAGGACAACAGCAAGTTTCTGAAGTTCTCGGATTCTATTGTAGGGCTTTTGGCATATAGCTCGTTTATTTTCACCAATCCTTTGATTATTATTGCAACGTCTTCGCCATATTCGTTTTTTACTTCTTCAAGTGTACACAAATTATATTTTACAGACTCGTGCAACATTATTCCGAGTATTGACGCACGGCGCATACCTATTTCTTCGGCAACTATTACAGCAGTCTGCATATCCTTGATTATCGGATTCATTCCAAAGGCATTTCTTGGGATGCTTCCGTCTTTCATCACCTTGATAAGGTGTGATTTTATTTTTCTGCAATCGTCCTTTTGCAGTGTATCTTTTGATAGTCTTAGCAGTTTCTTATATAGTGAAACAAGTTGTTCTTTTTCGTTTTTGTTAAAAAAAGCGGTTTCTTCCATGGCTTAATCTTTTTTCTTCCGTGTAAAGGTAGTTTTTTTCTTATTTATATGTGTTATATTTCGTTCTTTTTTATAATTTTGAACTGATTTATATACCATAGAACGAATTCATTACTTAATTTATACAATATGTTAACACAAGAAGACAAAGATTTATTGGCTAAAAAAGGCATTTCCGAGCAGCAGATTGCCGAACAGTTAGCTTGTTTTGAGAAAGGTTTCCCTTATTTGAAACTATTTGCGGCTGCATCTGTAGAAAACCGTGGTATCATGTTGATAGGCGAGGATGCTCAAAAGACATATCTTGCGGCATGGGACTCGTATAAGGAAAGCGATAAGAAAGTCGTTAAATTTGTGCCTGCATCAGGTGCCGCGAGTCGTATGTTTAAGAATATGTTTGAGTTCCTGGGTGCAGATTATGATGTTCCAACTACTGATTTCGAAAAGAAATTCTTCAACAATATCAAGAATTTCGCTTTTTATGCCGATCTTGACGCCGCTTGCGTAAAGAATAACGGTAAAGGTATCGATGCATTGGTAGCTGAAGGTAACTATAAGGCTGTTGTGGCCAACCTGCTTGAGTCCGCAGGATTGAATTATGGTTCACTTCCTAAAGGCTTGCTTAAGTTCCATAAATATGAAAACGGAGCACGTACTCCTCTTGAAGAACATCTTGTAGAAGGTGCGCTTTATGCAGCAGGAAAGAGCGGGGAAGTTAATGTACACTTTACCGTTTCTACTGAACATCGTGAACTTTTCGCTAAACTTGTTGATGAAAAAGTAGCGCAATATGCTGCCAAATATGGTATAAAATATAACATCAGTTTCTCTGAACAGAAACCAAGTACAGACACTGTGGCTGCTGATATGGAAAACAAGCCTTTCCGTGATAATGGAAAACTGTTGTTCCGTCCGGGTGGTCATGGCGCTTTGATTGAAAATCTTAATGACCTTGATGCTGATATAGTATTTATCAAGAATATCGACAACGTTGTTCCTGACAGACTGAAAGCTGATACCGTTACTTATAAGAAATTACTTGCCGGAGTATTGGTTACACTTCAGAAACAGGCTTTCGAATATTTGCAGCTTCTTGACAGTGGACATTACCGTCATGATGAACTTGAAAACATTATCCGTTTTGTCCAGCAACAGTTGCATTGCCGTAAGGATGATATTAAGGACTTGGAAGATGCCGATTTGGTTATCTATTTGCGTAAGAAACTTAACCGTCCTATGCGTGTATGTGGTATGGTTAAGAACGTCGGCGAACCTGGTGGTGGTCCGTTCCTTGCCTATAATCCTGATGGAAGTGTCTCTTTGCAGATTCTGGAAAGTTCACAGATTGACATGAACGATCCTGAAAAGAAAGCTATGTTCGAGAAGGGTACTCACTTCAATCCTGTTGATTTAGTTTGCGCTATTCGCGATTATAAAGGCAATAAGTTCAATCTTGTGAACTATGTTGACAAGGCTACAGGCTTTATTTCATACAAGTCAAAAGGCGGTAAAGAACTTAAGGCGCTTGAACTTCCAGGATTGTGGAATGGTTCGATGAGCGACTGGAGTACTGTTTTTGTGGAAGTTCCATTGAGCACTTTCAATCCTGTAAAGACTGTTAATGACTTGCTGAGAGACCAGCATCAGTAATTCATAGTATTATATTAATAAGATAAAAAATGCATGCAGTGTGAATCTTTTCCGATTACTGCATGCATTTTTTTATTCTATATCGATTGACATTATATAATCGTTCATATAGAATCCGTTTCCAATATCGAAATCACCTTCCGACGCTTTCTTCATGCCCATGTGGAGATAAAATCCAAGTGCCTTATTATTGCGGTTTACGTTGAGTTCCATCCTGCATGGTTTCTTGTTTATTTCTTTTACAGCTTCCTTGGCTTTACAGAATAATAATTTTCCTATATGCTCCTTTTGAAACTTTGGCAAGACGTATATTTTCTGAAGATGAAACAAATCTTCTGCTTCTTTCTGTATTGATACATATCCGGCAGGCTCATTGTCGGTGAAAGCCATGTAATATACATGCCCTTCTTCTGTCATCTGTTTTAGGAGATTTTCCGGCGAATACATCCAGTCCATCATGTAATCAATCTGTTCTTTGGTCAGGATATCCTGGTATGTAGCAGGAAATGCTATCCAAGCAAGTTTGTTTATCAGTGGGATATCCTCTGTTGTAGCTTTTCTAATTGAAACCATATTTAGTCGTTTTTTTATTTGTACAATTGCAAAAATAACTTTTTATACAATTCATTATAACGGTCTTCACTGTTAATTATGCTGAAAAAATGAATATATCAAGTACTTTGCAATACAAGGTAGTTGAATTATACATATATTTGTGCTAAACAAATAAATCAATATAAATATTTATGAATGTTGACAATGTAAAGTCTCAGATGCGTAAGGGGATGCTTGAGTATTGTATTCTCCTGTTACTGCATAGGGAACCGTCGTATGCTTCGGATATAATATTGAAGCTGAAAGAAGCGAAACTGATTGTTGTAGAGGGAACTCTTTATCCGCTGCTGACAAGACTGAAGAATGATGGTCTTCTTTCTTATGAATGGATTGAATCAACTCAGGGACCACCACGTAAGTATTATAGTCTTACGTCAGATGGAGAAGGAGTATTGTCCGAACTTGAATCGGCATGGGATGAACTTTCCGATACAGTAAATCATTTAAGAAATGAACTTTTAACTATTGAATCAAAATGAAAAAGACATTAACGGTAAATTTAGGTGGTACGGTCTTTAATATAGATGAAGATGCGTATGTACTGCTTGACAACTATTTGAATAATTTGAAGTACCATTTCCGTAACGAAGAAGGTGAGGAAGAAATTATACGTGATATGGAAACACGTATTTCTGAATTGTTTTCAGACTATATAACTCGTGGACAGCAAGTCATTACAATAGAAAATGTTGAGGAAGTGATAGCCAGAATGGGTAAGCCTGAAGAGATAAATTCAGAAGGAGATACTGGCGGTGATGGTTCTAAGTCAAGTAGGAATACATATTCAGATAATACGGCTAAACGCCGTCTGTTCAGAGATCCAGATGACAAGATTCTTGGAGGTGTACTGTCCGGACTTGCTTCATATTTCGGTTGGGATGTGGCATGGACGCGAATAATAACTCTTATATGCGGAATATTCTTTCATGGCTTTATCATTGCGTATATTATTGCTTGGATAATAATACCTATGGCCCGGACGGCTACTGAGAAACTTCAGATGAGGGGTGAGCCTGTAAATATGGAGAATATAGGAAAAACCGTTACCGACGGATTCGAAAGGATGAATGACTACGTCCATTCTGGTAAGCCTCGAACATTCCTTGAAAAACTTGGAAACGCTTTTTTTGCTGTTGTAGGTTTTATTCTCAAATTATTCCTGGTTGTACTTGCTATATGCCTCGCTCCTGTAGTGTTAGTATCATTGATAGTACTTTTTGCATTGTTAATGGCAGCGACAGGAGTTTTAGTTAGTGTGCCGGCATTCTTCTATGAAGCATTGCCTTACATTAACTGGGATATGGTGGGTACATCAACAGGAGCTGCAGTGACAATGGTTCTGTGTGGATTATTAGTCATTGGAATACCTATTGTGGGCATTATCCATTTTATATTGCATGTTGCAGGAAAGAAAGAGCCAATGTCAACTCCTGTAAAGATTTTTTTGATATTTCTTTGGATTATTGCAGCTGTAATAAGCATAATATTGGTATCTCAGGCTCCTTTCATCATACAGCCTTCACATTTTATATTGAACAGAATAATATAAAATCAAGGTATAATATTTTAGGAAAAATGTTATCTTTAGATAAGATGGGCTGCACCTCGGAATTAAATGTTGAAAACTTTGTTTTCACTTTGTATTTCACTCGGTTTGCACTATCTTTGCAGATATATAGACTAAAACTCTTATAATTATGACTAAAAAAATACTTTTGCTTGGCTCCGGAGAATTGGGTAAGGAGTTTGTAATTGCTGCCAAAAGATTGGGACAGTATGTAATTGCATGTGATTCTTATGCCGGTGCACCCGCAATGCAGGTTGCCGACGCTTGTGAGGTGTTCAGTATGCTTGATGGAGAAGCGCTTGACAAGGTTGTAGCAAAATATCGTCCTGATATTATTGTACCTGAAATAGAAGCTATCCGTACGGAACGTCTTTTCCATTTGGAACAAGAAGGAATTCAGGTCGTTCCAAGTGCCCGTGCCGTAAACTACACAATGAACCGTAAGGCTATTCGCGATCTTGCTGCAAAAGAACTGGGACTTAAGACTGCCAAATATTTCTATGCCAAATCATACGAAGAACTTAAAGAAGCTGCCGAGAAGATAGGTTATCCTTGTGTTATCAAACCATTGATGTCTTCTTCAGGAAAAGGACAGTCTGTAGCCAAAGGTCCGGAGGATCTTCAGTATTCATGGGATTATGGATGCAGCGGAAGCCGTGGTGACATTAAGGAACTCATTGTAGAAGAGTTCATCAAGTTCGACAGCGAGATTACACTTCTTACTGTAACTCAGAAGAACGGTCCTACATTGTTCTGTCCTCCTATAGGTCATGTTCAGAAGGGTGGCGACTACCGCGAAAGTTTCCAGCCTGCACGCATCGCTCCTGAACACTTGGCTGAGGCTCAGCAGATGGCAGCTAAGGTTACAGAAGCACTTACAGGTTACGGACTTTGGGGAGTAGAGTTTTTCCTGAGCCACGATAATGGCGTTTACTTCTCAGAACTTTCTCCACGTCCACATGACACAGGTATGGTGACACTGGCAAATACTCAGAACCTTAACGAATTTGAACTTCATCTGTATGCCATCCTCGGATTGCCTATACCGGGAATCACTCAGGAACATATCGGTGCAAGTGCGGTAATTCTTTCACCTATAGCAAGCAAGGATACCCCTCGCTATAAAGGAATAGAAAATGTATGCTCACAGCCTGATACATACTTACGTATATTCGGCAAGCCATTTACTAAGTTGAATCGTCGTATGGGTGTTGTGGTATGCTACGATAAAGTAGGCGGAAATCTTGATGCCCTGCGTGACAAATGTAAGTCGCTTGCGGCAAAGGTAGAAGTTTATTGATACTATTGAATAGTAATTAAACAGTATTCAAACAGATATTAAATGCTCGGTAAACGCTATATAATCAGTGTTTGCCGGGCATTTTGTTTGATAAAGTTACATTTAAATACTGTTTAGTGAGTGTTTATTTGTTGTTTATGTTCTGTTTACTCAAGCATAACTGTGCATCCCTCCAAGTATAAAGTTTACTCCGAAATAAGTAATCAGCACCGATATGAAAGCCAGTATGCAGAAACGGTGGAAGAACATCGGGCTTTTGAAAAAACGGATAGATTCGGTATGCAGTGCCGAAGAGTAAATCAGCATCGTTATGAGTGCCCATACCTCTTTAGGATCCCAGCCCCAATATCTTCCCCACGACACGTTTGCCCATATTGCTCCGATAAAAATCCCGAACACTAGCAGGAATACTGCCGGATAAAGGATTATGCGGCTGTTGTTTTCCAGATTGCAGACCTCATTGCTTCTGTTTCCGCTTCTGTGAAGAATTTCGGCAGAGATTCCGTTCAGCATCATGATGGCAAACAGGGAGTAAGAAATCATGATGGACATAACGTGTATGCTCAGGAGAGGCGATGACAGAACCGGCATAAGCGGTGTTATGGCAGGATTGCTGTCGCCCATCATTGCGACCAGCAGTGCGAGTCCGGAAATCATATAGCCTACCGATACGGAATTGTTCATGCGTCTGTAGAAAATAATGCTGAACAGAATTGAAACTACTGACATTATCAGCATCGTTTCAAAACCGTTTGAAACAGGTATGTGTCCGCTTATAATCCATCTAAGCGCAATAATCACCGACACGTAGATGAGGGTAGGGAACAGCAGTATATACATGTAGCGGTTTGTTCCGCTCTTTCCTTTTCCCTTTACCACATTATAAATCTGGAATATATAGCCGAATATACCTATTGTGAGACAGAACATGGCGAGCAGTTTCAGATTGGCAAACGAATTGTATATCCTCTCTGCCTTAAATTCTGTGTTCGATGGCAGCGAGTTTCCGGCTTCCTTTTCCTGAAACTTTATGATTTTGTCTGTCAGTTTTTCCGTTCCGTCAAAATCTTTCATTGCCACTTTCTCTGCGATATAGTTCATGCTGTATCTTATGAACAGCCATTTGTCGCGCTCAATGTCCGATGGCAGATTGTCGGGAATTGAGTACCATGTATATGCACCTTTCTCATTGTCGAATACCGGATATATCTTCAGAAGATTTCCGGTACATAATGAGCTTATCAGACTGATTTTCTCCGCTGCCTCTTCCAGTTCGCGGATGCGCTTTCTGTCTTTCTCGGTTTTCAGCTTATTGTCTATTTTAAATCCGTCTGTCCCTATAAAGTCCGTCAGTTTGGCATACTTGCTTTCTACGCCCAGTACTTTCTGAACATATTTACTTTTTATGCGGATAAATGGCTCTTCTTTCCAGTAGTCGTAATAGAAGAAACATCCCGTCAGTACTTGTTCTGCCGACAGATCTTCGTAGCTTTTCTCTCCGTATATCTTCTTTGTGAAATCAATGGCAAGGGTTTGCAGTGGGGCTATCCGGCCGTTATAATTTACGCGTATGTTTCCGAAGATTTCAGCTGTACCGGCAGGGAGAGTAGGTGGCAGTTTGTTTTCGGCAAACAATGACGCAAATGGTATGATGAGTAATATGAACACTGCAGAAATCCTTTTCTTAAAAGCGGATTTCTTTTCAAAGAAGAACAGTATCATTGAAAGAAAGAGGAGTAAATATCCCGTGTAAGTGACGGCAATGCCAATCGGGTCGTGGCTTACGTATAGTGTGCTTCCCTTTCCGTCGGCATCATATCCCGACTGGTAGAAACGGTAACCTCTGTGTTTGAATATACGGTTCATCGAGACTGTTCCTTCCGTATCCGAACCGTCGTGTATTGATATTGTGCTTACATAATCCATGGGTGTTGAAGTGCCTGAATAGTATTCTGTTCGGAATTCCTTAAGCGAAATACAAAAAGGTAGTTCGTGTTCTGTTTCGTCTGATGTCCTGAAACTCTGTTTCGGATTTTCGTCCATTCTGAGATGTATGCTACCTTGTAGTCCGAAGATGTGTGTTATGAAAGCACCAGACAGTATAATGATGAAGGAGGCATGCATGCAGAAAGTGATTGTCCGTTTATTCAGTTTCCGTTCTAGAATATATACTGTGCCGGAAATGGCGGCTACAAACCATAATGCAATGAAAATAGGGTTAGAATAGAAATGTTGGCTGACAAATGGTGTGCCGTATGTTTTTTCTGCTATTGTGGCTGACACCATGATTATTATCAGCAGCGAAATAGTTATGATAGTAGTCTGTTTGGATATTTTCAGCAACTTGTTGGTCATATATAGCGAATGTCTGTTTGAAAGACTGTCCTCCGATGTGCAGATGGGAGGACAGTCTTGTATATTTATATCTTATATCGAATCGATAAACTTTACTATTGCATCTCTGTCTTCTTTTGATAACTCCCTGAATTTCTGCACGGTATAGTATGCATCACTCTTTTCGTTGCCATGCCACATGATTGCTTCTATTACGTTTCGTGCCCGGTTGTCATGAAGTCTGTCCGCTGTAGCTGAGCCTGTACATCTCTGGTGCAATCCTCTTCCCCAAAGCGGAGTGGTTCGGCACCATCCTGTACGGATATCATTCTCCATGTAAAGCTTGTGCTGAATCATGTCCGAGTAAGGCCATATCTTCTGGTTAGGATATTTAGGAAGGCGGCTGTCACCTTTGCTGAAAATACCGTTAGGGTCGTAGAAATTGTCGTCGCCCGTAGTCCATGACGGTTTGTGGCAGTATGTGCAGCCTATCTGTTCGAAGAGTTCTTTACCCTTCAGTACATCCGGGTCGTCAACATTTCTTGCTGCCGGCACTGCAAGACCTCTGTGCCATACCATGAAATCCACGTAATCCTCGTCGCTCATTTCCACGTCAAGTTCTTTCGAGGTGAGATAAGCAAGTATGGCTGCTTCTATATCTTCCGGATTTTCGCTTGCCGGATGCCATGTAGGGTGATTCTTTTCAGGGTCAGCCTGCTCGATATAATCCTTATATCCAGCCTGTACTTCAGGGTCTTTTGCAGAATATTTGGCGTATGTTCCTGCTGCGTCAAGGTAGTGGTATCTTCTGTTTGTTCTTGTCACGTTTGTGATATTCCACAAAGCGTTTGATCCTGCGGCGTCCTGCAAAGGTCCGCGGCTAAGGGCGTATGTGAACTTGAATGGATGCTCTTCTTTCACTGTTCCTGGAAGAATATCTGTCGGCTTTGTGTTGCTGTACTGTTTAACCCACTCTCCGTTCTTGAAGAATGCCGGGTTTATTCCATTTGGCAAAAGTCCGTCGGCTTCCTGTTTGGCATATTCGGCTTTCAGGTCCTCACCGGAGATGGCATCAAGAAGTCCTGTTCCATAGATGCCGATAGTTGATTCCAATCTTACGGCATAGTCTTCCGGCAGGGTATATCCTTGATTGACTACATAAATTGCTTCTTTAGGTATTTTTACTTCGGGATATTGCAGTTCGTATTTCTCACCATCGGGGAATGTGTTGTTCCACTGGTCTGTATGGTTTTTCCATTCCACAGTTATCTTGCTTTCGTCCAGAGGAGCCTTGAATGGTTCCACCGCATGTGTCTGTGGCATACCTGCAAGCCAGCTTACGTATGCGTCTGTCTGTGGATTATAAACTACCAGCAGACATCCGTTTCCTATGCTGTTTGTTTCGAATGTTCCGGCAGGAAGTCTCTTCCCGTGTCCGTATCCTGGGTGGCAGTGTATACACGATGTTCGTATGTACACAGGACCTAGTCCGTTTCTCACTCCGTCATGATTACTCATGAAAGGTTTTTCAAATAGTGCTTCTCCGTTCTTGAACTGGCTGTCCATGCCGGCCTGTTCTACTGCCGGAGTTGGTTGTTCTAAGGCATTAGAGGTTGCCAGAAAAGCTGTGCCTAATTCACCGCCTGTGTAGTACCATTCAGGAAGCTCACCTGGCTGGTTGCCGTTATCCGGTGTGTCGCCGGTATTGTCCTGGCATGCAGTCAGTCCGGCAAATAACGCTGTACTTGCAAGTAAATAAAATTTCTTCATAAGTTAGTTATTTTACATTTAAAGGATGTTTAATACATGTCTATGTTTTGTTAAACAGTGAAAGGTGTATAACACTATGGTTACACACTTTACACTGTAACTGTAACTGTAAATATTTATTATTAATTTTCATTCAATACGTTTGCTGCTTCACTAAGTGTATTTGATACTTTAGCCACTGCTGCTATGGCATCTTTGGTAGTCTGGCTTGTAGCATTCTTTGCGAATGGTTCAGGAATTTTCTCTATAGATGTTATTGCGGCTGCTATAGCGTCTTTTACAGCTTTATCTTTTTCCGCATTTACCGATGCGATGAAGTCGCTCACGGACTTGTCTCCGTCGTTGCTGCCTTCGTATGCATTTTTGATGCTTCGGATATTATCCGCAAAGTCAACAATAGAGTTGAGACTGTATGGCGATTCGATATAGTTCTTATCCTCTTCGCTACTTCCGTTGGCAGGACGTCCCATTTTCTGTTCAGCCACTTCGTCGGCAATGTCGATGCAGCCTTGAAGGATTTCCTGAGCGGCATCAGTGTAATTGACGTATTTGCTACCGCCTTGACCTGCATTTAGCATGCTTTCTCCGTAATTGAATGTCGGTTCAAGTTCGTTGTCGGTAAGTATTGTCTGTTTTTCGGATGATACATTGTCCATGCCTGCCCATGAAGCTTCGAGGCGTACACACTGGAAGCACAGGTCTTCAGCCACAGCTGCCATGTAAATCATCTGGTTTTTGTTTAGTGAATTTACGTCTCTTGCCGATGACTTGTCGCCTGACGCGTTAAGCTGGAAGAGCATATACTCAATGGCATGGAAACCAAGCAGACCGTATCCCAGGTTTGCACTTACGTATGCACCGCCGCCTTCACCGATGGCGTTCATCATGCCCTGGTTGTTGAGCAGCTGTTCCAGTGCCACCTTGTCAAGAGGCCATGAGTCGATATGCGGGTCGATGTTATAATCGGCTGCTGCACCGAAAAGGAATGCTTCGCTCAGCTCCCAGTATTTTCTTGATTCCTTCCAGTAGTTACCGGCTTCTGTAATCTTTTCCTGGGCACCGCTCTTGTCGCCGTCGAATTTGTCTTTCGCTTCATTGCATGCATTCATCAGTTTGATGGCCGCATCAGCCATACTCTTGTAGGTGGTGATTACGGTGTTGTTCACGTAGGGAGTAACAGCATCTTTCAGTGTCTGCTCCTTTGCAGACAATTCGCCTGGGTTTTCACCATTGTTTTCATCGCACGATGTCATTGATGTTGCCATGATAGCACTCATTGCTATAAAGGCAGAAGTCTTTAAAATACTTTTCATTTTAGTTGTTGAATTAAAGTTATACATGTTTGTTTTTTGTGGATTATCTTGTGAAGAATCCTGCGTAGGCTATGCCAAGCGATACGGCAGGCTCGTTATTGTAAATATCTTTCAGAAGTCCTATGGAATATTCCCCCTTGATGACAATCTGTTTCATTGGGAAATAGTTGATACCTGCCGCTATGCGGTTTCTTCCGCAGTATTCGTATTTCAGTCCGCTGGTTTTGTGCATTGAGTCATAATAATCGTATCTTCCGAAGATGTAGAATTTCTGGTCCTTTGCCCTTGTCTTTTCGAACTGAGAGAAAAGGTCGTATCCGGCTTCTATTCCTGCAGCAATGGCATCAGATGCTACTGCCTGTTTTGGGGAAGGGGAGTTGCTGCTCATTCCCATATTGTATTCGCTTATCAGCTGAGCGTCGGACAGATGGCCATAGTCGAAGTTACCTCTCACTATCCAGTTATGACCGTTATATCCGAAGTCGAATGCTCCGATAGCTACTGTACCTTTTACATTCTTGAACTTCTCCTTTTTGCTTCTGCTCAGAGTGTTGCTGAACGAGTTGCCTACATATCCGCTCACTGAAAGTCGAAGTCCTTTAATAGAATAATTATCCACTCTGAAAGCTCCAGCCATGGCGTTTGCAATCTTGAATTCATATGGGCTTCCTGCTCCGCCTTGAATCCAGTTCATACGGTTGAAACGATCGGAATCAAGTCCCGGCAGTAACATGGCCTCGTATCTCCATTTTCCTGCCTGTCCCCAAAGACTGATTCCTGTTTCGTGCCATGTACAAGGCATAATAGTGTTTTCACCCTCCGGACGGTAGACTCCGAAGAATTCGGTTGGCATATGATGCTGGTTTGTCCCTCCCACAGGTACTATGATATGTCCCATCTTGATATTGAATTCCTTACAGAAAGATTTCTGAATCCAGAACTGTTCGAGTGCCACTTCGCCTCCGCGTTCTATTTCGCTCTCGTATTCGCCGGCTTCTTCCTCTTCTATTTCAACGGCGCTTTCAGTTCCTCCGTGCTCGAACTCGATTTCACTTCCCAGCGACCATCCTTTGCCGAAGTCGTAACCTACGTAGAATACCACATGCGGAAGGTCAAATCTGCCGTGGCTTTCACCCTTATAGTTCTTCGCGTCTGTATATCTGAGATAGTTGTCGCTGAAGAAGTTTCTGCTGTATGCAGCCTCGCCATATCCTCCGAATGTAAGTCTGCTTTCTTTCTTTTCCTCTTTCTTGTTTTCTGCACTGTTGTCGGCAAATGCGGCATTGAGTGTAAGGGCCGAGAACACGGCCGTAAATAAGATTCTTCCTGTTGCCATGATTTTATGTCCTTTTATAGTTTTTTAAGTCATGGCAAAGATATCGGCTTTTATACGTTACGTCAATACCTATAAATTGGTAAAATTATACTTAAAAATACCTATAAGTAGGTATATGACGTAATCAAATTGGAGATTTTTTTGTTATTTATGCAATATATACTTAAATTCGTGTTGACAATAAAAACAAAATTTTGGTTATGAGAAACTTTAATTACTATGCGTTGAGCAGTATATGTGCTCTTATAATAGGCATTCTGTTAGTGGTATGGCCAGGCGAAGCAGTACGCTATCTTGTTATAACAATTGGAGTACTGTTCATGCTACCCGGGCTTATAGGTGTGTTTGGATATCTGGCAACTGCAAAGCGTAGGCAAGAGGCCGGCATAAAATCTGTATTTCCGGTTGCTGCGGTAGGTAGTGCTTTGTTGGGATTCTGGCTTATGATTATGCCTGACTTTTTCATTACCACTTTGATGTATGTACTTGGTGTATTATTGGTGCTGGCAGGACTTTCTCAATTGTTTAATTTCATATCGGTACGCAGTATCACCAAAGTGCCGTTTCTGATGTATGTTGTTCCTGTATTGGTATTATTGGCTGGTATAGTGGTTTTGGCAAATCCGTTCCAGGCTGCAACACTTCCTTTTACCATACTTGGTGTTTCCGCTATAGTCTATTCTCTTACTGACCTGATAAGGCTGATACGTTTTAAGAAAAAAGTAATGAAAGAAGAGGAAAACATAGTAGATATAACTCCGATTGAAGAAATCAAGGATTAAAATCTGGAATCAGGTAATTTTTTCAATCTCTTATAACATTAAACAGCGTTTAAACAGTACTTAATTACCGTTTAAACGCTGTTTAAGTTATTACGAATCTTTTTTTATAATTCAGTGTTTCTGTATTGTTTAGGCGACATGCCTGTATATCTTTTGAAATATTTTCCGAAGAAAGAGATGTCAGGGAAGTTCAGCGAGTAGGCTATCTCCTGAATCGTCATTTCCGTAGATTTCAGTTTTGCTTTCGCATCATTTATAATGAATGAAGATATGATGTCTGTCAGGGTCTTTCCCGTAATCTTCTTTATTGTAGTGCTAAGGTGCTGTGGCGACAGATGCATCTTGTCAGCATAAAAACTTACGTTTCTTTCCGTATGATAGTTCATTACCACAGTTCTGACAAGTTCTTTCACTATTTCCTGGTTTCTGTTATATTGCTGGTTTACACTCTTTCCGTTCTTAATCAGATTTCCAAGTCCCAAAATCAGCTGTGTGAAAGTCAGTGCTGCCTGCTCCTGTGTGATAATATTGACTGATATGTTTTTTGCTTTGATAATTATCCTCATATAGCTGTACATGAGGTCAAATGCTTTTTTGTCAAGTTGCAAAACAGGCTTTTCGAAAATAAAAGGGGTGTATTCTATTGATTTTGAGAATAGTGACGAGCTCCTCACAAGCTCTGTGGCAAATCCGGCAAAAATGAATTTACAGTCATCACTTTGTTCCAATACCTGAAAATAAAGGTCCGGCAGCAATATAAGCAATGTCCCTTTTTTCATTGTGTATTGTGTGAGATGTACTGTTATTGAACATGTTCCCTTGAAACATAACAGAAACATATATCCCGGAACTTTTGACGGAATTTTGAACAGATGTTTGATATTTCCTGTAATATCCATTCCTGCCATCAGGTCTATGTTTTGAGGTATATAATCCAGTTTTTCTAAATGTGTCATATTTTATGCTTGTTTCTATGTCAAGCAAAATTACTTGATTATATATTAAATCCCAAAAAAAGACCCATTTTTCTTTGTTTTTGCCCTTTTATTTTATCATAAATGTATTTGACAAAACAAAAAACCTTGTACTGGAACTATGTTTTTGTTCAAATACAAGGTTTATGTGATAATAACTTGCCGGACTTTTAACGTTTGCCTCCGCCTATGAATTTCCATACTAGTGAGCTGAATGCCGCACCAACCAGCGGCGCTACGATGAACAGCCAGAGCTGGCTGAGTGCCTGTCCGCCTTCCATGATGGCCGGACCTATACTTCTTGCCGGATTTACAGATGTTCCTGTAATAGGGATACATACAATGTGTATCAGTGCCAGTGTCAGTCCGATTGCCAGTCCTGCCATGTTTCCTGCGCCTTTCTTCTCGTCAGTCGCACCCAATACCACTAGTACGAATATGAAAGTAAATACCGCTTCGGCGATGAATGCCTGTGCTGTTTCTCCGTTGTCGAAAGTGTTGGCTCCTGTCATTGTAGGTCCTGCGTGTCCGCCGGTTCCAACCAGTATCGACAATATCATAGCCCCTATGATAGCTCCTACAATCTGGAACACTATGTACATAAAGGCGTCTTTCGTATCAATCCTGCCACTTATCCATGCCCCGAAAGTGATGGCAGGGTTTATGTGGCATCCGGAAATGTTTCCAATACAATATGCCATAGCTACTACTGATAAGCCGAAAGCTAACGCAACTCCGATAGTTCCTGTTCCTGCACCTACTATGTCGGCTGTACCGCCGGCAAATACTGCACTACCACATCCCAGCAATACAAGGACCATAGTGCCTAATAGTTCTGCAATGTACTTTCTCATAAACATAAGGTTTTATAGGTTTATGTCTATAAATGTACATATTTTTCTTTGAAAATAGAAATTAAAAGCCTGTTTTAACACAAAATCAGGTATTTGCTTTCTTTATGTTATATCAGCAACAAGCTTACCGCCATTATTGCCATACCGGAGATTACACCGGTAATTCCCCAATGGTGATGTCCGTACTTTTCTGTGCTTGGCAGCAGCTCATCGAATGATATATATACCATGATTCCTGAAACCAGAGCCAGAAGCAGCGCATTGATTGAAGGAGTCCAAAAGGGGATGAGGAAAAGTATTCCTATCAGTGCGCCGATAGGTTCAGCCATTCCCGACAGGAATGAATACCAGAATGCCTTCCTGCGGCTTCCTGTGGAGTGATAGATAGGAACAGACACAGCCACGCCTTCAGGTATATTATGTATGGCTATTGCAAACACAATAGGTATGGCTATTTCAAGGTCGGTAAGTGCCGATGTAAATGTTGCAAGTCCTTCCGGGAAATTATGTATTCCTATGGCAAGCGCCATCATTACTCCCGTCCGCTTCAGCTTCTTATCATTGCCTTGCGATGAATGTATCTCATGCGGATTCTCATCTTCAGGAACCAGGAAGTCTATAAGTGCTATAAGCCCTATACCTATGAAAAAGGCCAGGAGCATATATACCGAAGCTTCGCGTTCGCTGTATATTCCGCTGAGCAGATGCACGGATTCCGGCATAAGTTCCATGAATGATACATAAATCATTACTCCTGCCGACAGTCCCAGTGACGCCGACAGAAACCGTGTGTCTGTCTTTTTCGACAGCAATGCTATAAGGCTGCCTATGCCGGTTGACAGTCCTGCTATAAGTGTAAGCCCGAAGGCCAACAGCATGTCGTTGTTGGTTATCATCTTTATTTGGTGTTTAATTATATCCTGCAAATATAATAACCATAAATATCAGAAAAAAGTTTGGTGAAATAATATTTTTTTACGTCAGACTATATATTTACTTAATTGGTTTATTCGTACTTTTGCGACCGTTTAATAAATGAATAAAAAATAATGACTATACATATCAAACGATTACATCCTTTGATGCTGGCGGGCACAGGCAGTGATGTGGGTAAGAGTGTTCTGGCAACGGCATTGTGCAGGATTTTCTTGCAGGACGGTTATCGTCCGGCTCCTTTCAAGGCACAGAATATGGCTCTCAATTCGTATGCCACTCCCGAAGGGCTGGAAATAGGCAGGGCGCAGGCTGTACAGGCTGAAGCTGCTGGAGTGCCGTGTCATACGGATATGAATCCCATTTTATTGAAACCTAGTTCAGACTGTATTGCACAATTAGTTCTAAACGGAAAACCTTTAGGTAACCGCAGTGCGTATGAATATTTCAGCAAGGAGGGAAGGGACGAGTTGCGCCGTGAGGTATGTGCCGCTTTCGACAGACTGGCGGCACGTTATAATCCTATAGTGATGGAAGGCGCGGGAAGTATCTCCGAAATTAATCTTAGGGATACGGATCTTGTCAATATGCCGATGGCAAGGTATGCCGGTGCGGATGTAATTCTGGTGGCGGATATCGACCGTGGCGGTGTGTTTGCCAGTGCTTACGGCTCTATTGCACTGCAGTTGCCGGAAGACCGCAAGCGCATAAAGGGAATAATAGTAAACAAGTTCCGTGGCGATTTGCGCCTGTTTGAATCAGGTGTGAAAATGATGGAGGAAACTTGTGGCGTGCCGGTGCTTGGCGTGATTCCTTATTATAAGGATATCTATATAGAAGAGGAGGACTCTCTGGAATTGCAGCAGAAACAGCGTGCGGCGGTAAGCGGAAAGGTCAACATAGCGGTCGTATTGTTGCGCCATTTGTCAAACTTTACTGATTTCAACCGTTTGGAGCGGGACGAGCGTGTAAATCTGTATTATACCAATAATACCGAGGAGATAAGCAAAGCTGACATAGTGATATTGCCCGGAACAAAAAGTACTCTGGATGATTTGCTGGAGTTGCGCCGGAACGGGGTGGCCGAGGCTGTAGTCAGGGCGGCACGAAACGGAGCAACCGTTTTCGGTATCTGTGGAGGTTATCAGATGATGGGACTGTATGTAGAAGATCCGGACGGTGTGGAAGGAGGAATAAACCGTTTGCCGGGACTTGGATTGTTGCCTGTTTCTACTGTCATGCATTCGGAAAAGGTTACCCGTCAGACTGAATTCAGATTTCTGGCCCCGGACGGAGATATCTGCAAAGGGTATGAGATTCACATGGGACAAAGCATTTTATCGGCTGACAGTGATGCAGTTCCTTTGAATTATCTGCAGGATGGAACAGCCGAAGGATGGAGAGTGGGAGAGAAATGTTTTGGTACGTATATGCATGGTATATTGGATAATGAAGCTGTTGTCAATTATCTGTTGGCGCCTTATACAGACATTGAAAAAGGAAATATATCCGATTATCTATCATTTAAGGAAGAACAGTATGACAGGCTGGCTGCTCATGTTCGTTCGCACATAAATATGCCATTGTTGTATAAAATACTTTCAGATAATGATTAAAGGACACGGTGATGATATTTTTCAGTACAGGAATGGAATCCGTATGAATTTCAGCTCGAATGTTTATGGAAGTGTTTCTCATGACGGGCTTAATGCCTATTTGTGCAGTGTGATATCATGCATACGTTCTTATCCTGAACCGGAGCCATATTCCCTGGAAAGATTGTGGGCGGAGCAACTGGATATTGTGGATGCTTCGATTTGTGTCACAAACGGAGCTACCGAGGCTATTTATCTTATAGCCCAGGCTTTCAGGAAAAGCCGTTCGATAATTCTGATGCCTACATTCAGCGAATATGCTGATGCGTGTGGGTTGCATTCGCATGAAATCATAAAGGCTTATTCTTTTGAGCGGATGGATATTTCCGGTTGCGACATCTGCTGGATATGTAATCCTAACAATCCTACAGGGAAAGCCGTGGATGTGTATGAACTCCGTAAGATGATAGTCAATAATCCGGGATGCCTGTTTGTAATAGACCAGTCGTACGAGGCGTTTACTGCTGTCCCGTTATTGTCGGCTAAGGAAACTGTTATGTTGCCGAATGTGCTGTTGCTTCATTCCATGACAAAGCATTTTGCCATTCCGGGGCTCAGATTGGGTGGAGTTACCGGAAATCTGGAACTGATAAATGGCTTGAAGAAGTGCAAGATGCCGTGGTCTGTCAATGCTCTTGCCATATCGGCAGGCCATTATCTGCTGACTCATCATGATGAGTTTGAAATCGATTTGCCTGCGTTGCTCCGTGAGAAAGACCGTGTGGCTTCTGCTCTGGAAATGACAGGGGAGATGGATGTCATGAAATCGGATACTCACTATATGCTTGTGCGCCTGAAAAAAGGTAAGGCTTCGGAACTGAAAACTTTCCTGGCAGTGGAAAAAGGAATCTTGATTCGTGACGCTTCGAATTTCGATGGACTTGATGAACGTTTCTTCAGGATTGCCGTACAGATGCCTGAAGAAAATGATGAACTGATTAATTGTATTAAAGAATGGATTTGCATACGTTGAATGTATTGTTGCCGTTGCTTGTGGGAGTAGTGTTGGACAAGTTGTTGGGTGACCCTCTTTGGCTGCCTCATCCTGTGGTAGGTTTTGGAAATATGATTCGCTTTTTCGAACATAGACTGAATAGTGGACGTTTCCGCCGTATCAAGGGAGCGTTTACGGCCTTGCTTCTTATAGCGGTTGTTTTTACGGCATCCTATTTTCTCCTGAAATATGTTTCTTCATGTAGTAACTGGGCTGGTGTGCTTCTTTCGTCAGTTGCAGTGTTCTATTGTCTGGCAGGAAAGACATTGATAGACGAGGTCAGGATGGTATTCGATGCCATGGAAGTGTCGCTTGAAAAAGGCAGGAAGCAGGTTGCACGTATTGTAGGCAGGGATACAAACGAGCTTGACGGTCAGGAAGTACGTGCCGCTGCACTGGAAACCTTGGCTGAAAATCTGAGTGATGGGGTGATTGCTCCGTTATTCTGGTTTATGCTGCTGGGGGTACCGGGCATGCTGACATACAAGATGATAAATACCCTTGATTCGATGATAGGGTACAAGAATGAACGCTATAGACTGTTTGGATATTGTGCGGCAAAGATTGACGATGCCGCCAATTTTATACCGGCACGTATCACTGCTTTTCTGATGGTAATGGCTTCCGGACGTCCGTCGCTGTTGAGATTTGTGCTTCGTTACGGGCATGAGCACGCAAGTCCTAATTCCGGTTATCCGGAGGCTGCGCTTGCCGGTATCTTGAATTGCCGTTTTGGAGGTCCTCACAATTATTTCGGGGAATTGGTGTATAAACCATTTATCGGCAGTAACAATCGTAAGTTTGTATGCGGGGATGCTGATGTGGCTATCCGTATAAACAGAGTTTCCGAAGTCTTTATGATTGTCATTGTGGCTGCCGTGGTTTATATGTCGTCAGGTGTTCTTCCTGTCTCGTAGTCGGGTATCAGAACTCCATCTCTACAATTTCACCATAAGAGGGCTGTTTGCTGAATCCGTTCTCGAATGTTGCCATACCGGCATAAATCATAGCACATACTATGCTTCCGCCGTGGGAGAAAACCACGATTTCGTTTTCTTCCTTTTTAAGAATGTCATCAATAAAGGATGATATCCTGGAATATTGCATCTCCAGAGATTCGCCGTTAGGTGCGGGAAGATGGAGGTAGTCGTCTAACCACCGGGACAGATATGGATCGTCTATCTCGTCATAACGCTTCATCTCCCAGTTGCCGAAATTCATCTCCATAAGCCGCGGGTCATGGACAGCTTCCTTGAAGCCGCAGAACCCGGCAAGCCGTGTGCAGCGTGAGAGTGGACTGGTATATGCTTTCTGGAATGAGTATTTCTTTAGCTGTCCGGCGCATCTTAATGCCTCTTCTTCAAATGAAGCTTTTAACGGTACATCAGTCTGGCCGTAACATGTTCCCGGGATTACATCCGGGGCGGTATGTCTCACCCATACTATTTTCTTCTTTTTTCCTGTACTCATCGTATTTAGGTTTTTATCGGATCAATCCTGAAACTATTGCAATGGAGAACCACATTGACAGTTCACATATCAGAAATGACGCTCCGCAACAATCGCCTGTATATCCACCCAATCGTTTTCGCAACAGGTGTTGTATATAGATAAATACCAGTATCGGAACCGGCAGTGTTATGAAGAAACTGTGAGGCATGAATACAAGCGGAAGCAGTCCTCCGATGGCTGATGCTGTTTCTTCCTTATAGTTTTGTCTTGAGTATATAACCTTTGCTTTGCTTTCTTCTTCTTTACGGGCGTAAGGCAGCAGCCATAGTATATGACTGCATACGAATTTACAGTAAGAATCGCAGCATAGCAGTATAAACGGAGTGTATGACGGATTTATGGAACTCAGGAGCTGGTACCCCAGAAGATAGTATATGATTAATCCCAGGACACCGTATGTACCGATATGGGAGTCTTTCATAATTCTGAGAGTGCTCTCCCTGTCTCTTCCGCCTCCAAAGCCGTCGAAGAAATCGGCAAGTCCGTCTTCATGCAATGCTCCGGTTATGAGAAGACGGACTGTAAGCGCCGCTATTACCGCTATTGGGACCGGAAGTATCTGGCTGACACCCCAGAAACATATCGCCATGATACCGCCCGTGAGCCATCCGCTGAAACTCCAATAGCTGACTACATGTTTGAAACATTCGTCTGGTACGCTTTTGATTTTCCAGAACGGCAGACGGGTGAAGAATATAAAAGCAGCAAGAATCTGATTCATTCCGATAGTCTTTTTTAGTCTTTAGAGTTTAAAAGTATTTTGTTATAGACGCTTTTTTGAATGAGTCCATCTCATTCAGCATTCTGACTGCAGAATCTACTATAGGGTAGGCGCAGACGGCTCCGCTTCCTTCGCCCAAACGAAGATTGAGATGAAGCAGCGGTGATGCCTTGAGATGCTCCAGCAGAATACGGTGGCCGGCTTCATCTCCCTGATGTCCGAAAATGGCGTATTGCAAAACTTCAGGATAAAGTTGTGATGCTGCCAGTATGCAGTTGCTCATAATGAATCCGTCAACAAGAATAATCATCCTGAGTTCGGCAGCTTTAAGCATTCCTCCTACAGCCATTACCATTTCGTATCCTCCAAACCGGCAAATTATTTCTTCGGCAGTGTGCTCTCCCTTGAAATTGTCCTGTGCCTGTTTCAAGACCTGATATTTGTGCTCTATACCTTTAGCTTGTAGTCCTGCTCCGGCACCGATACATTGCTTCAATGGTATATTAGCGAAAGATGACATCCATAGCGATGAGGCTGACGTGTTTGCTATACCCATCTCGCCGAAGCTTACTATGTTGCATCCTTTGTTATGGGCCATTTCCACGCATTCAGCTCCTCTCTCTATGCACAGTTCCATTTCTTCTTTGGTCATTGCCGCCTCATGAAGATAATTGCGGGTACTCTTTCTTACCTTCATGTTGATTATTCCACGGTCATAAGGCAGGTCATAATCTACTCCGGCATCTACCAGCATCAGTTCAAATCCATGCTGTCGGCACAGGAAGTTTATTCCAGCACCACCATCCAGGAAATTATATAGTTGCTGCCATGTTATTTCTTTTGGAGAGACGCTAACTCCTTCTTCCACTATACCGTGGTCGCTGGCAAACAGAATGTTGTATGGATTGCTTAAACGTGGAGAAAGTGTATGCTGGATCATGCAAATCTGTTTGGCAAGCTCTTCTAGTCGGCCCAAAGAACCTTTTGGTTTTGTAAGATTGTCTATTTTGTCGATTACTTCCAGTTCAAACTGCGGATCGTGTATTGGTTTGATATTAAACTCTTTCATTTTCTGATTATTTTTTATTTTATCTTCATTGGAATACCACAAACCATGAAAATCACTTCATCGGCTTTCGAAGCTACATACTGGTTTGCAAATCCTTGGACATCTGTGAATTTGCGCTGTATCTCATTCTCTGATACTCCTCCAAGACCTATCTCGTTTGTCACGAAAATGAATGTCGCGTCCTGAACGGTAAATTTGTCGAACTCTGCTTTTATTGAGTCCAGTGTTTTCTGGACATCATGATGCTTGAAGAAGAAATTAGTGCACCAAAGTGTGATACAGTCTATCACGATAACCCTTCCTTCCAGATTGTGCTTGCTTAATTCCATTTCTTCCTCTATATTAGTCCACTCCAGACCGCGGTTTTGCTGATGGCGCAATACGCGCTGGCGGAACTCCTCGTCCCATATCTTTGCTGTGGCAAGATAGACAGGCCTGTCCGTTAGCTGATGTGCAAGCTTTTCAGCGTATGTACTCTTGCCGGAGCGTTGTCCTCCGGTTATTAGAATAATTTTTTTCATAGCTTTCTGTAAATAATACTTACTGCCCTACAGTAAGCATAAGTCCAACACCTCTTACTGTCTTGATCTCTACCTGAGGGTCGTTTTCGAACAGCTTTCGCAATTTTGTGATGAACACATCAAGACTTCTCGAAGCGAAATAATCATCATTCTTGTCCCAGCAACGGTTCAGGATTACCTCTCTTCTTACTACCTCACCTTTGTTTTCAGCAAGCAGTTGCAGAACCTGTGCCTCTCTGGCAGTCAGCGTAGTGTTGTTCCCGGATTCATTGTTGTGCAGCGTAGCGTGTCCTGCATCGAGAGTATATTTCCCGAATTTGCACATCCCGCTTTCATCACGCGTCTTCGAGCCTTCCTTCATTTTCAGTATAGCGTGCAGATGGGCATCCAGCTCGTCAGGGATGAACGGTTTCTTCACGTAATTGTTCACGCCTATGTCATAACCTTTTCTGACGTCCTTTGGCGATGTAAGTGCAGAGGCGAAAAGGATAGGAGTGTCACCGTCAGTTTCCCTGATATGGCGTACCATTTCGAAACCATCCATCACCGGCATGTCTATATCCGATATGATGATGTCAGGATGATGTTCCTCCCATGCCTGCAAGCCCTCCTTGCCATTGAATGCGGTGATTACCTCATATCCGCCAATTATATCCTGTAGTCCGCTCTGGACTATGTATGAAAGATTCTTGTCGTCTTCTACTAATAACAGTTTTATCATCGTTTTTCTCGTTTTTCTACACAAAGGTATTCAAAATATCGTATTGTCTGTGTGTTTGTAAAATAAAAATTGAATAAAAGTGAAAATATGATTTAGTAATTGTGGCAGTTGAGCAATAACAGTTCGTATATCTCCTTTGCCTCCTGTTCTTTCAGGCTCCTTATGACGAACGATGTTCCATTGGTGGAAATCACCAGTTTCACCCTATGGTAATATGGTGTGAAAGGAGTGGAAACCATACGTACTACCTCTATATCCTCATACTTCACATAATTATAAATCTCGGCAAACTTTCCGTTGCTTATTTCCATATAGTCCTCTTTGAGGGTGATATGGCTTCTGCGTACAGCAAGAAATCCCTTGGCAAGCGAAACCAGCATATAAGCTATGGGAGCAAAAAGCCAGATGTACTGTCCGTAATAGCACAAGACTATGGCTACTGCCAGCGAAATCAGAATGTCGAATCTTATGGTGTAGCCAAGCAGACCATAACCGGAACGGGCAGAAATGACAGAGGGCGAGGATGTATAGTCTTTCCCCAGCCACCAGCTCAGGAAGTTTCCGTCATGCGACGAACCGTAAATCTTTACGTCGGCACCTTTCTTTTCGTCTGTGGCATTCAGTGCCTGCCTGACCATTATAGTGCAGCATCCCAACCAGTTTTCAATGATATTCCTTTTCACGTAAAGTGTACATACCTTGTCGAATGAGAACCGGCTGCTGTTGCGCGTAATCAGTCCGCTTTCGAAGAAAAGCTGTTTTTCGCCCATACGTATATCCATATTGAAGTATTGCAGGAAAACCTTTCCCATCCACAGAATCAGTATTACTAAGTACAATATCACGATGACCGTTAATACAGCTGTAACAGAGAACGCTGAAGAATCGGCATGTGTCTCTACATAGTCTATGAAATAGTTTGCAGCCTTATCGTTAACGGAAGTTATCTGATTGTATAGCGTGGCAAGCACACCGAACAGCACAGCCATGCCTTTCAGGTGATTCTGGCAGAGAGCACCTTTAATCAGATTCAGGTTGCTTACCTCCAGTTTAATGGTTTTACTGTTTTCTGTAGCCGCCTGTTCCGTAGCTTCAGTCTCTTGTACTTCCTCCTGTGTATTTTCCTGAGTCTCCACACGGCTTAACAGAGCATCCCAGTCGTCATCGTCAAGTATGAGTTCTATCTCTTCAGTACGTGATGCAAGCGTGTCGAACGAGATGCCTTTCATATCAAGCATACGATAGATGAGACCGCTCTTGGTACGTAAAGACTGAATCTTATTCAGAGGGATGCTTGTCCTTTCATGCTGTATTACACCATGGATAAAAATCAGATTACCGTCCTCTACGTAATATTTCTTGAAGTAGAAACTTAGGAATGCGGTTATCAGCGATATGGCAATGAATCCTGCCAGATAGGACAGAAGCATTATTATGTATTCCATGACAGAAGTCTCATCGGACGAATCGAATATCCTGACAGTGAAAAGTATCAGAATAAGACTTGCATAGCTTCGCAGAGCCTTCACGAAGAAAATCACGAAAGCACTTTTGCTCATCCTGCGCGGTATTGAGAAATCATTTATTTTCATTTCTTATGCTTTCTGTTATAAGTGCCTTAATATCGTTTGCTTTCTCTTCAGTCAGTCCCGGAATGCTGGTAGCTTCAAGCATCTGCGCACCGTTTACGATGTCGATGGCATAAAGCCCGAAAATGCGTGTTATCGGGTTCTGGCGTACGCTGACCTGCTGTATCTTACAGAAAGGAATCGTAATTACGGAAGGGAATATGATTCCTGAACGGTATGTGATGTCATGCTCGCGGATGGCGAATCCTTTGTAGGCATAGGCCTTGGGAAGTAGAAAAAGATTTACAATCATAGCTGTCAGGAAAACACATTCGATGCCGATTGTCGTTGTCACACGACAGGCGAACTCATCTGCCAGAAGGAGCAGAAGTGTGAGCCCCATAAAGATGATATAAACCAATACTGTTTTTACTATCTGTACTTTCAGGTATTTCTTTTCCAGCGGAGTATAAATGAGGTTCTCCACCTTGTCTATGTTATCAAAGTTCAATTGTCTGTTTGTCATATTATTATTGATTTTGGTTTATTCCTCACTGTCTGTCAGAGGCAAATATATTATAAATTCAGTAAACTCACCCTCAATGCTGGTAACAAATATCTTCCCGTGATGTGCCTTTACCACCTGATCGACAAAGTTCAGTCCGAGTCCGAAGCCCGATGTGCCGTTTTTGCGGCTACGCTTTATGGCTGATGCGCGTTCGAACTTCTGGAATATCAGATGAATGTCTTTTTCTGAAATCCCGAATCCGTTGTCGCGTATCTTCAGCATAGTGTATCTGTCGTCCTGAGCAGTGCTTATTCTTATCTCCACGCTTTCATCCGAATATTTTATGGAATTGTCTATCAGGTTGCTTAGTACCTCTTCCAGATATTCAGCGTCGGCATAAGCTGTTTCGGCTTTTATATCTGTAATGAAATTCACTGTCTTTTGCGATTTCGCCTTGAACTTCTCGGTCAGTTTGTCTATTATAGGAGTAAGCTCAACTTCTGTTCTGTTCATCTCCAGTTTATGGTTTTCCAGCTTGGATATGGTCAGCACTTTATTTGTAAGGGTAAGCAGGTGGTCTGCCTCGTTTTCGGCAATGTCGAAATATTTGTCCTTCATTTCCTGCCTGTTGTCAAGCTTTCCGCTTCTGAGGAAATTCAGCGCCATGATGATGGAAGTAAGCGGAGTTTTCATGTCGTGTATCATAGCGTAGGAGAAGTCCTCGCGAATCTGGAAAATCTTCTCGAAGCGTGAAATAAATCTTACCTGATAGCTGATGCAGACGATTACGAGCAGCATGATGATGAATGTGCCGGCAATCATCAGGCCCATACGCTTGAAAATATAAATATAAGGATTTAATAATACCAACTGTACTCCTTGTGACAAATCTGTTTTTATAGGAATGATTTTAGAATTCAATCTGTCGTCTAAATCAGCTTGATTTTCAGAGGTACTTTTTATGATAGTATCATTCTTAATGTCAATAATATTTATATAATGATTATTGCTTATATCCTTGTCTTTCAGAAATATTTCTACTAAAGAATCCATTCTGTTGATTGACATTTCAATGCCAAGATTTTGTATGCCTTCATACAGATATGTTATTGAAGGTATGGAGTCACTTTCAGGACCGGCTAGTATTTCTGTACCTTCAGGAATTTCCTTACAGGCTAAGTTCGTTTCTTCTCTTAAAACTTTCTCGAATACCTCAAAACTTACTTTGAGTAAATCGTTTCTTATCAGTTCATACGAATTGTATATCCATATCATCTGCAGAGCTATTGCCCCGATAAGTCCTACAACAGACAGTATGGTGATGAATAATATGTTTTTCTTACGTTTTGAAGTCTCCATGTATGATATTATATGACTTTTTAATGGTTTTTCAGTGCAAATATAATATTATGATTATTAATATAAACCATAAATTGAAGTATTAACCTAAAGATAACATAAGGATAACAAATGATTTGATTGTATCACATTATATTTGCAGTGTGATAAAGAATAAGATGAAAAAATGCAATAGATATGAAAGCGTTTAAGAAATATTTTAGCGGACAGTCATCCGGAAAAGGAACATTAATTTCGTACGGAAGAGGGTCTGAAGGGGAGGAAGTGATGATAGACTTCACAGAACCTAAAAGAATAAATCTAAAAGCAATAGTGGCATTCATTATTATCCTGCCAGTGATGATGTGGCTGTTTTCTGCCATTTATGGAACTGAAAGTCTGAATGTAACTTCAGAGAATTATTTCAGTAAAGGCAGGTATGTAATATTCGCCAGTGTGCTTTGTGGTATTTTATTGAACTGGTTAATTCAGGCCGTCGTTTATATTATAATCAATCCTCGGTCATATAGTAAATTTGCAGTAATACATAATAAGCGAAACCATACTATACGTTTTTTTTATAAAGGAGATGTGAGGATAATTCATTTCCGTATAGCTAATATCCTTGCACATTGTGTATGCGGATATATCCCTTTGCTGTTAGGTTTTATAATAGGTGATATTTCTATATGTTACTTTGGCCTTTTATCAATAATGTTCTTCTTTGATGAAACCAGTATTGTATGGAGACTGCGCCATTACAGCGGAAAGGCTTTGTGCAGTTATAAATCAGATGAAGAATAACTGACGGGGATTATGACGGAGAGTTTATTACTCTATATGAATCTACGCTCAAAACAGATTGTGCGTGTATTTGCAGGCATCGGACCGTTCCGGTGTCTGTTTCTTATCGGTATCGCTGCCATCCTGTTTTATGCTTTTACGAAAGTAACGAGTGTATGGGTATTGCCGGTGTGTTATCTGCTTATGCTCTGGCTGTATCATAACAGCAGAAAAGACAAGGAGTTTCTGTCTTTACAGGTGCAAGGAATCAAAAGATTGTTTACGGCAGAATATTTATTGCTTGGATTACCGTTTATTATTTCGGGGATAATTGCTGCAAATCACATTTCTTTACCGGTTATCATACTGACTGCGGTAGTTATGCCGTGGATTCACCCTGTAAGGTTTCATTCTATAGTTCTGCCTATGCCTTTATTATACAGTGGGGATTTGCTGTATAGAAGGATGTTCCGAAAACAAGTACCATTGTATGCGGTATTGCTCTTTCTGTCTTTTATGGGGGTACTGCATGGCAATATCAATCTCTGTAAAGTATGCCTGATATTGTGGGGAGCTATTCAGGGAACGGCATATATGGTAATGCCACCGAAGCATGAACTTTCTGTCTATAACAGTTACGGGATGTATCAGCTGACACTGGTAAAATCAGGCCTGAGGAATATCTTCATAACCATGCTCCCGTTCATTTTATTTATGCTTGTGCTTACACACGATGCAGAAGCTATACTTTTCTGTCTTGTATTGTTTTCTTCTGCATTACTATATCTTTGGAACATGGGAATAGCAAGATTTTCCTTTGAGACACAAATTGTAATGGAAATATACTGGCTACTTCTCCCATTGCCGTTGTTTATAGTTTCTATTTTGAACCCTGTCATACTAATTCTTTATTTGGCTTTGAATATAGGCCTTACACTTTCAGTCAAGAAAAAATATAAACATATATGGAACTGATATATATAAAAGAATTGAGCAAAGCATACGGTAAGACAAGAGTCCTTGACAACCTTTCCGTTTCTTACGAATCCGGGAAAATCTACGGATTGGTGGGAGAAAACGGAGCCGGGAAAACTACACTTTTCAACTGCATCATGGGAGTAACTGATTATGACGGTGAGATAAGGAAATCATCCAAAATGACAGTGGGTTACATGCCGGCTGAAAGCTTCTTCTACTCCCTTATCACAGGAAAGGAGTATCTTGAGTTCTGTATTAAAGCCAAAGGGAAGAAGATGGATGCTGAAGCCATAGATTCCTTGAACAAAGCCTTTCAACTGCCATTGGAAAGATTCGCTTCGGACTATTCCACCGGGATGAAGAAGAAACTTGCACTTATGTCCCTGCTCCTTCAGGATAATGATTTGTACATTCTTGACGAACCTTTCAATGGGATAGACCTTTACGGGTGCATTCAACTTAAGAGAATCATACGCGAATTGAAGGACAAAGGGAGGACTGTCATAATCTCATCGCATCTTATCAATACATTACACGAACTATGCGATGAGATTGATTTTCTGGATGGTCATACCATTCGAAAAAGATATATTCAAGCATCAATAGATGAGATAGAGCAGGATATTCTTGGGAATAACAACTACATAAAAATACATTAAGTCAATGAAAACATTTAAAACAGTTCTTAGAATTATTGGTGGAATACTATTGCTTTCCTTAGTTACACTGTTAATACTGGGTTATTATCTGACACGAAATGATTTTTCAGATCCTCCCGAACATTATGTGTCTATCGGGAAACGTGTCTATACAACAGCTCCGGCAATGATAGTCGATGCATCATACGATTCGTTGAATCTCAGTGGCCGTGGAATTAAAATCGGAGTGTTGGATACGGGATTCGGAGGATTGCGGCAACGCTCATGGACAAAAAACATGCATGTGGCGGCTTATGCCAATTTCATAGACGGCGACACAACTGATTTCTTCGTCAAGGAATCTGGTCGGGAACGAGACCACGGAGCCTATTCCTGCGCCTGCATAGGCGGCTACCTTTCATCTGGAGATACAATTAAGGGGCTCGCATGGAATGCTGAATATTATTTGGCCCAGATTGACGACTTCGATACGGAGTTGCGATTAGAAGAAGATCGTATGATGAATGCCATACGCTGGTTATTGTCACACAATGTAGATGTGATAACAAGCTCATGCGGTTATACGGTGTTCGATGATTATGACGGCTACACACCCTCCATGCTCAACGGACATAACTCTCGTATTTCGCAATTTGTAGACAGTGTGCTTCAAGTCAATCCTAACCTGATATTTATTCAGAGCATGGGTAACGAGGGTGACGAACCTTGGCGTTACTCAAATTTCCCCGCTGATGTCAGGGAGGTAATATCCGTTGGAGCCATTGAATCCGACAGTACAACCCGTGTCAGCTCCAGTTCAATGGGCTATGAGGGAGTCGGTTACATAAAGCCCGATGTATGTGCTTACGCAACTCCTCCACGCCGAGGAACATCATATACGGCCCCTGTCATTGCCGGATTATGTGCGTCTCTTTTGGAATACAAACGAATGAGCCGGATAGAACTTATCAATCTTCTGCATACATCGGGATTGAACAGTTCTGCTCCTAATCGTGAAATTGGTTACGGTGTTCCCCAAACCTCAAGAATGTTCTTACTATTTAATTAAGAAACTTTTTTAATTGTATGATAAAAAAATATTTCCGCTATTTATTCCGCATATTGTCAGTTCTATTTATCTGTGTGCTTGCATATTTTGTTTACATAATCTTTTGGCTTAGATATTTCAATGCAGAACAGAGCAAGGCTGTTGAAAATATAAGTGTAGATTTCCATCAGACCTTCCCGATAATTCGTGACCCAAACGGTTGTTTTGGAGTCGTTGCTACGATAAACGGTCAATATACTGATACACTCTTATTTGACACACAAGCATCTACTTCGCTTGCTAAGCAAGAAATTCTTGACCGATATGAAGCAGAATACTGGAAGCGAAAGCCTATGCCAACGTTTAACTTCTACAAACAAGCCTACTTCTCAAAACTATATAAAGTGAATGATATCACTCTTGGAGATGGTAAACTGGAAGGAGTTATTTTCACGTCAGTTCCGAAAGATAACGGTATGTATAATGCGCTTTACAGACCTGTATTGGGACGAGCCATCATGGAAAACATAGGTTGGAAATTTGATTTGGATAGCAATGAAATGGTCATGTTTGCACCTGACAATGAGCAGTTGTTGAAATATGAGAGTAAAGGATTCACTCTTACAAAGGAATCTGTAAATGATTTACAGCTGTATAGTGAACAGACCGATACTTTGAACGTGATGTTTGATTTGGGTTCGAATTATGACATCATAATAGACAAGACCGTTTATGAGAAGCTACGAAAACGCCAAACACCGAGAATGTATACCAACTATCGTAGAGAGGGGCTAACCGATACCATTGCGGAGTTTCATGATATTACCGTGTTTTGTAATGGGATAGCCATACCAGACTGTACGTTAAGTTACATACCATCAATTGACAGAAATGTTGCTGGCAACATCTTTGCCGGAAAGATCAATTTCATACTTGCTAATGGAGATCTATATATCAAAAAACGTACTGATGGGGCACTTCAGCCCATTAAAGACGGGCTGCCTTCACTCGGTTTACGCCTTAATGTCCGCAACAATACTATTTGTGTTACGGCATTGGAAATAAATGGGCCGGCAGAAAAAGCAGGATTAATGTTAGGTGATAAGGTTATAGCTATTGATAAAGGAGCAAACGAATTCGACATAATGTCCGTTTCAAGCGGCAGATTAGAATCATATATCCGACAAGCAAAGAGCCTTACTTTGGAGATAGAGCGTAATGGGGAAAGGAAGATATTTGTTATCATGCGGAAAAGGATAAGTATCTAACTTGTCTTTGGTTGAATAAATAATGGAGGATAAAAAGGTTATGCTTATGCGTTATATTGAAAAGAAAAATAGAATACCTCTTTGGGGTGATTTGCTGCTTTTAATTTTGGGTTTCTTTTTTGGAGCCTTGATAGCAGAGGAGTGCACTTTTTCTTTATTGGGTTCAACTGGTTATGAAAACGACCAATATTATTTGTTGTCTGCTATACTGTCTTGTTCAATGGTGTCTTTGGTTATCTTGTTTTTGCATTACATCATAGACAAACGTCCTTTAAGCGAACTGGGCCTGTGTTCTTATAATAAGTTAAGAAAATTTTCTAAGATTATTATATTGTGGACTGTTATAGTATTCACTCTCGGACTGATAATTTGTATATTGAGTGGTTCAGCAAATATATCAGCAGTTCAATTACATTGGAAAGATTTATCTTTAAGTCTGATAATGTTCATTTTTGGTGCTTTTTATGAGGAAATTCTTATAAGGGGTTATTTGTTGACACGTTTATGTCGCTCTGGTTTGAATATCTGGATAAGTTTAAGTATAACCTCTCTCATTTTTTCTGCTTTACATTTAGCAAATCCCGATATGAGTATCTGTTCAGCTGTTAATCTTTTTTTAGGTGGTTTTTTTGATGGCTGTATTTTTTTATTGACAGGAAGTCTTTGGACGGCTGTAATTTCACATTGTGCATGGAATTGGCTACAAGGTTCCATTTTTGGTTTCAATGTCAGTGGTGGAGAATTTTATCAATCACTTATAACATTAGAATACCCTTCTTACAATTTAATAAATGGTGGATTGTTTGGATTTGAAGGTTCTATTATATGTACGATATTATTACTTCCTTCTGTTTTTGTATTAATAAAACTTGTATCTAAGAATCTTAAGGAAAATGAATGATTTGAAACTGAAGTTTATAATTTCAGGTATTCTGATTGCTGCTATCGGGCTGGTACTGTCGCACACGTACCGTCCGTATGTATATGAGAATCATATCAATGATTTTCATCTGGCAGATGTTATAGGTAGTGTCGTTTGCGTACCTGCTGCGGTACTATGCGCTTATGGCATTGATAACAGATACTCGATAAAGCAGCAGAAATATTGTTTATGCCATCCTTATACATAGTTTGATAAATCTTTTAGTCTTAGTCTCTTAACCTAAAGATAACATAGCGATAACATAAACTAATTTTCTTTGCGCATACCTTTGCGGCATAAGAACTATAGCAACTCTTGGTTCATTTTTTGCTTATTAGTGTAATTTACGTTTAAAATATAAATTTAGTCTATTGAAAGTATGAAATTCAAGATCTTTACCATTTTATTACTCTTTGTGAGTCTTAATGTTTCAGGACAGGCTGTCTTGCTTGATAAAACTACCGGTCAATGTATATCTTTTGCACAGATTTTAAACAATAAGGGAGCAGTCGTAGGTACAACAGATATAGAGGGTAACTTACCTCAAGACTTGAATGACGAGGTTGTTACTATCCTACATATTGCCTATAACCCTGAGAATGTCAAATCATCTCTATTTAAGAAAGATACTCCTATTTATCTGACACCCATCGAGTATCAGCTGGATGCCGTGACAGTTACGGCGAAGAATAGGGAGTACATTCATCTAAGGACTTACTTCAGAAGCTATCAATTGAATGACTCCTGTATGAAATATTTCAGGGATGGATACCTGGATTTCTTTATCAATCCCAAACATAAAGATGTGGAAAGACTGGTTATAAAAGTTCGCAACTTTCAAAACGATTCGCTTATTGATAAGGACAAAGAAAGGGCAAACACTCTTGTGGATAAATACATTTATACTCCAAATCTGGACGGACTCACTTTAATGGAAACACTGAAAAAAGAAGGCTGGAAATATAATACTGATAGTATAAACAGCCGACTTCTGTTAAATGAAACAGTTGGAGGTGCAATAAGGATAGATACTATACAGAAAGTATTACGAGTGGAATATGATGTTCTTGCAACAAAAGGGAAAAAGCCTAAAACACTTTTTGGTTACACAACACGCCTCGAAAACTTTTATCAGACGGAGAATTACATCTATAATTCAGAATATCAGTCCTATATGGATTTAATAAACAGAAAGAGCTATAGAAAGTTATTCTTTAGCCACAAGAAAGATTCCAAAGAACAGATGATTGAAATCTTTGATGAACTGTATGTTCTGGAACACAATTATATTACAAAAGACGAAATGAAACAGTACAAAAAAGCATTGAAGTCAAAATCAAACAAACCTCTGGTTGAGTGGAATATGGATAATACAATAATAACACCATTAGCACCACAATTGGAGCGAATATTAAATGAAGATCTCTCTCAGGTTAAATAATCGAAGGAGGATATCAAGAGCCTTCAATTCTCTCTTAAAAGTTTAACTCTATAATCTCTGATATTCTGCATGGTTTGTACTGGATATCAGAGATTTTTATGGATATACATGGCACTTTTGATATATATGATATTATTGCCATAATAATAAGCAGCCTTGTGTTTTACCGATTATGTCTGTTATTTGGAGTATCAAGCGGCAGATAGATAGTAAATTCCGTAAATTCTCCTTCTGTGCTGTTGACGAATATTCGTCCCTCATGCGCCTTAATCACCTGGTCAACAAAGTTCAGGCCCAGACCGAAGCCTGAAGCTCCGTTCTTGCGGCTGCGCTTTGCTGCCGCTGCGCGTTCATACTTCTGGAAAATGACTTTCTGATCGGCTTCTGATATGCCCATCCCATTGTCGCGTACTTTCAGGATGGTGTAGCGTTCGCTCTCTTCAGCCGTGATATTTATTTCCACACTCTCCTTTGAGTATTTGATGGCATTGTCAATCAGATTGCTTAATACTTCACCCAGATAATCGTTGTCGGCATAAGCTGTTTTAGCCTGCAAGCTGATTATAAAGTTTACAGGTTTCTGTGCTTTGGCCTTGAATTTTTCTGTCAGTTTCTCTATTATTGGAGTAAGCTCAACTTCTGTTTTATTCATCTCCAGTTTATGGTTCTCCAGCTTTGAGATGGTAAGTATCTTGTTGGTGAGAGCAAACAGATGATCTGTCTCGCTTTTTGCTATGTTCATGTATTTGTTTTTTATTTCCGGTTTGCCTTCCAGTCTTCCGCTTTTCAGCATATCCTGCACCATCATAATAGTACTTAGAGGTGTTTTCATGTCATGTACCATAGCGTATGAGAAGTCTTCACGGATTTGGGAGATCTTATTGTTTTTTGATATTATTCTTACTTGGTACATAATACTTCCAATAACAAAAATCATAAAAAAGATAGTTGAAATAAGAAGGATATCCATTCGTTCAAAAATAGAGATTTGTGGATTTTCAAGAACAAGTTGTATTCCTTTTGATAAATCAGCTTTTATAGGAATGGCTTTGGATTCTATTGAAAACAAAGAACTTCTCAGATTGTATTTATTGTAACTATCGTAAATCTCTTTATTCTTAGGATTTATAATTCTAATATAAAAACTATTATTAATGTTTTTCTCTTTTAATAATATGTTCGTGATAGAATCTATTCTTTGGAGTGATAATTCATATCCTAATTTTGATATTCCTTCATAAAGATAAGTTGATTGTGGAATAGAATCAGTATTTGCGCCACCAATTATTCGTGTTCCTTCTGGAAGTTGTTTTGCAATAATACTTGTTTCTTTATTTAATGCTTCTTCTATTATATTATTGCATTCAATGAAAATATTATTTCTAATGAGAATATAGGTGTTGTGAAGCCATACATATTGTAAAGATAATATGGATATAATACCTAGGAGTGTAAAGTATAATATAAAATTATGGTATTTCATTTTTTAATGCAAAAATAATAAATAACATTTAGATAACATAGAAATAGCATCAAATGAATAGATCGAAATTAATAGCATGCAACAAAAAATATGACTATGAAATATATAAAATAGTAATAATGGAATGTGAGAGACTTATGATAAATGAATTTCCTCTAACTGTGAATGGATATATTCAGATGTAACATTATGGAAAGGAGATTGAATATTTTTTTTGAAGGTTGTATTAACCTAAAGATAACGTATTGATAACATAAACTCTTGTTCTTTGCGCATACCTTTGCAGCATAAGAAATAACAAATGAAGTCTAACTTAAAAATTAAATTATTATGATAACAGAATTAATCATTTCAGCAGTCGCGTCAGTGTCTTTGTCAACTCCTAAAGTAGTTTATAATGTAGCCTCAGAAGATAAGAAAGTTACAAATATTGAGGCCTATTCTGTAAGTGAAGGTAAATATCTTAAACGTATGTATAAGATAAACTTTATCTATAATGCAGATGGTGAAGTTACCGATAAGAATACTTATCAGTGGGATGAAAGAAATTCCGGTTATATATTGAAGGAGACTGAGAAGTTTACCAAATAAAATCCTTCAAATTCTCTCTTAAAAGTTTAACTTGATAATCCCTGATATTCTGTACGTGTGTTTGCAGGATGTCAGGGATTTTTGTTTTTGAATTTTATTTTTTATTTTTGTGTTGAATAGTTCCTAAAAGAGTTGTATTTATGAGTTTGAGAATTAGTTCGGATGAAGAATTGAAGACCATTTTTGTTTCTTCTTGTATTGAGACTGTAGCTAATCACTTGGAATGTTCTGCAAGTGATGTATATCTTCGTATGCAAAGAGTAGGGTTTATTGAAGGGTATATCTGGAAATATTATGATACATTGCATACCCAAAGTAGGGAGTATGTGCTTGATGATGTTCTTGAAGCTTTGAATAATTGGGAGAAAGTTAAAATCACTAATAATAAAGATACTTAATATGAAAGTATATCATGGCTCTGTATATACAATAGAACAGCCCTTGGCAAATATTGGTAGAAAGAATCTTGATTTCGGAGAGGGATTTTATGTTACAGATATAAAGTCTCGGAACCTATAATAGAATAATATTATGCTTTCACCTGTTTTAATGTGGAATAAAATTGGACGTATTGTGATTAAATTATCCAAACGCTTAAATGTTACACCTTTAAGGGCATTAAATATTTTTTATACATCTGAAGTGTGTGATAGAATGCATGATGAAAAAGAAGAATTATATACATTTAGTGATGACTACATTGTTGATGAAATTATGATTGAACTACATGGAAAGTATATATGATAGTTAAAGAAACATTTAAAAGTTTAACTCGATAATCTCTGATATTCTGTATGTTTTATACCGGATATCAGAGATTTTTATGGATATACATGGTGCATTAGACGTATATGATATCATCGCTGTGATAAAACAGCATTGTGCTTTACAGATTATGCTTGTCGTTTGGAGTTTCAAGCGGCAGATAGATGGTAAATTCTGTAAATTCTCCTTCTGTGCTGTTTACGAATATTCTTCCCTCATGCGCCTTTATCACCTGGTCAACAAAGTTCAGGCCCAGTCCGAATCCTGAAGCTCCGTTTCTGCGACTGCGCTTTGCCGCCGCTGCGCGTTCGTATTTATGGAAAATGATTTTCTGGTCGGCTTCGGATATACCCAGCCCATTGTCACGTACTTTCAGTATGGTGTAGCGTTCGCTTTCTTCAGCCGTGATGTTTATTTCCACACTCTCTTTTGAGTATTTAATGGCATTGTCAATCAGATTACTTATTACTTCACCCAGATAATCGTTGTCTGCATAAGCTGTTTTGGCCTGCAAGCTGATGATAAAGTTTACAGGTTTCTGTGCTTTGGCCTTGAATTTTTCAGTCAGTTTCTCTATTATCGGTGTAAGCTCGACTTCTGTTTTATTCATCTCCAGTTTATGGTTTTCCAGTTTGGAGATGGTAAGTATCTTGTTTGTGAGAGCAAACAAGTGGTCTGTTTCGCTTTCCGCTATGTTCATGTATTTGTTCTTTATCTCCGGTTTTCCTTCCAGTCTTCCGCTTCTCAGCATATCCTGCACCATCATAATAGTACTTAGAGGTGTTTTCATGTCATGTACCATAGCGTATGAGAAGTCCTCACGAATTTGGGAGATTTTGTTTAATTTGAAGATATATTTAATCTGATAGACAGTGCAGACTATTGTTAGAATAGTCATTATGATTGTTGTTATGAATATAATCCACATCTTATTGAATATATTCCAATATGGATTAATCAGAACTAGTTGCATGCCAATGGATTTATCTAATTTTATGGGAATAACCTCAGTCTTGATGATTCCTAGCTTGGGAATTGTTATCTTTTTACTTGTTTGTATAGTTTTGCTGGAATCAATTACGCAGACTATGAATTCAGAGTTGATATTTTTTTTACTTAGTTGCAGAAGATGGAGATTAACCCTAAAATTGTTATTATATGAATGTATTTCTGTTTAGACATTTTTTTATTTGCAGAGTTAATAACATTATGCAGATATATAACTAAGCTTTTGCAGAAAACATTTTAACCTAAAGATAACGTATTGATAACATAAACTTTTGTTCTTTACACATACATTTGCAACATAAGAAATAACAAATGAAGTATAACTTAAAAAAATGAACACAATGAAAAAGACACTATTATTCGCGTTGCTGTTCTGCATCACGCTTGGTGCTAAGGCGCAACTGTTATGGAAAATATCAGGTAACGGACTTGACAGACCATCATACGTTATAGGAACGCATCACCTTGCACCGCTCAGTATCAAGGACAGTATAGCCAGTCTGCAACAGGTTATTGACCAAACAGAACAGGTGTATGGTGAACTTGTGATGGAGGATGCTACAAATCCTGAATCTGTTATGAAGATGCAACAGGCTATGGTACTGCCGGCTGATACTACACTGAAAAGCTTTTACACAAAAGTACAATATGATACCATAGCAGCTGTGGTAAAGACTTATATAGGAGTAGATCTTGCCTTGTTCGACAAGCTGAAACCTGCAGCTGTGACTACACAACTGGCATTGGCTTTGGCTATGAAATCGCTGAAAGGATTTAATCCGCAGGAACAGCTTGACACTTGGTTCCAGACTCAGGCACGACAGGCTGGAAAGAAGGTAGGAAGTCTGGAAACCATTGATGAACAAGTAAATGTTCTTTACAATTCGCAAACTCTGGCACGTCAGGCACTTCTGCTGCACTGCGCCGCTACGCATATTGAGCAGGGTATTGACCAGACATTACGTATGACTAATGCTTACATGAAACAGGATTTGGATGGACTGCTTTCTATCATTGAAGAAAAGATGAACAATTCCTGCGACAGTACTCCAGAAGAGCAGGAAGCGCTGATATACGGACGTAACGCAAACTGGGCCCGTCTGTTACCGGACATTATGAAGCAGGCCCCAACTTTGTTCGTAGTTGGTGCCGGACATTTGCCTGGTCCGCAAGGTTTGCTAAAGTTGATTCAGGAACAGGGATATAGGGTAGAGGCTATGAAATAGACCATGAATATATAAATATAAGGAATCTGATTATATATTATTATGACTGTATTTCTGTTGGAATTTATAGTGCCGTTTAGGCGTACGCACATTCGAGTTTAAATGTGCGCACATTCGATCTTAAACGTGGGCACGTTTTACCTGAAATACGGGCACGTTTTTTCCGGAACACAAGGAAGGAAAAATCCGTACAAAAACGGTCAGTGAAGTTTACCAAATAGAATCCTTCAGATTTTCTCTCTTAAAAGTTTAACGATGTAATCCCTGATATTCTGTACGGCTGTTTGCAGAATGTCAGGGATTTTTTATTCTTCATAATAGCTTATTTATTGCATTAGATTAAAAATATATCGTTTTTCGATAAATTTTTCTTGTTTTTCTTTTGTATTTCAAAAATAGTATATACATTTGCATATCGAAAAACGATAAATAATTATTGAAAACAAGTAAGAGAATATAAGGATAATAGTAACAGATAAACATTGAGATTATGAAAACAGTACGTATTTTAGGATTTGTGGTAATAGCGATAATCGTATTTTTCGCTTTTACTGACGGGCTCAGAAAGTTTGGTGAAATAGATGATTCTATTCCTCGAACATATGTTGGAATGAATCCGGTATTGGTTTCTGTAATACAGGATAAAACATTGGTTCCGGATAGTCTGTATAATTCTGCAGAGAACAGGAAAGTGCCATATAAGCTGGATACTATATCTACGTATGTTACTTTTGATAGTTTTTATACTGATTATTTTATAATACTGACAGTCCCTTTTCTGTTATTTTTCTTATATGGCTTCGTGTCTCTTGTAGGTCTTCTGCTGGATATTTGCCGTAATAAGGTGCTTACTAAAAAGAATGTTCGCCGTATGCGTATGTTTGTTTATTCTTTTGTATTGTTTTCAGCAATAAAAGAATTAGGAGAATATATAGAGTATTCTCAGGTTGTGAACGAAATAACTTTACCGGCAGGTTATACGATTGACACTTTCGGACTGAAATATCCTTGGATATTGTTTATGTTGTTGGTATTGTTTGTCGAAATATTTGCCAAAGCGGAGAAAATTAAGGAAGAAAATGATTTGACCATTTAAAAATAGATAAAGATTATGAAAAACAAAGTTTCTCAGAAAAAACAATTGACAATGTTCTGTAGCCTTACGGTTGCATATACAAGTTTGCTTGTCGGAATACTGCGTTTCGGTCTTGAAATTGCTGATGTAATTTTTATGGATACAGTATTCAATTATGAGACCTGTACAAGATTGGTAATATATACATGTATAATCCTGTCGGCAATATCCATAGTGTGTTTTCTTAAAAACGTAGATAAAGGATTTGTTTTCGATAAAAAGAATATATATCCTTTGCGATTCTTTGCGTGGACTGTTACCTTGACAGGGATAATCCTGACAGTGATAAACTCAATCAATGACTCCGATAGTCAGACATATATGTTTTTCCTATTAATAGGAATCTTCATAAACATACTCTCAGAAGTGTTCAATCTGGGAGTGAAGATGAAAGAAGAACAGGAACTTACTATTTGAATCATAAAATAATGAAAGGGAATAACAATGAAGACGATATGGAAAATACTCAAACAGCGCTATAAAGATATGGGTAATCTTCTATTTGCTGTTCTGGTTGGAATGATAAGTGTAATGATGTATTTTGGTCCTACTATTGTAAGACTTTTGCTGGCTGGCACTTCTGAACGGATGCTGGGCGGAGTGTATGCATGTAATTTATTGGTCATTCTTGTGTTTTGCTTTTGTATAATCAGGATTGACTGCCGAAAACTGATTAGTAATAAGACTGCTGGTATTCTGGAGAGTATTGGCTCTTTTACGGTTCTTTTTATGTTGATTCGTAACTCTTTTGCAAAGAGAGCAGGTGATTTGGGGGATGAATTTTTATATTCATTGGATTGGTTCACTATTATGTTATTTGGAATTATGATGGCATTTATAGGAAAGATAGTGCGCCGTGCGGTAAAAATTAAGGAAGAAAATGATTTGACCATTTAATAGGAATAGAACTATGAGCGAGATTAAGCCTGATAAAAAACTTGTAAGATATTGCGAGGTTATTTCTGTGATAACAATAATAGCCGCAGCTATGTACGGATTTCCTAATATACTGGACCTTTGTTATGAAATGGGAAAGGATGATAGCGATACATTTATATGGTACGCCTTAGTAGTAGGCATAGAGAGTTACGCCATAATGTTTGTAGGAGTTCTGTCGTATGTGATGGTTCGTAATGTGAAGCGGGGAAATATCTTCAGCCGTGTGAACAAACGTATCCTGAATGCCATAGGTGTTTCAACTACTTTGTCCGGAATACTTATAAATTTGATAATTCGTTTAAGTCCTCTTGAAATGCCGACTGAGGTTTGTGTGTTATTTATAATCTTGGGAATGATGTTTGTATTGACTGCCTGTATTTTTGAGATAGGAATACGAATGAAAGAAGAACAGGATTTGACAATTTGATAGATTAAAAAACTGACATATATGCCTATAATAGTAAACTTGGACGTAATGATGGCGAAACGGAAAATTTCGCTTGGTGAACTGGCAGAACGCATAGACCTTACTCCAGCAAACCTTTCTATACTTAAAACGGGAAAGGCTAAAGCTATACGTTTCTCTACTTTGGAGGCTATCTGTAAGGAACTGGACTGCCAGCCGGGAGATATTCTGGAATATAGGGACGAATGATGTATTAACATAAAGATAACAAAGCGATAACATAAACTAATCTTCTTTGCGCATACCTTTGCGGCATAAGAACAACTAAACAATATAAAATATAAAAGTTATGAGAAGAATGATTAAACTGGCTTTTGTAGCCATAGCAGGTTTTGCCTGCATGCCGGTAGCTGTCAGGGCACAGCAGATGCCTCCGGTGCCTGTGGATAAGGAAGTGAGAATAGGTAAACTGGATAACGGACTTACATACTATATCCGTCATAATGAATACCCGAAGAACCAGGTGGACTTCTATATCGCCCAAAAAGTGGGTAGTATCCTTGAAGAAGACAATCAGCGTGGATTGGCTCATTTCCTTGAACACATGTGTTTCAACGGAACAAAAAACTTCCCGGGAAACTCAATGATAAAATGGCTGGAGTCTGTAGGTGTGAAGTACGGTTATAATCTTAATGCCTATACCAGCATTGATGAAACTGTTTATCGTATCTCCAGTGTACCTACTGAACGTATCGGGGTACAGGACTCATGTCTGATGATTCTGTCCGACTGGGCTGACGGCCTTTTGCTTGAAGGTAAGGAGATAGACGAGGAGCGTTCCGTTATACATGAGGAATGGAGAAGCCAGCTGCCTCCAAATATGAGAATAATGGAGAAACTGCTTCCGGTGATATATCCTGACAGCAGATACGGACACCGTCTTCCTATAGGAACCATGGAAGTGGTGGACAATTTCCCGCATCAGGCTTTGCGCGACTATTATGAAAAGTGGTACCGTCCTGACCTTCAGGGTATAGTAGTGGTGGGCGATATTGATGTGGACCGCATAGAAGGCAAGATAAAGGAATTGTTCTCAAAGATAGAGAAGCCAGTAAATCCGGCAGAAAGGGTTTACTACCCTGTGGCCGACAATGAAAAGCCTATTATCGCTTTCGGCTCGGATAAGGAACAGAGCAATTATGTGGCTCAGATTATGTTCAAGTATGATGCTCTGCCTGATTCGTTGAAAGGTACAATGGCTGATGTTACAACCGCTTATCTGCTCGATATGGCTCAGATGATGCTTCAGATAAGACTGAACGAACAGGGTCAGAAGGCGGATGCTCCGTTTGCACTTGCAGAAACAATTCATGGAGAGTTTCTTATGTCGAAGACAAAACAGGCTTTCCTATTGGCTATGATTCCAAAGGGCAACAGTTTCGACGAAGGACTGAAGGCTGTATATCGTGAGGCTCTCCGTGCCAAGAGGGGAGGATTTACCGCCACTGAATATGCGCGTTGCCGCACGGAATATCTTTCTCAGCTTGAAAAGGCTTACAACAACCGCAACCAGCAGGAAAACAAGACTCTTGCAGAATCGTATGTACGCAACTTTATCGACAAGAAGCCTATACCGGGTATAGAAACAGAATATCAGATGATGAGCATGATTGTGAACCAGATACCTGTGGAAGCCGTTAATCAGGTGTTCTCGCAGATTGTTTCGGACAAAAATCTGGTTGTTCTCGGTATGATGCCTGCACGCGAAGGGGAGTCATGTCCTAAGGATGAAGATATACTAGCATTGCTTTCTCAGGTGGAGGCCGAAAACATTGCTCCTTACGTGGACAATGTGAAGGATGAACCTCTGGTAAGCGAATTGCCTGCAGCCGGAAAGGTGGTGAAGGAAAACATGCTTTCTGATTTCGGTGCCAAGGAATGGATTCTTTCAAATGGTGCCAAAGTGGTATTGAAGAAGACTGACTTCAAGGCTGATGAGATTTATATGATGGCTGTGGCAAAAGGCGGTACTTCGGTTTATGGAAATGACAAGGCGGCGGACTTGATGTTCATGCCTGCCGTACTGGAACAGCACGGTTTGGGTAATTTCACCAATTCTGATCTGACCAAGCTGATGGCCGGCAAGCAGGTTTCCCTGAAAGTTGCTTTCGAGGACTATGTACGTAGTCTTTACGGAAATACCACTCCGAAGGATCTGAAGACTTATATGGAGATGATATACATGACTTTCACAGGACTGACAGTAACAGAGGATGAATTTGCTGCAATGCAGAATCTGTATAAGGGATTGATCCAGAATCAGGAGCAGAATCCTAGTTTTGTCTTCCAGAAGAAGGTTCAGGAATTCCTTTATACTTCGCCTAACAAGCAGGTGTTCGGTATAAGTGATATTGAGAAGGCAAACCGTGAGAATATTCTTTCTATTATCAATGAGCAGCTTGCCAATGCAGCGGACTTTACATTTGTATTCAGTGGTAACTTTGATGAAACAGATTTGAAGACACTTGTTGAACAGTATATCGCTTCACTGCCTTCTGTGAAAGGGAAAAAACAGGAATTGAAATATAACAGTGCGGTAGAAATCAAGTCCGGTAGCGAAGAAAAGGATTTCACAATGAAGATGGAAGTGCCTCAGGGTAGTGCTGCTGTCATCATCAGTGGAAAGATGCCTTACTCATTCAAGAACAGACTGATGGCTTCAATGTCGGCACAGATAATCTCTACACGTCTATTGAATGAAGTACGCGAGAAGGAAGGCGCTGTCTATAGCATATTTACACAGGGCTCGCAGGACAGACTTTCTGAAGTGTCGGTTGCATATCAGACTATATTCCAGGTTAAGCCTGAAAAGAAAGACCGTGCTCTTGAAATAATCCGCAGCGAGTTTGAGAAACTGGCGAAGGAAACTCCTGTGGAGGAACTTGACAAAGTGAAGGAATTCATGGTTAAGCAGTATGCCGAGAATGAACATACAAACAGCTATTGGTGCTCAATGATGGCAGGCAACGAACTTAAACCGTCTGAAGTATTTGCCCAGGCTGAAAAGGTAATCTTGTCTGTAACTCCGGAAGAACTTTCGGAATATGTCGGCAAAGTTATGGAACAGAACAACTACAGGGTATTGGTAATGATGCCTGAAAACAAGTGATAAATTGTAGTTCAATCTATAACAGACAAAATGCTAAAAAGAGCAAAGAATATGGAATGATGGTATAATAATTGTAATCATTATAAAATAAGAATTATATTTGTGGCTGAACCAATTAAATTATACAGTATGAGAAAAGTTACTTTATTATTCTTGTCCGTTTTTAGCATTTTGTTTTTTTATGTCGCATCAGCTCAGGAAAAGGTTATAGCCCGGGGAGTGGAGGTATCTACCAACGGTTATATGCCGGAAGTAGGAGTGATGGCTCCGGACTTTTACGCTACGGACAAGGGTATGAACGAGGTTTCCCTTTCATCATTTAGAGGAAAAAAAGTGATATTGAATATTTTCCCTAGTCTGGATACACCGACATGTGCCCTTTCTGTAAGACATTTTAATGCTGATGCGGCTTCTCTTGAAAATACCGTGGTGCTTTGCGTTTCGAAGGATTTGCCTTTCGCTCAATCAAGATTTTGCTCTACGGAAGGATTGGACAGGGTAATACCGCTATCGGTTTTCCGTAGTGAGGATTTTGAAAAGAATTATGGTTTGGTTATAACTGAAGGCCCTATGAGAGGATTGACTACAAGAGCTGTAATAGTTATTGATGAAACAGGAAAGATTATTTACCGCCAGCTTGTGAAGAATGTTTCGGAAGAACCTGATTATCAGAAAGCTCTCGAACGGTTGAAATAAAATTTTTGATATCTGACAGAAAAATCCTCTTATCATGGCAAATAGCTCTGATAAGAGGATTCTTTACTTTTCTATTTATCTTGAAAAATAGAATTAATATACCTTGTTGAGGATTTCTTTTGCAACTGTACCGGTTACCAGTCCGTCCTCACCAAAATGTACGTCTCTTTCATTGAAACGACGTTCTATTTCGTCTATCACTTCTCTGCCAATATTGTTTTCTGAAAGAGATGTTGTGAGACCAAGAGAATTGAAGAATTCACGAGTCTTGCGTATAGTTTCGTTTATACGGAAATCGTGTGTTCCTGAACTTACTCCGAACACTCTTGCGCCTACCTGCATGATTTTCTCACTCTTCTGCTGGCGGAGTACGTCCATTGTACCCGGAAGAATTATCGCGAGTGTATGTCCGTGAGTAAGTCCTGTAAGAGCTGTCACTTCATGACCAATCATGTGTGTAGCCCAGTCCTGTGAAACTCCCAAAGCAATGAATCCGTTAAGAGCCATTGTAGCACACATCATGAAGTCTGCCATATTCTGGTAGTCCTGCTTGTTTTCCTTGATTTTCGGAGCAATCTCAACCAGTGTCTGAAGGATACTTTCAGCCCAGCGGTCCATTAATCTTGATTCGCCGGTCTTAGTGAGATACTGTTCCATTACGTGTACGAATGTATCTGCAATACCGCATGCTATCTGATAGTCCGGTAATGAGAAAGTTACTTCAGGATCAAGGATTGAGAATTTAGGGAAGTTTGAGAAGAAAGCGTACTTCTCTTTAGTTTCCTTACAAGAAATGACTGCACCGTCGTTCATTTCCGAACCTGTTGCAGGTATAGTCAGAACTGTTCCCAGAGGAAGGGTCTTGTCAGCTTTTCCTTTTTTCACCAAGTCCCATGCGTCACCATCGTAAAGCAAACCTGCCGAGATGAGCTTTGTTCCGTCGATTACAGAACCGCCGCCAACGGCCAGAAGGAAATCCACTTTTTCTGCTTTTCCCAGTGCGATAGCCTCACGCAGTGTTTCTATGGCCGGGTTTGGCTCAATGCCCCAGAATTCAACTGTATTGTGATTTTTCAGGGCTTCCTTTACCTGCTCATAGACTCCGTTTTTCTTTACGCTACCACCGCCGAAAGTAATCATGACTTTTTTGTCGGCAGGTATTTCTTTGCTTAACTGGGCAATCATGCCTTTGCCCATAATCAGTTTTGTAGGATTCTGAAAACAAAAATTGTTCAACATGTTATTATGTATTTATGGTTTTAAACTGTATGCAAATGTACATATTTATACTGAGAGTTCAAACTTTATATTTTTAACGTATATGTGTCCGTTTTTGTTTATCTTTTAATAAGATAGGCTACACCTCGGAATTAAAAGTTGAAAACACTGTTTTCACTTTGTACTTCATTCGGTTTGCACTATCTTTGTACCCTCGAAAACTTTATAGATAATGAATAGAATTAAAACTTTGATTGTTCTTGCTGCTATGTTGCTGAATACTTCAGTTTTCAGTGCTCAGACAGCATCTCCTAAACGTGAGTTTCGCGGGGCATGGATACAGTTTGTAAACGGACAGTTTCAGGGTATGCCTGCAGAAACTATGAAACAGACTCTTCTGGAACAGCTTGATGATTTGCAGGGAGCAGGTATTAATGCCATAATTTTTCAGGTTAGGGCAGAGGCTGATGCATTATATAAGTCATCGTACGAGCCTTGGAGCCGTTTTTTGACAGGTATTCAGGGAGTTCAGCCTTCACCCACATGGGATCCGCTGCAGTTTATGATTGAAGAGTGCCACAAGCGTGGTATGGAATTACATGCATGGATTAATCCTTATAGGGCATGCACCAAAGGAACAACACAATTGTCGCCTCTGCACCCTTACAACAAACATCCCGAACTTTTTGTGAAGTATGCCGGACAGCTTTATTTTGATCCGGGATTTCCAGAGAATAGAAAGTATATCTGCAAGATAGTACGCGACATTGTAAGCCGATATGACGTAGATGCCATTCACATGGACGATTATTTCTATCCTTATCCCAATCCGGGGGAGAATTTTCCTGACGATGTAAGTTTTGCCGCTTACGGTCGTGGATTTACAGACAGAGACCAGTGGAGAAGAGATAATGTAAATGTTCTTATCAAGGAACTTCATGAGACAATCCGTGAATGTAAGCCTTGGGTGAAATTCGGTATTTCGCCTTTCGGAATATATCGTAACAAACGTACTTCACCTGAAGGCAGTGAGACTCGCGGACTCCAGAATTATGATGACCTGTATGCCGATGTTCTGCTTTGGGTGAACAAAGGGTGGATAGACTATAACATTCCGCAGGTATATTGGGAGATAGGTCATCCGGCTGCAGATTATGAAACTTTGGTTAAGTGGTGGGCGGAGAAATCAAGTGCACGTCCTCTGTATATAGGGCAGGATGTGTATAGAACAGTGAAGAAACCGGACCTGAAGAATCCTTCAGTACACCAGATGACGGCAAAATATGATTTGCAACGTTCGTTGCCAGCCGTGCAGGGTAGCTGTCAATGGTATTCTGCAGCTGTGGTGGAGAACCCAGGTAATTATAGAACTATATTGTCAAAGAACTATCATAAATATCCGGCTCTGCAGCCGTTGTATCCGTTTATTGACGACAAGATTCCATTGAAAGTTAGAAAACTTAAAGATGTTTGGACAGAATATGGATACATTCTTTTCTGGACTGCTCCTAAAGCAAAACACGTGATGGATGAGGCTGTTCAGTATGTTGTCTATAGGTTTGAGAACAAGGAAAAGGTAAATATAGAGGATGCATCGAAGATTGTTGCCATAACAAGAGATACTTTCTATAAGTTGCCATACGAGAATGGAAAGACCAAATACCGCTATGTGGTAACAGCTCTTGACAGACTGAATAATGAATCAAAACCTGTGTCTGAGAAGGTTAAATTATGATTGTAGTTTTTAGAATATATAGCGCGGCCCAAGTTTAATGAAAAACTTGAGCCGCAATTGTTTTAGGGGGATAAAACAGTGCTTAAACACTGTTTAAATACTATTTAAATGCTGTTTAATGTTTGTTCCAAATCATTTTTCAAATCTTCAATATGTTCCAGACCTATAGATAGTCTGATAGTTCCCTGATATATGTCCTGTTCCAGGAGTTCACTTTCAGTCAGCTGTGAATGTGTAGTGCTGGCAGGATGTATCACCAGCGATTTTGCATCTGCTACATTGGCAAGCAATGAGAATATTTTCAGATTGTCAATAAATTTATGTGCTTCTTCCTTGCCGCCTTTAATCTCGAATGTGAATATTGAGCCTCCACCTTTGGAAAAGTACTTATTATAAAGCTCATGATTTGGATGGGAGGTGAGCGAAGGGTGATTCACTTTCTTTACTTTTGGATGTGAAGCAAGGTAGGAAACTATTTTAAGTGTGTTCTCTACGTGGCGTTCAACTCTCAATGACAGAGTTTCAAGGCCTTGCAGAAGCATAAAGGCATTGAACGGGCTTATAGCTGCTCCTGTATCTCTGAGCAGTGTGGTTCTTATTCTTGTCACAAAAGCAGTGCTAGGATCGATATCGGTAAATATTATTCCGTGATATGATGCGTCAGGCTCTGTCAGTTGCGGAAATTTCCCGGAAGCTTTCCAGTCAAATTTTCCTGAATCCACAATAACTCCGCCAAGAGATGTTCCGTGTCCGCCGATGAATTTTGTGGCAGAATGTACCACTATATCTGCGCCATGTTCTATCGGACGGATAAGATACGCGGTTCCGAACGTATTGTCTATTATCAGAGGTATTTTGTTTCTGTGGGCTATATCGGCAACGGCCTGTATGTCTATTATATTTGAATTTGGATTGCCAAGTGTTTCTATAAATATGGCTTTTGTATTTTCCTGAATAGCCTTTTCGAAATTCTCAATGTTGTCCGGATCTACAAAAGTTGTACTGATTCCGTAAGTAGGGAAAGTGTGTGCCAGAAGGTTATAACTTCCACCGTAGATAGTCTTTGCTGCTACAATGTGGTCGCCCTGCTTTGCGATATTTAGAAATGAATATGTAATTGCCGCCGCTCCTGATGCTACTGCAAGTGCCGCCTTCCCACCTTCCAGTGCCGCTATTCTTTGCTCGAAAATCCCTTGTGTAGGATTTCCCAGTCGTCCGTATATTTCTCCGCTTTCCTGAAGCCCGAACAGTGCCTCGGCATATGCTGAATTATTGAATACGTATGAAGTGGTCTGATATATAGGTACAGCCCTTGCGCCTGTTGCCTTATCGGCATTTTCCTGTCCTACGTGTAGCTGTAATGTCTCGAAATGTAGTTTCTTTGTATCTGTCATAATCTTTATAGCTTTATTGTTACATCTGCAAAGATATACTCCATGGTGATACAGTCCAATATTTGTGTAAAATATAGAAAATATCACTATTATATGGTTGTTTTCTATGATTTAATTCTTATTTTAGTATCGAAAATTAAATAAAACAGAATATTAGTCCTATGAACAATGTAGAGAAATTGGATAAGGTGGATTTGCAGATACTCCGTACTTTGCAGGAGAATGCCAGACTGACAACAAAAGAGCTTGCCGCTAAAGTGAGTCTGTCGTCAACTCCGGTTTTTGAACGTCTGAAACGTCTTGAATCAGGTGGGTATATCAAGAAATATATTGCGGTGCTTGATGCGGAGAAACTTAATCAGGGTTTTATGGTTTTCTGTAAGGTGAAGATGCAGCATCTCAATTATGATATAGCACGTAGTTTTTCAGAAGTTATAGCAGGGATACCGGAAGTGACAGAGTGTTATAATATTTCAGGCAGTTTTGATTATCTCCTCAAGATTCATGCTCCGGATATGAAGTATTATCAGGGATTTATACTGAATGTGCTTGGCAGGATTGACACTTTGGCATCATTGGAGAGCGTATTTGTGATGGATGTGATAAAGCACGATTATGGAATACATATATAAAAGAATAAGGCTGAACCCCGTTGAGGATTCAGCCTTATAGATTTTATTGCAGTAGGCAAAAATTATTTCTTACCTTCCAACTGTTCTTTCAATGCAGCAAGAGCATCGATGTCACCAAGAGTTGTAGAAGCAGCCTGGTTCTGGATCATTGGAGCTTCTTCTTTCTTAGATGATTTCTTTGCAGCTTTCTTTTCTGCTTTTTCTTCAGCCTTAGCAGCATCTTCGAATACACGGCTGTGAGACAAGATGATACGTTTAGCTTCCTTGTTGAATTCGATTACTTTGAACTGAAGCTTTTCGTCAAGCTGAGCCTGAGAACCGTCTTCTTTTACAAGGTGTTTTGGAGTAGCGAAGCCTTCAACACCGTAAGGCAATGAAACTACTGCACCTTTGTCCAAAAGTTCGATGATTGTACCTTCGTGGATAGAACCTACAGTGAATACAGTTTCGAATACATCCCATGGATTTTCTTCCAACTGTTTGTGACCAAGGCTCAAGCGACGGTTTTCTTTGTCGATTTCCAATACCTGAACTTCGATTTCAGCACCAATCTGAGTGAATTCTGATGGGTGTTTGATTTTCTTAGTCCAAGAAAGGTCTGAGATGTGAATCAATCCGTCAACACCTTCCTCGATTTCAACGAATACACCGAAGTTAGTGAAGTTACGTACTTTTGCAGTGTGCTTAGTACCTACAGCATATTTTTCTTCGATGTTTTCCCATGGATCAGCTTTCAACTGCTTGATACCAAGTGACATCTTACGTTCTTCGCGGTCAAGAGTCAAGATAACAGCTTCAACTTCGTCACCAACTTTCATGAAGTCTTGAGCTGAACGCAAGTGCTGTGACCAAGACATTTCAGAAACGTGGATCAAACCTTCTACGCCTGGAGCGATTTCGATGAATGCTCCGTAGTCAGCCATAACAACTACTTTACCCTTAACGTGATCACCAACTTTCAAGTTTGGATCAAGAGCATCCCATGGATGTGGAGTAAGCTGTTTCAAACCAAGAGCGATACGTTTCTTGTCATCATCGAAGTCAAGGATAACAACGTTCAACTTCTGATCCAAAGAAACAACTTCGCGTGGATCGCTTACGCGGCCCCAAGACAAGTCTGTGATGTGAATCAAACCATCTACGCCACCCAAGTCGATGAATACACCGTAAGATGTGATATTTTTAACAGTACCTTCAAGTACCTGACCTTTTTCAAGTTTACCGATGATTTCTTTCTTCTGCTGTTCGAGTTCAGCTTCGATAAGAGCTTTGTGAGATACAACTACGTTCTTGAATTCCTGGTTGATCTTAACAACTTTGAATTCCATAGTCTTACCTACAAATACGTCATAGTCGCGGATAGGTTTAACGTCAATCTGAGAACCTGGCAAGAATGCTTCGATTCCGAATACGTCAACAATCATACCACCCTTAGTGCGGCACTTAACGTAACCCTTAATGATTTCTTCGTTTTCAAGAGCAGCGTTAACACGATCCCAAGAACGAGTAGCACGTGCTTTCTTGTGAGACAAAATCAACTGACCTTTTTTGTCTTCCTGATTTTCGATATATACTTCTACAGTATCACCTACTTTCAGGTCTGGATTGTAACGGAATTCACTCAATGGAATGATACCGTCTGATTTGTAGCCAATGTTAACTACAACTTCGCGTTTGTTCATTGCGATTACAGTACCATCAACAACCTCACGGTCATTTACTTTGTTAAGAGTACTGTCGTAAGCCTTTTCAAGTTCTTCTTTGCTTACATTTGTTAGTGTGTCACCACTTTCATACGCATCCCAGTTGAAATCTTCAATAGGAGCAATGTTCTTTAAGTTTTCCATTAAAATAAAAAATTGTTTTTAAATAATTAATTGTGTTAGACTTTATATTGTTTATCTAAATCGGGCGCAAAGATATTAACTTCCATCCATATATGCAACTTTTTGTCCGCTTTTATGCTGAAAAATAGAAGATTATATAAAAGAACAGGAGGCATGTGTCGTTATGCCTCCTGTAATATTTTGTATCGCTGTATCAGTCTTCAAGCGAATAGTCAATAGTTGTTACTACTCTTACCTTCTTAATGTATGGTGTGTTTGCGTCACGGTCTGTTATGCTGAATTGTCCCTGGTTTGCTTTTCTTATTTTACCAAGCTTGCTGTCCGAATCTTCAGCGAATTTTTCAGCTGCCTGACGTGCGTTCTTGGTAGCCTCTTCAATCATCTGTGGCTTGATTTTGTTCAGACCGGTATATTCGTATTGAACGTTATATCGGTAGTCGCCTGATGTGATTGCCACACCTTGCTTCAGAAGTTCTCCCTGGCTGCTGATGAGTTTACGTATCAGATCCACTTTGTCTGACGTAACAGTAATAACTGATGTCACGTTATATCTGTATGTGCTTTCCTGGCTACTGTACCGTTCAGCCTTCATATCAATAATCTCAGGCGCATTGACGCTGATTTCTTTTTCATCTATGCCTTTGCTGATTAGGAATTGTGTGATGGTTTTGTTTGATTTGTTTATTTGGTCGTACAGTCCGCCCAAATCATTTCCGATACTTTTGTAAACCAGTGGCCATGTAACTTTATCAGCCGGGACTTCCATTTCTGCAAGCCCTTTGACGTTTACGCTACGGTCCTTGTCGGCAAAACTGCTGATTCCATGTTCGATGAACATACCAAGTAAAAGCAATCCTATTGCAATTACAACGGCTTCAAATCTTAAATTCTTCATAACTTTGTTAGTTTATAGGTTTTTGTGATATTCTTTTAGCCCCCAAATAGGTTCTTTTATGAATTTTCCGGTTTTCAGATTGAGCTGTTCTGCCGCTTCCTTTATTTCTTCCTGAAAGTACCATGCCACGGATCCTGTAAATGATATTTCCAGTGTAGTGTCATATCCCATAATATTTCTTATAAAGAAATCGGTGAAACATTCACATAGGAAATTTTTTACCTGTGCTTCATGCTTTATATTATATATATAAGGTGTTAATGATGCCAGAAAACGGTTTGCCTGTGGCTCTCTGTAAACTTTCCGCAATATGTCTTCTACCGTTAAACCGCAATTGCTCAAAAAGTCATTTTTAATATTTTCCGGAAGTTGTCCTTTAAGGCAGTCTGCTATAAATTTTTTTCCGAGATATGCTCCGCTTCCTTCATCTCCCAATATATATCCCAATGGGGAAACATTCCTTGTTATCTCTTTCCCGTCATACATACATGAATTTGAGCCGGTACCAAGAATACAAGCTATTCCCGGCTTTTTCCCACATAATGCCCTTGCCGCTCCCATCAGGTCGGTATATGCATGGACTTTGGTTCCGGTGAAAAAATCCTGTAAAATATTTATGATTTTTTCAGCCGGTTCAGGCAGGCATCCTGCACCGTAAAAATAGATCTCTGAAATATTTTCTTTTTCTATTTGTGGCAATAAATCTGTTTCTATAATTTTTCTAATGTAGTTCTCATCCTGATGAAAAGGATTTATGCCTTCGGTCTTGAGTATCTCTGATTTATTTGTATCGCTGATTAGCCAATCGGTTTTTGTCGCTCCACTGTCTGCTATTAGTATCATGTCTTTTTTACTTTATCACAAATGTAACTCTTTATTAATGAATAACCAATAGAGACTTTGCTTTTTGTGTAAAAAATATGATATGCTAGTCTGTTTCATATTCTTCAGGCAATTCCGGGAGATAAATTTTTTCTGTAAGTTCTATCCATGTTTTTCTGAGATCTTTCCAGTGATAGAAAGGGAAACAGTCTGTTTTTATTCCTGTCAGATGTATCTCACGTTCGTTGAGCAATGGTTTGACCAGAATGTCTTTGCTGTCCTTCTTGCGGAAGAATATAAGTTGCAGGTTTCCGCACATCGGAATCATACGGTATGTCTGATAATATTGAGGGATAGAGTCCCAGTTGGCTGTAGAATGGTTGAACCCGTCAATATTCATCAGAGCCACCAATGGAGCAAGGTTTGTATCATGACCGAAACGAAGAGTTGCGCAAGGCTTTTTTGATACAAGGGCTGTGTCGGCAGCCTCTACGATATTTCTCAGCAGATTTCGTGCCAGATTGGGCATCTTGCCACCGCTCAGAGGTGATGGTCCCTGTTCGTAGTACCATTCGAAATTGTTCAGTTGCCACAAGTCGAAAAGTTCTTTTCCGTTGAAAAGGAATGAAAGGTCTGGCATATTGTCCGAACTCTGGCTTATACCATGATATTCGAAAAGGTCGCATTCCAGCTTTCCCGGATTCTTGACTTTTGAAATATATTCCGGTTTAAAAAGCACTTTCATGATACGTTCCGGATGAACGAAACGCTTTTCTGCTTCTGCAAATACCGAATCGGCGTTGTGCTGGCAGCTGTCCGAATATATCGGATTCTTGTATTTTATGAAATATTCATCATGCTGGCTTGCATCTGTTGTGATATTCAGTTTCGGGTTCAGGCCTTTCAACTCCACACAGGCTGCTGCCATCGAAAGGAAAGCACGAGTCTTATATGTAGAGCGGGCATCAATATGTGCTCCGTCTGTAAATATTTCAGGATAATTTTCAAACATTCTTTTTGCAAGTTCCTGATGTTGTCTGGCTCCTTTTGGAGTAAGCTCTCCGTAGCGGTTTTCGGCTGCTTCTGCAAGCTGTCTCAGGATTTTCAGTGTCTTTTTTCCGTCATCGGTCAGTCCGTTGTCTTTCTCTGCTTCCTCCATTATTGTCAGAGCCGGTTCGTACTTGTCTATTCCTGTCAGATAGCGTGAGCCGTGTCTGGCATATGTACTTATATAGCATGGCACATATCCTTCCGGAGCCGGTGTCAATGGGGTAGTTGGTGCCTCGTATGCCAAATACTTCCCCGTTGCCAATTTGGGATTTTCTCTGATTTCCAGTTCTGCACGTGTCTGTGCATCGATACTCTGCATTCCCACAGCTGCAATGCAGATGCAAAACAAACTTTTTACCTTATTCATATAAATGTCAATTTTGTTACGGCACAAAATTAATATATAGATATGTGTCAGTGTATGCAGTTGGATATTGATATAATCAGACAAAGTGAAATGTAACATATATGTAATGTTTCTGTAATAGTTTCAGTTAGTCTAATAAAAACGAAAGAGACCCGCACTCCTTAGTACAGGTCTCTTTACACTATAAATTATATAAGATTAATATCCGAAAATATCCTTCTGTGATAATTTTGTAATCTTACCGTATTTTTCCAGCGATTTCATGTCAAGGTCTTTTTCGTTACCAAGAACGCAATAAGTATATTTGCGGTCTTTAACCCATTTCTGCTGGAAGTCTTTCACATCTTTCAGGGTCATTGTCTGTGCCTGTTCGAACAAAGCTTTTCTTGGATCTCCATCTATACCTTTGTCCTGAAGGTCAAGATACTCCCACAAAATGTCCATACCGGTGATTCTGTCAGTACGCAAGCGGCTGATAGTTCCTTCCTGGGCCAGCTTGAATGCTTTTTCAGATTCTGGCATATTATTGATTATCTCATCGAAAGCCTTCATGGCGTCTATCATCTTGTCGTTCTGCGTAGCGATGAACGAACGGAAGATGTATGGATATTCCTTTTTAGAAGGAGAAGCGATGAAAGCGTATGATGAATATGCAAGACTTCTCGCTTCACGCATTTCCTGGAATACTATTGAGTTCATGCCACCGCTGAAGTATTCGTTGTACATGCTCAAAGTAGGCTGGATTGCAGCATCATATTGTTTTTCGAAGTTTGAAATACCTGTGAAATAGATTTGTTTTGCATCGTATTCGGCAAAATAAACCTTGTTTTCAGTAGTAGGCTGATACTTGTAGTCGTATGCAGGTGCAGGTACATCCTGAAGCTGGGCAGGTACGTTATGATACTGGTCGATTAAAGAAGTAAGTTCTTTTTCGTCGGCAGGACCATAGTACATTATGCGGTGCTTGTAGCTGTTGAACTTATGTATGCGATCTACAAGTTCCTGAGGATTCATTCCTGTAAGTTCTTTTTCAGACAGAATGTTCTTCGAAGGTGAGTGTTCGCCCCACATAGCGTAAGAAAGCAGTTGTGAGAAGTTTGCAGACTGGTTGAGTTTCGCGTCCGCACGTTTCTTCAATATATCGGCTGCATAGTTCTTATATGCGTTTTCGTCAACCTGTGCATCAGCAAGAATCTCTTCGAACAGTTGCATTGCCTGAGGCATGTTTTCCTGAAGACCTGAAAGCACTACGTATGTGCGGTCCAATCCCGGATGTACGCTGAACGAACATGCCAGACGATAGAATTCCTTGTTGATTTCGGCAAGCGATTTCTTTGATGTTCCGAGGTATTCCATGTATGAGAATGCTGTACCCAAAGCTTTGTCGTTCTGGCTGCCCATATCGAATACATAAATCATCTGGAACAGATCGTTCATATCGTTTTTCTTGTAAAGCACTTCGATGTCTGATTTAGCAGTGAATTTCTGCATGTCTTTCTCGAAGTCGAGGAATACAGGTTCGATAGGAGCAACCTTGCTTGCCTGAATTTCTTTCAGGAATGAGCTTACGCTGTCACGGTTCATAACGATAGGAGTGATAGACGGTTTATCCATCTTCTTTTCGTTAGGGTCTTTACCCATGCGTTTGTAAACCAAAGCGTAGTTGTCGGCAAAATATTTGTTTGCGAAATCAACAACCTGCTGTTTGTTCACCTTGCTCATCTTGTCGATGAAGTTTACTACATCGCTCCACTGGTCGCCGTCAACGAATGCCGAAACAAACATGTCTGCTCTGCTTTGGTTGCTTTCAAGCTGTTTCATGTAGTAAAGCTTGTAGTTGTTGATTGTAGCCTGAAGCAGTTCTTCGTCGAATTCACCCTTGCGCAGTTTTTCAACTTCAGCCAGCATAAGGTCCTTTACTTCGTCCAAAGTCTGTCCCTGTTTTGGCTGACCGCTTATCATATATGTATAGTAGTCCGACAAACCGAGTGAGCCTGCGAAGCATCCCAATACTTTCTGCTGCTGGTTCAGGTTAACGTCAAGCAGACCTGCCTGTCCGTTGTAAAGAATAGAGCTGATGAGTGCAGAGATGACATCATCGTCAACTGTAGTAGGCATTCTCCATGCCAGTGCTACGCTTTCTGCGTCAAGTCCCATAACTTCCTTCACAACAGGTTCCTTGATAGGCGATTCCTTTGGCTGAGGACGTTCAGGCAAATTAGGATTAGCCTTCATCTCACCGAAATACTTGTTGATTATTTCGATAGTTTCATCCGGATTCATGTCACCTGACATACAGATGGCCATATTGTTAGGCACATACCATGTCTTGAAATAATTCTTGATATTTGTGATAGAAGGATTCTTCAGATGTTCCTGCGAACCGAGTACAGTCTGGGTTCCGTATGGATAATCAGGATAAAGAGCGTTCAACAAAGTTTCATATACCTTTCTGAAATCCTTTGTAAGCGACATGTTCTTTTCTTCGTAAACAGTTTCCAGCTCAGTGTGGAATCCTCTGATTGTAGCATTCTGGAATCTGTCTGCCTGAATCTTGGCCCAGTTGTCAATTTCGTTAGACGGTATGTCTTCCACATACACAGTCTGGTCGTAGCTGGTGTAGGCATTTGTACCGTTTGCGCCAATGGCAGCCATCAGCTTGTCGTATTCATTCGGGATGGCGATTTTTGAAGCTTCGTATGACACACTGTCTATCTGGTGATAGATAGCTTTTCTCTCGGCTTCGTCAGTGGTTTTTCTGTAAACCTCAAACAGGCGTTCTATTTCGTCCAGCATAGGTTTTTCCTTGCTGAAGTCTGTAGTACCGAATTTCTCTGTTCCCTTGAACATCAGGTGTTCGAAATAGTGTGCAAGACCGGTAGTCTCTGCAGGGTCGTTCTTTCCGCCCACTCTTACTGCGATGTAAGTCTGGATACGTGGAGTTTCCTTGTTTACTGTCAGGTAAACCTTCAATCCGTTGTCAAGTGTGTAGATGCGTGTCTGCATCGGGTCGTTAGGTACGGTTTCGTACTTAAACTTCGAACCGTTTCCGCATGCTGTCATCAATGCCAGCAGTACGGCTGCTCCGATAAATTTCTTTGATTTGTTCATACTTCTGTTATTTGTAATATAATGCGAAGATACACAATGTTTTTCTAAAAATATGTCATATAACAGTTCTTTTTATCTTTATGTATATATATTTTTGCTTATACAATGAAAAACGGCATAAAAAAAGTGTAAACTACAATAAAATGTAATTTACACTTATGCTAAATCAGTCTTTTCGTATGTAATCAATGACATCCGCAGCAACCGCCACCACAGTCGTCATCGTGATCGCCGCATCCGCCGCCACAACCGCTGCATCCGCCACCGCATCCGCTCATTGAGTTAACGATGTCCTGAACTTCCTTGTTTGTAGCTTCACGCATTTCCAGAATTGAACCTTCGAAAATCAGGTCCTTGCCTGCGTGAGGATGGTTAAGGTCGATAGTTACAGTGCTGTCAGTGATTTCACCAACGTTTGCATAGAACTGGTTTCCTTCGCCATCGTTCAGCATAATGATGTTTCCTTCGAACACGTTGTCCTCGTCAAACTTGCCGTCAGGACCGCAGAATGCTGATTTTGGAAGAGTCTTTATTCCTTCAGGATCTACTTCGCCGTATGCTTCCGCACATGGGATAGTAAAGTTGAAGTTGTCTCCCTTAGCAAGTGCTGTTATTTCTTTTTCAAATCTTTCAAGTGTATATCCTATACCTGTGATGAACTGGAAAGGATGTTCTGCAGGAGCTTCTTCTATCAATTCTTTTTCGCCGTCTATCATAGCATAAAGTTTGTATGCTACGGTGATGTACTTATTTTCCATAATCTAAAAATGTATGTTTTAAAAATCCGGACACAAAGGTAGTAAAAAAGCTTTTAATTTTAGGCAGATATGTACTTTGGTTTTTCAGATATTCATATTTTTGTAAAAAAACTTATTTTCTGATGCAACATTTCACCGGGAAGTTCCGTCTTTCACATAGAATGCGCATCAAAGATTATGTATAACATTAAAAAAAATGAGTCAGTCATGAAAAAATATTTCTTTATAGCTATGTTGTTTTCAGCCCAGATGCTATGTGCGGTAAATGTAAATTCTATTATCAACGAGTTTAAGGATGCCGATAGGGCAGAGTATGTAAGTGTTCCGTGGATATTGATGAAAATGGGACACATGTTTATGGATGAAGAAGACAAGGATGATATCTCCGCACGTATTAACAGTGTCAGAGTTCTCGACCTGGAAGAATGCAGTGAACGTGTGAAAGCCAGATTTACAAAAAGAGTAGCTTCGCTGAATGGACACGGATATGAGACAATGGTCAGAGCCAAGGATCAGGATGGAAGCGTGCAGATACTTGTCAAGGAAAAGAAAGATATAATTAAGGAACTTCTTATAGTATGTGGAGGAAAAGACGATTGTGCTCTGATACTGCTCAAAGGAAATATAAGACAGGAGGATATAGACAAACTAGTGCAACAGGAAACAGATAAACGCAATGGACGCAAATGAATTTAAGTCACTCTTCATTCCGTACCATGCAAAACTCTACAGGACAGCTTATTCCATACTCAGGAATGTTCAGGATGCCGAAGATATTGTTCAGGATGCTTATCTGAAATTATGGAACAGACGCGATGAGCTTGATGCGGCGGTTTGCCGTGAAGCATATTGTGTTACTCTGGTGAAGAACCTGTGTATGGATTTCATAAGAAGCAGTCATAGTAATTATGAGGACGTGATAGATGAAGAACGGGTTGGCTTGGCAGACGATGATATTGGTGAAAGGCTGGAAAAGAAAGAAGAAAATGTCAGGTTAAGAAAGATGATAGGCGGACTGCCAGACATACAGAAAAAAGTAATGTGGTTAAGGGATGTAAACGAATGTTCGTTTGATGAAATAGGAAAAGCTACGGGGCTGAACCAGGTGAACATACGTGCCACACTCTCGAAAGCCAGAAAAAAGATAAGGGAACAGTTTATTAATTTAAAGGACAAGATATGAAGGAAGATACAATCAGACATTTGCTTGAAAAATATTACAGCGGTGAGACCGATGTCAACGAAGAGAAAATTCTGGAAGACTATTTCATGCATGATGAAGTATCAGCCGAGTTCTCTGTTGACAAAGAGGTGTTCTGTCATCTGGCAGAAATGAAAGAAAATGATGAAATCACAGTTCCTGTAGGAATGGAGAAACGTATTTCCGACAACATAGATATGTGGGAAAAACAAAGCAAGGCAGGTAAGCCACGATATTATACACTATATAAATATGTGTCGGGAATAGCGGCAGCTGCAGTGATACTGATAGGTATAAGTGTATTTATGTCGAAGAATCACGATGACAGTGCGGTGATAAAAGATACATTCGACAATCCTCAGGAAGCATATATGGCAACCGAAAATGCCCTGCAGCTTTTTGCCGAAGCTTTCAATAAAGGCGATGCCCAGATAGAGAAAGCAAGAAGCGTGACAAAAAGTGTAAAAGAAAAAATTGACAATATTAAAAACTTCAGAAAATGAAAGCAAGATTATTTATTATAGTAAGCGTTATGCTGGCAGCATTGTCTGTCAACGCACAGAATCGTTTTGAGAAAATAGCAGAAATGGAAGGCGTGACCTCCGTTTATGTATCCCCGAAAATGTTCAGTATGATGAGTGGTTCAAATACCGGTGATATAAATATAGATAAAGTGGCAAAGAAACTTACCGGATTGCAAATTCTCTCGTCCGAAAATCAGGAAACTTCGGATTTGTTGCGTAAAGAAACGGCATTTATCAATACCAAAAACGGATATGAAGAATTATTGCGTGTAAAGGACAGCGGAGAACGGGTGTTCATTTATACGAAAGAGAATAAGGACGCAAACGAATATGTTCTGCTGGTTGATGAAGGTAAGGAATTTACGGTAATAATTCTTGAAGGAAAACTCACAGTAGATGAAGTTCGCGGTATTGTAAACCAGTAGTGCTGAAATTACCGTTGATACGTTTAAAACAAAATGAACTGTCGTTCGAAACAAAATGAACTGTCATTTAAGTGCGAATGACAGTTCATTTTTTTATGTGAGTTTTTATCACATATTTCCGTAAATATCTTTTATCAGCTTGCATGCCGTTTCAAGGCTTATACTGCCAGTGTTGAGCATAAGATTATAATGGTGGGGTTCTCCCCATTTACGATCGGTATAATATTCATAATGATGAATACGGTTGCGATTGATACGGCGTATTTCAGCTTCGGCATCTTCTTTTCTGATGCCATATTCTTCCGTACATCTTTCGATGGCAGAACCCATGTCGGAATAGCAGAAAATCTTCAGAACCTTAGGGTAGTCTTTCAGTATGAAGTCGGCACATCTTCCCACGATGATACACGGCTCTTTCTCTGCCAGTTCCTGAATAATCTTGCTCTCTGCCACAAACAGAACATCGTCCGATGAAATGCTTCCTTCTATCGGTTGTTCGCTGTTTTTCGACATGATACATTTCAGCCAGAATGATGGAATGGACTGTTCGTTTCTGGCAATGAAACTTTCGTCCATACCGCTACGTTTGGCTGCCATTCCGATAAATTCTTTATCATACAGCTTTATTCCAAGCTCTTTCGAAAGCATCTCACCGAGCAGATGACCGCCGCTGCCATATTCACGGGCAATGGTGATAATGACATTTTTGTTGTCTTTCACATCTGCAGTCTTTTCATTGCTGTCAGGAGTAATACATTTGTCGAGAAACCTGTAATACGGACTTACGAAATGAACTATCGGACCTACTATCAGCGCTGCAACTACCGTACCTTCGCGCACTCCGTACACTCCAGACATGAATATCAGCGACAGCAGGCATGCCAAGGCTACCAAAGTAACATCAAATCCGAGTTTTATATATCCGAACTCACCCCGGAAACGCTTTGTTATGACCTTCACAAAATATTCGCCGGACATCATGGCTGCATTGGCCTTTACTTCGAGTGCGATACCCACAGCCAATATCACGCAACCTATCAGCAGAGCTATAATCATACTTGGATATGTGGCGGGATTGAGCCAGAACAGAATGTAGTGCATACATATGTCTATGAATATTCCAAAACAGAAAGAGATTGGAATCTGAAGCAGATACATCCTTAAATCGTCTTTCAGGTCCTGGCGCGTCATCATGAAAGGTTCGAGAACGACGAACAGTATGTTCAGCATGATAGTCCATTCGCCGATAGTGAAAGGAGTGAACATGCTCAGTACATATGTAACGCTGGTAATGGGTGATGTACCCAAAGCAGCTCTGGTGATAAATGCTATTCCTAATGCATTGACAAACAATGCCACGCAGAACAGGAGATAGCGTCTGAATAGAAATTTGCTCATATTGTATTTGTCATTTGTAAAACAGTTGCAAAGTTCACCCTAAAATCTATAATGACAGATATAAAAGAACAACTTATTTTGGTTTAAAACGAAACAAAAGGTATCTTTGTAGTAAAAAAACGGATTATGGATATCTCTGTGTATGAAGTAATGAAATCAGGTGGCATGACGGCAGGAAGTACGTGTTACTTTGATTTCGACCGTAGTTCCGGCGGTTATAGCGGAATTATGTTTGAAAAGGGATTTTTCTTTCTTCTCGTCATAAACGGAACAGCAAGGCTTTCCGATATTTATGGCAATTATGACCTTTGCCGTGGAAAACTTGTTGTTCTGACACCGAGTACGACAAGCTCAATCGAAGACTTCGATGCAGATTTTTCGCTGAAAATCGTATATATCGTACCTTCGTATTTTGACAGTCTTCCTGACGGGCAGCCGCTGTATAATCAGGTGGCAAGGTATCTCGGCAATTACAGGCTTCCCGTGTTTGATATTGAAAGTGGGAGGTTCTCTTATCTGAAACAAACAATGTCGCTTTTTGGTGACCGGCTTAATGCTATGAATGTATATCACGATGGAATAATACGAAACCTATGTAATTTCTTCCTTTTACAGATAGCGGATGCCTTGTGTACGGAAAACAACGATACTACTGTGTATGTGAAGCGTGAAAACGAGATATTCCGGAATTTCAAGAAATTGCTTGTAGAGAATTATCGCAAACATCATTCAATAGGTTTTTATGCTGACAGTCTGAACATTACGACTACCTATCTGTCGCGAGTGGTCAAGAGTGTCACAGGCAGTACTGTCTGTTTTCATATATCGAAGATGCTTTGCTCTGACGCACGCCGTATGCTTGAGTGTACTGATATGGACATTAAGGAAATTTCTGATATGCTTGGCTTTTCCGACCAGTCCGTATTTGGAAAGTTCTTTATGCGTAAGACAGGAGTATCGCCTCTGAAATTCCGTATGAAGAACGATTTGCAGAGGCGGGATAATTAATGGCTTGTTATTCGCTTAATGAGATTGTAACCGTTACATCGCCGTTTCCAAGAATTCTAATCAGTTCATCGCCTGAAGTATTGTCTATTTTCCCAAGTGGAGTCAGCGAGTATGTGTTCGGAGCATAATAAATCACGAAATACTGCCCCAGGTATAGAATCAGGTCACCAGGTTGTGTGGTAATCCTTTCGTTGCATTGCGGCAGGGTGGTTCCTATAGGACCCACTTTCTCCATTCCGGCATAGTCATTCATATTTATGGTTAGAGGCCCTTCTTTGAGCAGATTTACTAAAGCTCTTGTTGATACGTTGTCTTTTAGTGTGGCTGTAAGTGTTGTTCCGTTAACTGAGATTTTAATTGTTGAGTTGCTCATATTTTCTTCATTGTTATTCTGGTTATCGTTGTTTGTATTTTCTTCGTCTTGGTTGTTGTTCCCATTTGAAATTTCAGTTTCTGAATTATTGCCGGATAGTATTTCCGGTTCCGGACTGCACGCCATTGCAAACATGGAGTAGATGAAAATAAAAAAGAGTAATCTTGCTTTTCCCATAATCATAGTCTTTATCTTTTTATACTGATACAAAGGTATTGACTTTGCGATTAAGGTTTGATATACAGATTACTGATGATTGTACCAGAATTACGTTTTCTTTTTTGTTTGCTTACATATAATCATTTAGTATCTTTGTAACATCATGGAAATACGTAAAATAGAAACAAATAAGAAGAAATATTTAAATTTGCTGTTATTGGCTGATGAACAGGAGTCGATGATTGACCGCTATTTGGAGCGAGGTGATATGTTTGTTATGTTTAATACAAATTTAGAACCTGTTTCTTCCGCAGTTGTGACAGATGAAGGTGATAATGTCTGTGAACTTAAAAGTTTGGCAGTTTCTCCACAATATCAACGAAAAGGTTACGGAAAGCAAATGGTAGATTTCTTATGTAAACGTTATGCAGACAAATTCAAATATATGATAGTCGGTACAGGAGAGAGTGCAGAAACTATGTCTTTTTATAAGAAGTGTGGGTTCAAGTATTCTCATATTGTCCCTGATTTCTTTACTGCCAATTATGATCATCCTATTATAGAAAACGGTATGATATTAAAGGATATGGTATATTTCAGAAAAGAATTGTCTGTATAAAAGTCTGATATTGATGAACAGGGAAATTCTTTTCTAATAAATATTGCATAGAAGTTCATAAAACTTTCTTCATCTTGTAGTTCGTCAGTTTCAAACGGTTTGCCTGCTGTTTTTGTTCGTATTCCACAACATAGCCTTTTTGTTCAAAGAATGGACGTGCAGTTTTGCTTACTTCCGATGTAATCTCTTTTACTTCATATTCTCTTGCAATTTTTTCAACTTCAGAAAGAAGCAGAGCCGCTATACCTTTACCTTGCCAGTCTGGATGTACAAACATGGAATGCATATAACCTCTCTTGTTCATTGAAGAATATCCAATCAGGTTGTCCTGTTTGTCGAACGCTCCTATAAATTGATTATTAAATAGGATTTCCTTCCAGTGTTCCATGTCGTTACCGCATGAAGCCCAGTCTTCCACTTCTTCCTTTGTATAGTCTTTAATATTGACGTTTAATACTGTGGAACGAAATAGGTTCTGCATATCATAGAGGTCTTTTTCTTCAAGTGGACGAATATTATAGTTTATTTGTTTATTCATGGTTTTACTTTTTATTATAATCATCTTTGGTAAGTAATGTAAAATGTTCGGTATGCTCGTCACCTAAAGGAGAAATTTTCCCTTCTTCTGTATGGTGATATTTGAAGCCGCATTTATCCATAACTCTGCGTGATTTTAAATTTCCGTCATAATATCCGCACCATACTCTTTTTGTATCAAGTTCATCAAAACAACGTTTCAGAAGGCGGTTTACTGCTTCCGGTATAAGTCCTTGTCCCCAGTAGGGAACACCAATCCAATAACCTATTTCCGCATCACCTTCTTTCATATCCGCACTATGTACGCCGTTACCGAACATAATGCCTACACTGCCTATTGGCTCGTTTGTTTCTTTCAATACTACAGCGTATGTTTCAGGAGCAGATAAGATGTTTCGTATTACATCTTTGCTGTTTTCAACAGATGTATGTGGTGGCCATCCTGCAATTGGTCCGATAGCTGGATCTTTGGCATATTTGTAGAGCGATTCGGCATCGGATTCATTCCACGGACGGAGAATAAGCCTTTGAGTTTCCATGAAATATTTTGTCATATATTTTTCTTATTTAAAAAGATATATTATTGATTCTCATTATTTTTGAGTTTGACAGACTCAATAAATTCATCCCTGTTCTTGCAGCTGAATACATATTTCTTACTGTTCGTACGGATGAGTACTAATTCGTTCAGATTAGTTGCATACATAGTATAGCTGCCTAACTTAGGATTTTTGAATTTTCCTAGATATCCAAATAGGCCACCGCTGCCGAATATTCGAATAGAAAAAGCTGTTTCTGAGTTTGGAATGGCTTTTATTTCTATAATATTCTTTATAGGTATATTAATAGCGCCAAACAGTCTGTGTAAAATTATTTTATCATTTCCAATAGTTAACCGTATCGGCATATAGCCTAATCCACCTATAATAGTAGCTATAAAAACAACTATGAGCGTGTATTTGAGCCAAAGCATTGATGACGGAAAATCGTCTGTCCAGATAAAATATGTAGATGCAACCAGAATAATAACTGTTATGGCTGTTATGACCGTAACTCCCATACTCCATGTACATGGGAAAGAAATTTTGTCGTTTTTCATAATGATATGTATTGGAAATATTATTGTTTATAATCTAATGAACCAAAACAAATATAACTAAAACAGTTGTAATTATTATAATCAGTAATAGATTTTTTATGAAATAAAGAATTTATCCGTGATATTCGGTTATTATTTCACTAGCCCATTCAATCAATATGTGGCTTCGTTTGGTAAAGTCGTTTTCTTGAAAATCTGCAGATGCTATATTCAGTATAGTACGGTCTTTATCTGTGACATGTTCTGACAGGAGTTTCATTGAACTGATGTAAGAGCCTGTATCAAGAAAATGTTTCATGCGTACGGTGAAACGTGCAGCTTTATAGAGTCCGACTAAGGTGTTTATATCTTTTGCATGAAGAAAATTATGGGAACAGGCATGATACAGGTTACAGGCTCCGGTCAAAACAGAGCGGCGTATGTCGTCATCACTAAACAGATTTTGTAGATGTTCCAGTGAACCGATTATAGGCTTCGTATCAAGAACCAGTTGAAGGAGATCTGATTTTTCCCAGTTAATCAGTTCTCTTTCTCCAGATACGAATCCGCATATCATGTCATGCTCCTCGGAAGAGTCAAGCATTGACTGATAATTCTGTAAGTCCTTAAAATTTACTTCGTCAAGAATTATTACCACATCTATGTCGCTGTCGGCTGTCTGTTCGCCTCGTCCGTAACTGCCTTGCAGTCCGAAAAACTTAATTCTGTTGCCGAATAGTGAGATAAGTCTCTCTTGAAAAACTTTCAACCAGGATGTTATGTCGAAGTTGTTCTCATTCATATCGTTTGTTTATTCTTGATATTATTGTCGGTGCAAGCATTGTTGTTAGGACTACCAATATCCATAAATTTCCGGATAACGGATTATACGCTGCTATGAGTTCTTTCATAGGTACACCTGTTCCAATGCCTGATGTAAACTCAAAAAGGATAGTGAGTATCATCCATATTATGCCGGTTATATAACTCTCTTTATTATTGAGAGTGACTAACCGGGGTAGGAGCAGCCATGTGATAAGCAATATTAAGATACAGAGCAGGATACCGCTTATGGCTGTAGCTAGTGCGGTATCCAAATATTTGATTAAAACATACTCTCTGAAGCCACCATTAAGTATTGCTGCCGGTATGAAACATAACCATACCAAGAAGGACTTGAGATATTTCATATATTTTTTGCTCTTATGCGACATATTGGCTCTAAATCATGCTAAATGTTTTTCTGGTTGTTATACTTTATTGTTGTTTATCAGCCGAATATCTCGCGTAATTCTTTATTGCTTAGTTTGCCTATCCAGCTTTCGCCGCTCGAAACTGTCATGTCAGCCAGATGCTTTTTCTGTTGTATCATGTCGTTGATACGTTCCTCGAATGTGTCTTTGGTGATAAAGCGGTGAACCATGACATTGCTCTTTTGGCCTATACGGTAGGCACGGTCGGTAGCCTGTGCTTCAACTGCCGGATTCCACCAAAGGTCGTAATGGATTACATGGGTTGCGGCTGTCAGGTTTAGTCCTGTACCTGCGGCTTTTAGCGAAAGTATGAAAATCTTGTCTGTACGGTTGTTCTGGAAGCGGTCAATCATTGCCTGACGTTCTTTAATACTGCATCCACCATGATAGAACAGTGGTTTTTCACCTGTCCTTGCAGTTATGAATTCCACTAACATATCACCCATCTCTCGATATTGCGTAAAGACAAGCACCTTTTCGCCGCCATCGACAATCCCTTCTATTCTGTCGAGCAGCATTTCTGTCTTGCCTGACAATTCAGACCTCCGGTCACCGTTTTTAAGGAATTGTGCCGGATGATTGCATATTTGTTTAAGCGCCATAATCATCTGGAGGATGAGTCCTTGTCGTTTGAACAAAGATTCGTTGTCTGTTGTAGGTATTCCCTCTATTTCGTTCATGGCAGCTTCCAGAGTCTTTTCATACAGAGCAGCCTGTTCCGGTTTGAGCGAAGCATATACATCAAGTTCTATCTTGTCAGGCAGGTCGGAAATGATATTCTTGTCTGTCTTCATTCTTCGCATCATGAACGGGGCTGTCACTTTTCTGAAGCGCTCGGCACAATCGCCGTCATTCCAAAGCTGGATAGGGTTCGCATAGTTTTCCTTGAAGGCTTTAAGCGTATCCAGATAGCCTTTGTTGGCATAATCCATTATGCTCCAGAATTCTGTAAGCCTGTTTTCTACCGGAGTACCACTCAGAGCTATGTGAGTTGTGGCAGGAATTGACTTCACAGCCTTACTCTGTGCCGTATCGTTGTTCTTTATGTTTTGTGCTTCGTCAATTAGCATTATAGTCCATTGTCTTTTTTTAAGTTTGGCATTGTCAGAGCGCAGAACTCCATATGTAGTTAACAGAATATCTGATTTAAAGCTCTTCAAATCTCTGCCAGTACCGTGATAGACGAATGTTGACAACGACGGAGCGAATCGGCTTATCTCCATTTGCCAGTTCGTGAGCAGACCCGTAGGTACAACTATGATGACTTTGCCTTCCTTCAATGCTCCCTCTTCTTTCAGTTTCAGAATAAGAGTTATAGCCTGCAGAGTCTTGCCCAATCCCATGTCGTCGGCAAGAACCGAACCGAATCCTATGCGCATATTTCGGTACATCCACGAGAATCCGCGTTCCTGGTATGGACGCAGTTGTGCGTTAAGTTCCCGTGGAAGGGCAATGTTCTCCTGTTCGGTCAATTCCTTGATAAGTTGTCGCACATCGTCTGTAAGGCGTATAGGTGCAGAGTTGTATTCCTCTGTAAGGGCGGCCTGCAGCAACTGTGCCGGAGTGAGTTTATCCATCTTGTGGAAAGCGTCATGAAGCTTTTCCAGAGTTTCTGCATCGGTATAGATATATTTCTGCTTGAATTTTATCAGTCCTCCGGCATTCTTCTGCAGTTTCATGAACTCTTCCATCGACACTATCTCATTGCCAAGTGCCACTTCCCAGTCGAAGGTGAACAAATCGGCAAGGCTCAGGAAGCCTTTCTCACTTCCGGATTTCTTTTTCAGCAACAATGATGCTTTCGGACGTATGAGTTGCTGAAGCGATTTAGGCATGAAAACCTTGAAATCAAGAATCTTTACAGCAGGTATTATTTCGAGTATTACGGGCAGGAATGTCTTTTCGGTGTAGTGTAAAGCTTGTTTTGCTCCATTAGCAATATATCCGTTGAGGTCTTTCATCATTCCTGCCAGCAGGGTGAAGCTTCTCAGAATGGTGAAGCGTTCGTGCTCATATTCGGGTTGTGAGAGTACATCGGACAGTGCAGTGACTTCCTTTTCCGGTTTGCGTGTGTTTTCCACGCCAACGGTAATGTCGAAACCGCCATCGGTACTTTCTTCTACATAGAGAACAGGTCGGTAGTCTGATTCGGTGAGCGAGTATGATGCTATCCATGATTTTATTCCGCCCGGCGTTTCTTTTTCTCCCACACCGCTGAAGGGAAGGTGTCTCTCCTTGAAGAATAATTCCTCTACAGGCAATTTCAGGCTATCGGCCGTAAGTCTGTTTATGAGTTTTCCTAGGAAGAACGACACAATCCACTCTCCCTTGTTGTAAATAAATTTTCCTGTTTTACGTTCCACCGGTCTGAATTCCAGCAGTTTGTCGGGAATAATATCTTCAAGCATATCCATTAGTTGTCTTACCTGGCTGTCGATATAAGCCGGAATCCACCTGATGGCGTACTCTTTACTTGAAAGCTGAAGTATCTGTGGTGCTACAGCTCCTTTCGACAGCAGATGCAGTGAACATATCAGAGCCTGGTTCAGAGCTATGACCGAAGGATGATAGTCGGGCAGAAAGTCAGGGCTTATATTTAGCAGTGCCAGAGGCAATGAACCGTCGTCAAAAAAGTCCGTTAGCGGTTTCTGTCCCTCATAGCTGATGTTCATTACTTTCCATTTCAGATTGCTGTCAAACTGTAATGAAAATTCTCTATCGGCTTTAATCTCCTTGCCTGAGATGATGTCCGTTTGAGGGAAAAGTCCCGAAGCGTCAAGCCTCCTTGAGAAGAATCGTTGTACATTCTTCTTTGCTCGCATTATTTCAGTAGAGTATTTTTCTTTGAAATCCCCTGTAGTGGAGAAAGGAGGGTTTTCTGCCAGGAGCATGAGCAAGGCTTCCGACTTGTCTGTCAGTTTTGAGAAGTCTATTCTTTTGAACACAGGTTCCCCATGGCTCACTTCCCTAGAGCCTTTTGTTCTTACCACCTCCTTTATGTTCTGTACTGATATATCATTGCTGGTCTCTTCGATAAATATTCCGCGTTTCTTAAGCTCTTCCATAATATCTACATTGTGCATACTGAACACAATGAATGGATTATTGTCAATCTCGCGGCTGAACATGTAGATTACGGCAGCAAGGTGTTTGCATGGCACGGCCCAGTCCGGACAGTTGCATTGCATTTTCAGGTCGGTCCATTTTTCAGGGAAAATCTTGAGTCCGCAGCTTCTGGCTATTGACATGATTTCCGGGGCCATCTCCCTGTTCATCAACCGTGATATAATGCCCGGATACTTGATTAGTTCATTCATCAGCGCGTCAATCTGTTCCGGGAAGAAAGGAGGAATGATGATATTGACCTTATATGGTGTTATCCTGCTTCCTGACACTTTTGCAGTGATGATATTGTCCTTCAGTTTTATGTCTATAACGTTTCCTTTGCGTGCGTATGTAGCTCCGCGAGGAATACGGTTATCATAGTCTATATGAGTAAGCGAGCGGAGCCATTCGCTGCCCCACCATGTTTTTCCGAATTGTTCTGCCATGTTTCTATACTTAATTTGAGTGCTGTTTAAACAGGAGTTAAACGTTGTTTAAACGCTGTTTTGGATTATACTTCTTAGCTTTTATGGTAAGTGTATGCAATTTATTTTTGTCTGTGGCATACAGTTCCTGTAGCCTGATAAGTAGGCATAACCAGAACTTCTGCTATCTGTACATGAGCAGGGGCTGATGCTGCGTAATAAACCACATCGGCTATGTCGTCGCCTGTAAGTGGTTTCAGCCCATCGTAAACGGCATCTGCCTTGTTTTTGTCTCCACGGAAACGGATAACGGAGAAGTTGGTCTCAACCATTCCCGGCTTGATGTTGGTTACTCTTAGCGGAGTGTCAACAAGGTCTATGCGTAGTCCGTCCGACAGGGCTTTTACTGCGGCTTTGGTTGCGCAGTAAACACTGCCGCCCGCGTATGCTGCATCGCCTGCTATGGACCCTATATTAATAATGTGTCCGCATCCGCGTTCCACCATTCCCGGAACAATCATGCGTGTCATTGCCAGTAGTCCTTTGATGTTGGTGTCTATCACTACGTCCCATTCGTCCAATGAACCTTCGTGTTCTTTATCAATGCCCAAAACCAGACCGGCATTGTTTATCAGAACATCTATATTCTTCCATTCTCCTTGCAGAGAGTATATGGCATTACGCATTTCTTCACGGTTTCTAACATCGAATGGAAGTGTTACGACTTCTGTTCCTGTCTTTTCAAGTTCCTGTTTGAGATTTTCAAGCTTTTCAGTATTTCGTCCGTTCAGTATAAGCTTGCTTCCCATTGCCGCGAATTTTCTTGCGCAGCCTTCACCTATGCCGCTTGTGGCACCGGTGATTAAGATTGTTTTTCCTTTCATTATTATATTATGTTTGAATTGTTGTCTTTTAGAATCTCTCATCATTCGGCCTCTCGTTCACAAACTCCCGGGGCTTCTCCGTTTTCAGTTTCGCGCCACAGTATTTGCAGTATAAGGCCTCGAAATCGTGCCCGTCGCGGTTGCAGCGTGGGCATTTCCGCTTTTCCAGTTTTTTATGTTCGCTCACCATTGTGGCTGAAACTATACCTGTAGGCACTGCTATTGAGGATTATGTCGAACAGCTTTCCTTTTTTCGTATCCGATTCAAACACAATAGAATATATCTTTTCTTTCAGTTCATCGTTATGAAGGAAGTCATGCCAACGCTGATGTATTCTTGAAATGAATTTCATGCTTATATTTATATTTTTTAGTAAGGAACAAAGTTAATAATAAATCATAATGTTTTTGTGATAATATATCAGAAATATAATGTTTTGATATAATTACCGTAACACGTTCGTGTCACGCTCGTCGCACGTTCGTGTTACTCTCGTCGCACGACTGTGTTACATGCGTTGCACGAACGTGTTACGCTATCTATGTCAGGACGGCGATATTTTAATCTCATCATTTTTATGAGAGGGAATTTAGATTGTGACTTGCGCTCTTTATGTAATAATATGTAGCAAATTTACCGTTTTCTCTGATAAATGATATTTTTCTTCAAAAAAAACTATCATTTTATTTGTTTGTTCCGAAAATCCCTTTACCTTTGCAATCGTAATAACAAAAATAACAGAAAAAGTATGAAAGCAACTAACATTATCATTAACCTGGCAGTCCTGCATATTATTCGCGTCGTGGTCCTGGAACCAAGAGGTGAGGAAGGTTCATGTATGTAGTTGCATATATATGATATTGATGAAAGCCTTTCTCACATGTGTATGAGAAAGGCTTTTTGATTAAATAAGGAGAGATAAAAATGAAAAATGAGTTACGCAGTTCGATGAGTACACAAGGCCGACGTATGGCCGGTGCAAGAGCATTATGGGTGGCAAATGGAATGAAAAAGGAAATGATGGGCAAGCCTATTATAGCTATCGTGAATTCATTTACACAATTTGTTCCGGGACATACACATTTACACGAGATTGGTCAGCAAGTAAAACAGGAAATTGAAAAACTCGGTTGTTTCGCTGCCGAGTTCAATACTATAGCTATTGATGACGGTATAGCAATGGGACACGACGGAATGTTGTATTCATTGCCTTCGAGAGATATTATTGCCGACAGTGTGGAATATATGGTGAACGCTCATAAGGCTGATGCTATGGTCTGCATTTCAAACTGCGACAAGATCACTCCGGGTATGCTTATGGCTTCCATGCGACTGAATATTCCTACGGTGTTCGTATCAGGTGGTCCGATGGAAGCAGGAGAGTGGGGCGGACAGCATCTTGACTTGATAGATGCGATGATTAAGTCGGCCGACCCGACAGTGAGCGACGAGGATGTAGATCAGATAGAAAGACATGCGTGTCCGGGATGCGGATGTTGCTCAGGTATGTTTACAGCAAACTCAATGAACTGTTTGAATGAGGCTATCGGACTTGCTCTTCCTGGCAATGGAACAATAGTCGCGACTCACGAAAACCGTAAGCAGTTGTTCAAGGATGCTGCGGCTCTCATCGTAAAAAATGCTTATAAATATTATCAGGACGGTGACGATAGCGTATTGCCGAGAAGCATCGCTACACGTCAGGCTTTCCTTAACGCAATGACACTTGATATCGCTATGGGTGGTTCTACAAACACTGTTCTTCACCTGCTCGCAATAGCACATGAGGCAGAAGTGGATTTCACTATGGACGATATCGACATGTTGTCACGCCGTGTGCCTTGTCTTTGCAAGGTGGCTCCTAACACTCAGAAATACCACATTCAGGATGTGAACAGAGCGGGAGGTATCATGAATATCCTCGCACAGCTGAACAAGGGAGGTCTGCTCGATACATCGGTTTCGCGTGTGGACGGTATGACACTGGCTGAGGCTATTGCAAAATATGATATTTCGGCTGAAAGTGTTGATGCTGAGGCAAAAAGAATTTATACAAGTGCTCCGGGCGGAAAGTTCTCTATCAAACTTGGCTCGCAGGGCAATTATTATAAGGAACTCGATACAGACCGCGCTACAGGATGTATCCGCGATTTGGAACATGCCTACAGCAAGGACGGCGGACTGGCAGTACTGAAAGGTAACATCGCGCAGGACGGATGTGTGGTAAAGACAGCCGGAGTGGACGAAAGTATCTGGAAGTTCTCAGGACCTGCAAAGGTGTTCGATTCTCAGGAAGCGGCTTGCGAAGGTATCCTCGGCGGAAAGGTTGTAAGCGGCGATGTTGTGGTCATCACTCACGAAGGCCCTAAGGGTGGTCCGGGTATGCAGGAGATGCTTTATCCTACATCGTATATCAAATCAAAACATCTCGGTAAGGAATGTGCGCTGATTACTGACGGACGTTTCAGTGGCGGTACATCTGGACTTAGTATAGGACATATATCTCCAGAGGCTGCCGCAGGTGGAAATATCGGTAAGATTGTGGATGGTGATATTATAGAGATAGATATTCCTAATCGTAGTATAAACGTGAAACTTTCAGATGAAGAGCTTGCCGCACGTCCGATGACTCCTGTCACTCGCGACCGCAAGGTGTCTAAGGCACTCAAGGCTTACGCAAGCATGGTAAGTTCGGCTGATAAGGGTGGAGTAAGAATTGTTGACTAAAAAATACATACGTATGAAAGAGAAAATAACAGGTGGTGAAGCATTGATGCGCTCGCTTGAGCATCAGGGAGTAAAGACTATCTTCGGTTATCCGGGAGGTGCGATAATGCCTGTGTTCGATGCTTTATATGATCATAGAGATAAACTTAACCATATATTGGTACGTCACGAACAGGGGGCGGCACATGCCGCTCAAGGCTTTGCGAGAGTATCGGGCGAGGTGGGAGTCTGTCTTGTGACAAGCGGTCCGGGGGCTACAAATACTATTACCGGTATTGCGGATGCGATGATTGACAGTACGCCGATTGTGGTTATCGCTGGACAGGTGGGAGCCGGTCTTTTAGGTACTGACGCATTTCAGGAAGTTGACCTTGTCGGTATTACCCAGCCTATCTCGAAATGGAGCTACCAGATAAGACGTGCCGAGGATGTTGCTTGGGCTGTCGCAAGAGCATTTTATATAGCTCGTTCGGGACGTCCCGGTCCTGTGGTACTTGACTTTGCCAAGAATGCTCAGATAGATATGACGGATTACGAACCGGTTGATTTGGATTTCATCCGCAGCTATGATCCTGATCCTGAAACAGACCCTAAGGCCTTGGCTGAGGCTGTAAGACTTATAAATGAGTCTGAAAAGCCGTTGGTGCTGGTCGGTCAGGGGGTTGAGCTTGGAAATGCTCAGGAAGAGTTGCTCAAGTTTGTCGAGAAAGCTGATATACCTTGCGGATGCACATTGTTGGGACTCTCGGCTATGCCTACCGAACATCCGCTGAACAAAGGTATGTTGGGAATGCACGGTAACCTCGGACCTAACGTCAAGACTAACGAATGTGATGTGCTTATCGCAGTAGGTATGCGCTTCGATGACCGTGTGACAGGTAAACTTGAAACATACGCCAAGCAGGCAAAGGTAATACATCTTGACGTTGATCCATCGGAGATTGGCAAGAACGTACCTGTACATGTTCCGGTGCTTGGTAACTGTAAACGTACTTTAGGTCTGCTTACCGAACTTATCCAGCCTAACAAGCACACTGCTTGGATAGACAGTTTCAGCCAGTATGAACAGCAGGAATTCGAAAAGGTTATCAAACGCGAAGTATATCCGGAAAATGGCCCGATAAATATGGGTGAAGTGGTAAATGCAGTGAGCGAGGCTACCAACCATGAGGCGGTACTGGTAACAGACGTAGGTCAGAATCAGATGATGTCATGCCGATACTTCAAGTTTACGAAGAACAGAAGTGTAGTAACATCAGGCGGTATGGGAACTATGGGATTCTGTATCCCGGCTGCAATAGGAGCCACATTCGGTAGTCCGGAACGTACGGTATGTGCTATAATGGGTGATGGTGGTCTTCAGATGACAATGCAGGAACTTGGTACTATCATGGAACAGAAAGCTCCGGTAAAGATGATTCTGATGAACAATAACTATCTTGGAAATGTACGTCAGTGGCAGGCGATGTTCTTCAACAGAAGATATTCGTTCACTCCGATGATGAATCCTGACTATATGCAGATAGCATCGGCGTATGGCATTCCTTCGCGTAGGGTAATCGAACGCGAGGAACTTAAAGACGGAATAAAGGAAATGCTCGCTACAGACGGTCCATTCCTTCTTGAAGTATGTGTGGTGGAAGAAGGTAATGTATTGCCGATGACTCCTCCGGGAAGCTCGGTCAACTATATGATGATGGATTTGGATTGCTAACGAGTAGGAGGGTTAAACATGGAAAATAAGACATTATATACTATCATAGTTCATTCGGAAAACATAGCCGGTTTGCTTAATCAGGTGACAGCCGTTTTTACACGTCGCCAGATTAATATAGAAAGCCTTAACGTGTCGGCATCTTCAATAGCCGGAGTACACAAATATACCATTACGTGCTGGACAACTGCTGATATAGTGGATAAGGTGGTTCGTCAGATAGAAAAGAAAATGGATGTCATCCAGGCTCATTATTTTACAGACAAGGAGATATTCCAGCGCGAGGTGGCAATGTATAAAGTCTCTACACCGGAATTTCAGAATAATCCTGAAGCATCGAAGGTGGTCAGACGCTCTAATGCGCATATCGTAGAGGTAAATCCTGTGTTCTCTATTATAGAGATGGTTGGTATGAGCGATGAGATAACTTTCCTTTACGAGGATTTGAAAAGACTTAAATGCGTGCTCCAGTTCGTACGTTCGGGAAGAATAGCTGTATCTACAAGCTGTTTTGAACGTGTGAACGAGTATTTGGCGCATCGTGAGGAGAGATATAAAAACGGATTGTAAACTTATTTTGATATGGGAAATAACAAAGTCGGTACATATAATTTTGTAGCAGAACCTTTCCATGTTGACTTTACAGGAAAACTCACGATGGGGGTATTGGGAAACCATTTGCTGAATTGTGCTGGTTTTCATGCCACAGAAAGAGGATTTGGTATAGCCGAGCTTAACGAGAGTCATTACACATGGGTCTTGTCGCGCTTAGCTATCGAGATGGAAGAATTTCCTATGCAGTATGAGAAATTCAGCGTACAGACATGGGTGGAGAATGTTTACCGCCTGTTTACCGACCGTAATTTCTCTATCCTTGATAAAGATGGCAATCCGATAGGCTATGCACGTTCGATATGGGCTATGATAGACATGAGCTCACGTAAACCTGCCGATTTGCTGACTCTGCATGGCGGAAGTATTGTAGATTATATTTGCCAAAAAGATTGCCCTATCGCAAAACCGGGAAGAATTAAAGTAGGAACGGTTGAGCCGGCAGGAGAGTATGTGGCAAAATACAGCGACATTGACTGTAACGGACATGTGAACAGTATAAAATATATTGAACATATACTTGACTTGTTTGATATTGATACATTCCGTGAAAAGATGATACATCGTTTTGAAATGGCGTATGTGGCGGAAAGCTATTATGGCGACAAGCTGACTTTCTACCGCGAACAGATTTCGGAAAATGAATTCGATGTTGAAGTCAAGAAGAACGATAGTGAGGTCGTAGTAAGAAGCAAAGTGATATTTAAGAATTAAGAATTAAAAATTAATAATTAAGAATGAGTTGATGGTTGTTAGTTATTGGAAACTGACCGGATGGAAACCTGGTCAACTTGTCAACTCGTAACTAACCTATAAACTTACAAACTTAAGAACTTATAAACTTATAAACTTAAAAACTTATAAAAAACATGGCACAATTAAATTTTGGCGGTGTGATGGAAAATGTAATCACCCGCGATGAATTTCCATTGGAAAAAGCACGTGAGATCTTGAAAGATGAAACAATTGCAGTTATAGGATATGGCGTACAGGGACCTGGTCAGTCTTTGAACCTTCGCGATAACGGATTCAATGTTATCGTTGGTCAGCGTCCTGGAAAGACTTTCGAAAAAGCTATCTCTGACGGCTGGGTACCAGGAGAAACATTGTTCGGTATCGAGGAAGCTTGTCAGAAGGCTACTATCGTAATGTGTCTTTTGTCTGATGCGGCTGTAATGTCTGTATGGCCTAAAATCAAACAATATCTTACTCCTGGCAAGGCATTGTATTTCTCACACGGTTTCGCTATCACTTGGAACGACCGTACAGGCGTAGTTCCTCCAGCTGATATCGACGTTATCATGGTTGCTCCTAAAGGATCAGGTACTTCATTGCGTACAATGTTCCTCGAAGGCCGCGGCTTGAACTCATCATACGCTATTTATCAGGATGTAACAGGTAAGGCATTCGACAGAACTATCGCTCTTGGTATCGGTATCGGTTCAGGATATTTGTTCGAAACTACATTCCAGCGTGAAGCTACTTCTGACCTTACAGGTGAACGTGGTTCATTGATGGGTGCTATCCAGGGATTGCTTCTTGCACAGTACGAAGTATTGCGTGAAAACGGACATACTCCTTCTGAAGCATTCAACGAAACTGTAGAAGAGCTTACTCAGTCATTGATGCCTCTTTTCGCTAAGAACGGTATGGACTGGATGTACGCTAACTGTTCTACAACAGCTCAGCGTGGTGCTCTTGACTGGATGGGCCCATTCCATGATGCTATCAAACCTGTAGTTCAGAAATTGTATCAGAGTGTTAAGAGCGGTAACGAAGCTCAGATTTCTATCGACTCTAACTCTAAGCCAGATTATCGCGAAAAACTGGAAGCTGAATTGAAGGCTTTGCGTGAAAGCGAAATGTGGCAGACAGCTGTTACAGTACGTAAACTTCGTCCTGAAAACAACTAATAAATAATTAAGAGAATTTTTCTTCCCTCTTTTTGGCGATTTCATATTGTCGAAGAGAGGGATTTTTTTGTATGTAGCTTCAGAAAATTTTCTTTGAAAGGTATAATATGTCGTGCTTTTGACTAATTTTGTTGACGATGATATAACATAAAAAAATATACAGATATGAATAACGAATTTTTGGAGATTATAAAGACTCGTCGCAGTTGCCGTCAGTATAAGGCAGAGCAGATTACTGACGAAGAATTGAAAGCAGTGTTGGAAGCCGGTACATACGCGCCTACATCAAGAGGCATGCAGTCGCCATATATCGTTGCAGTGCAGAATGAAGAAGTACGCAAGAAACTGGCAGAAATGAATGCACGTGTAATGGGAGTTACTTCCAATCCGTATTATGACGCGCCAACATACGTCCTGGTATTTACTCCGGCTGATGCCAATAACCCTATACAGGACGGAAGCTGCGTATTGGAAAACATGATGCTTGCCGCTCATGCAATAGGACTTGCAAGTTGTTGGATTCACAGGGAAAGAGAAATGTTCTCTACTGATGAAGGAAAGAAACTGATGGAAAGTTTCGGATTGCCTGAAGGACTTGTTGGTATTGGCGCTATATCCTTGGGATATCCCGCAAAGGCATCTGATGCTCCGAAACCGCGTAAGATAGATTATTATAGAGTGATAAAATAAGAAACGGTGGTTTGTCCGCCGTATGAATATTACAAATATAGGAAAAAGTTATATTAACAAAAAAAGAGACTGCCGGGGAAGTGCAGTCTCTTGTTCTTTAGGGACAAACTCTTTTGTCTCTCTGACTTACTCGCTTTCACAAGCTTGAAGTCAGGATATATAAATCTATTACTATGAAAAACATGCGAATGTAACCATTTTTCGTGATATATGCAATATAATATGCATGAAAAAAGCCTTTGATTAACAGTATTTATATCAAAATGCTACTTTTTACACAAATCTTTATAATCACAGTATTGACATTTGTCCTCTATCACGGTTTGAGAGAAAATGATGTCTGGATTAAAAATTTCTTCAAGAAGTGTGTTTAGATTTTCGCGGAATTCTTCTTCATGGATGCTAAAATCATTTATGTCTTCCTTCTTTCTCGCTTCGCCCATCTGTATTACAGGCGAGTAATTTTCGGATGCCGCCTTGTGGATATAAAGCAAGGATGGAGCCACCTTAAGAAGGCTGTTCTTCTCTCTTAATTTTTTGCATACAATTGATGCGTACATGAAAGTCTGGAAGATATAGTTAGACCTTTTCTTGTCCTGTACGAACAGTGACTTTACGTCTGGCGGACACTGTGCATCACCGCCTGTCTTATAATCCACTATACGCAGTGTGTTGTCTTTCGTGTCCATTCGGTCTATTATACCGCCAATTCTTGATTTGATTACACCTTTCGGAGTATTTATATCAATATCTTCTTCCACAAACTGTTCTGAAGCAGTGAATATGAACGGAGCATATCTCAGGTCATTTTTTAACAGCTGTTTTATGTATCTCAGAATGACTGCAGAGTTTATGAGCTGCAATCCGTTGTATTCCGGACGTTCGGTCAGGGGTATATTGAAGAACAGTTCCTTGAAACCGTTGTCAACATATTCCTGTAGTCTTACATCATTTTGCAAAAGCTTTTCAAGAGAGTTGCAATCTATCGTTTTTCCGTGTGCTGTGAGGCCTTTGTAGATGTGTTCGGCTGCGTAGTGGAATATACTTCCGAACTTCGCTGAGTCTATCTCCGCGCTAACCTCATCAGGTGCTGTCAGCAAGGCTACATATTTGTAATAAAATTTCAGATTACAGTCTATATATGTGTTGAGTGCAGAAGGTGACAGAAGAGCCTTTTTATTTGCTCTGATATCAAAATTGCTCTGCATGCGTTTCATTATTTCCGGAGTCTTCTTTATCTCAATTTTCTCAGTACCCTGTGGCGATTGTGCGGCTTCCAGTCTTTCACGTTTGATGTCGAATCCCCATTCAATTAGGAACTGAAGCATGAAGCGTGACATCTCTCCTCGGTTTATTCCGTCGCTTGAAGTGTTGAAAAGAAGAGTCACTTTTTCAGCTCTTTGCAGCAGTCTGTAGAAGTAATATGCAAAAACGGCTATCTTATGGTCTATAGTAGTCATACCGAAAGCCTTTCTGATATTGTATGGGATGAACGAGGCATCGCTTCCGCTTTTAGGCAGTTGTCCTTCGTTCACCGAAAGCATTACTACGTTTTTGAAGTCAAGATTTCGTGTTTCAAGTACTCCCATAACCTGCATACCGATTGCCGGCTCGCCGTGGAACGGAATGTTGGCTGACTGTATGACGCGTGAGAGCAGTCGCTTAAATGTACTTTGGTTCACATCAAGGTCGCCTTCTTCTATAAGAGAGTTAAAACGGTTTACCATGGTATATGCTTTGAACAACGCTTCACGATACAGTTGGTCAAGAGCTGTATCCATAGTAGCTGATTTCTTCTGATATACGGCTGCTACCTGTTTCAGTACTGTAGAAATCATCTGACAGATAGCATGGTTGCTGTTGCAAGGCGTGAATATGGTTTCCGTAGTTTCGTCCTTTTTCAGTTCCGAAGGGAGAGGGTAGAAGCGGTTGTCGTGGATAAGAGATTTCTCCAGTTTCTCAGCCTCCTCGCTCAGAAGTTGCGTGTATGGATGTTTAAGCACACTCAAAACCTCCGCAAACAGGAATCTGCCGTTTGATGGATTGTAGCCTGAAGTGTGAAGTTCTATAAGCGAGTTGATAAAGCTGCACGCAGGAGTCTGCGACAATGGAAATCCCATCGTTATATTGATATGATGTATATTCTCGGGCAGAGAATGCAGTACAGGTTGTAGTAAAGATTCGTTACATAATACTACGGCTGTTTCCTTTTCTTCCTCTGTCAGGTTTGTTCTTATCCATTGCGGAAGATACCTTGCCTGACCGTTTTCTGTAGGCGATTCAATATATGTAATATCTTTCGGGGAGTTCAGATTGTTGAATACAGATGGTGGAAGTTCCGATGGGAAATCCCTTAGGTTGCGCTTTATGAATTCGCCTGCCTCGTGAGGATGCTTGTTGAGATAGAAATTGTCGTAGTCCCAATAGAACATAGCCTTTCCGGCCTTATCCAGTTTCTTGAACAGAGTATGTTCCACCTTATTAAGCACATTGAATCCAACGAAGACATATCTATCGTAAGGAAGTTTGTCAATATCCATAGACTCCGTAACTTCCCTGTACATCATACCTTCGTAAGCTATACCCTGTTCGCGTAATACGGCTCTGAATTCAGTATATATTTCTCCCAGTACGTCCCAGATATTAATGAATCGTTGTTTCAGTTCGGTAACCTTGTCGATGGAGAAATTCTTGAAGAACTGGCTTAATGCTTCTTTCTGTCCTTCTTCCAGAAATTCGTATCCGTTGTCGTTAAGTTCGTTCAGGTCCTTGATATTGCGGAACATGGCTTCTGTGTCCACCATATTCTTGTCCGCATCGTCAAAGTCGCTTATAAGAAGTTCACCCCAGAAGTAGAAGTCGTCGAGCGATTCCTTGCTGCCGGTTATGTTTACAAATACCTTATAGAGTTCGCAAACCAGTTTCACAGGGTCACCAATCTGTAAGTTTGAAACCTTGCGGAACAGTTCGCCTATACTTATGTATGCGGGCGACCATATCGGTCTGTCCGTTTCCGATGCCAGATATTCATTAAAGAACAGTCCTGCTCTCTTGTTTGGGAAGACAATCGCCGTACGGGCAAAGTCACCGTTTGTCTTCGTATATAAATCGTGAGCTACAAGCTTTAGAAAAGTTTCCATTTCTTTTTTAATAAATCGTTACACATTCTCCAGTTCGCCGGAGTAAACATACCATATATAGCCTTTAATGTCGGTATATCCCATTTCCGATAGCAGGGACATATACTCCCTGACCTGAGTGGAGTATTCCGGTTTCTTTTTCCCGAACTTGAAATCAACCACAACAACTTCGTTTCCCTTCATCATCACTCGGTCCGGACGTCTGGTCTGCATCTTTCCCTGTTCGTCGTTATAGATTATTGAGCATTCGTTATACAGTGTCCATTCTCCACTATACCAGTCCTTTACTTCATCAAGGTTCAAGGCTCTTTCTGCAACTTTCCTTATTTCTTCTGCTTTTTCTGCAGATTCTATCACACCTTCGAACAATAGTCTTTCAATAGCTGACGGTAAATCCTCTTTTGTGTCGATTGATGCAAAGAGTGTATGGAGCAGCTGACCTTGCCGGATATATTGCGAGCGAAGATTTTCTTCCTCATCCTCGTCTCCTCTTATGAAGTCGGCAGAACGGTTGGACTGTTTGAAGTCAATCTCCGTTTCGAGTGATTCAATCTTTACGTTTACGGCTTCAGGTATGGCTACAAGTCTGTTAGTTGAATCAGATTTCTTCTTTTCACTGCTTATGCAGATTTCTCCGTATTCATATACAATAGGTTCGTCGTTTTCTTCTGTATTCGCCTCTTCATCCTTCTCGTCAGGTTCAGGCATGTTGCATGTCATTTTTATTTCTTTCATGCAGTCTATCGATTCTCTCAGCAGTCGTGATACGGTGTCCTTCTGCTCGTCCTTGCACCATACTATCAGGTTTCTGCATGCTCTGGTGAATGCCACATATAGTAGATTCAGATTGTCCACCCAAAGCTGCAGGCGTTCTTCCCTATAGCTATCGCTGAAATAAGATTCTGCCATGGCTGATGAGTAGTTCACAGGAGTTAGGTCAAGTTCGCAGAACGGTTCCTTGTCGGCATCCGCTTCGTTTATCTTGCACCATATCGTATGGTTGAAAGTTTCATTCTCCATCTTCCAGTCGCAGAACGGCAACAGCACGGTGTGATACTCCAGACCTTTCGATTTGTGTATTGAGAGGATTCTGATACCGGATATTTCGCCCGACGGGATAGTCTTGGCATAAAGAGTCTCGTTCCAGTATGTCAGGAATGAAGTCAGTTCCGAAGAGTTGTTCTGCATATATTCAGTCACCGCATCATAGAATGCACAGAGATAAGCATCCTGCTCTTCAATCATATCCATGCGGAAAATCACGAAAAGTTTCTCAAGCAGCTCGTATAGTGGCATAAGACTCATTTCCGGCAGCATTAGCCGGAACTCGGCAGGAAGATAATCCTCAACGCTGTTCAGCAGAACGGTGTTATAATCCACGTCCTTTTTGAGGATTTCCTTCTGGTAGGCCACTGCCAGTCTTGCGCAAGCTATTTTGTCTGTAGGCTCGGAGATGTATTTTAATCCGTCTATGAGCATACATACTGCCAAAGACGCGTCAAGGCGGAAAGCTTCGTCCGAAACAACCCTGTAAGGAGTATTCTTGTCGAAGAAATCCGCTATGGCAGGAATATTTTTATTCTTTCTCACAAGTATGGCTATATCGTTCACCTTAATCCCATTCTTTACCAGTGAATCCACTTCCCGTGCAAGAAACTCCATAGTAGTGTCAGCGTAAGGATGTTCATCGCTGTTTTTCAGGAAAGAGAGCTTGATGTATCCTTCCTTGGTATTCTTGGATGTTTTCTGACAAACATCGCTGTATGCGTCGAGCAACTGCGTGCAGTCTTCTCCCTCATCAGCCTTGTATCTTTCGTTCAGAACCCTGCATGCCGATGTAAATATATCATTGTTGAAGGCTATGATATTAGCCTCGCTTCGCCAGTTTGTATCAAGAGTCTTGGAGTTCAGGCGGAAACTCCTGTCCTTGTCCAGTTCGGCAAGAATCTTCCAGTCGCCGTTCCTCCATCTGTAGATACTCTGTTTGATGTCGCCCACTATCATGCTGCCTTCCTTCTGCGCAAGGCTTTCCTCAAGCAGTAGGTGAAAGTTCTCCCATTGCATACGCGATGTGTCCTGAAACTCGTCTATCATCACTGTGTCGATGGTAGTACCAATCTTCTCATATACGAAGGATGCGTCGCCCTCCCTGATGATGCTGTGCAACAGAGCGTTGGTATCCGAAAGCAGGAAACGGTTATGATTAAGGTTCTGTTCCCTTACCTCGCTGTCTATGCGCATAAGTAATTGCAGATTGTTGAGATATCGGAGTGACATGTCGCACGAGTTCAGAACCTTGTTGCTTGCCATTCTCGTGCTCTCCGTATCATTAAGCACTTGTATCAGTACCTGGTCTGCAAGTGATATAATAGTACTTTTATATGGAGAGGTCTTTGTTGTCCAGTTTTCCGCACCTTCCAGGCATTTCTCAACAGTGGTATTTCTTACGTCATCGCTCAGTTTTCCCGAAGCAATTTTATTGAAATAGCTTGCTATGCCTCTGGCACCGTTCTTTAAATCAGTAGGGTTTAGTCCGTTTGCTTTCAGAATCTCCTGGAAATGTTCGTTGAATCCTTTCATAGTGTCAAGTATGGATTCACGTTTCTCCTGGAGTTTTTTTCTGTATTGCGGGATAAACTTGGAGTCCTTAAGTTTTTCGCGTAAAGCTACGCCTTTTTCTATGTAAGCCTCGTCGAAAATATTGCGTCCGAAACTTTTAATTTCGGAAGATACATTCCATCTTTTGTCGTCTGCTATTCTTTCTTCTATATATTCAAGCAGCCAATAGAGTGTGGGAGACATGCGGTCCAGTTTCTCAATCATACTGTCCACTGCATCACTTAATACATCGGTATTGTTCAGCTCGATTGTCATATTTGCGCCAAGTTCAAGCTCTCGGGCAAGATTCCTCATCACCGACTGGAAGAACGAGTCAATAGTCTCTATTCTGAAACGGCTGTAGTCGTGGATTATATTCTTTAGTGCAGTGTCAGCTGCTTTTCTTATTTCGTCAACACTTTTATCGGAAGTCTTCATTATCTCTTTCAGATAACCGTCCGACGATTTCAGCGAAGTGGCGATACCGTACAGCTGACTCAGGATTCTTTCTTTCATTTCCGTAGTAGCCTTGTTGGTGAAGGTAACTGCCAGAATACGTCTGTACGAGTAAGGGTCTTCTATCAGTTGTCTGATATATTGCACTGCCAGGGTAAAAGTCTTTCCCGAGCCTGCCGAAGCCTTATATACTAATAATCTTGGGTCCTGTTCCATATAGAGTGGTTATTATTGTAAAATTTTTTCAGCTATTTCCATATATCTTATTATGTCCGTAGTGAGTTCCCTGACATACTCCTTCGAGCGTTTATGCCCAAGGCGCACCACTATGGCATTCTTCGAAGGTATAGCTATGATATATTGTCCCAGCATACCTCTGAAGTACGGACATTTCTCTCCTTTATAGTCCATAATCCATGTCTGGTAGCCATAATATGAGAGCGGGTCTTTGCCCCACTGGTCTTTCAGATATGATGCCGGTGTCATGGCCTCTTCAATGTATTCCTTGCTGACTAATTGCCTTCCGTTCCAGTTGCCTTTGTTCAGCATCAGACGTCCGAATCTTGCGGCATCCCTTGCCGTGGTGTGGAAGCAGCAAAACGATTTCTCGTCGCCATTCTTCTTGTCGAGAAGCCAGAAAGCATCCTGTCCCGCCATCATCGGTTGCCAAAGTCTCTTCTCTGCATAGCGGCTGATGGTTTCGCCTGTTGCCGCTTCAAGTACAAATGACAGCAGCTGTGTCTCGCCACTTCTGTAGGAATACTGCACTCCCGGAGTATCTACTATATCAAGGCTCATGATTAGTTCGTAGAGGTCATTGCCGTAATATCCGTGCGTGGTTACAGAGAAAAGAGAAGCGTAGGCTTCGTCCCAGTCCATTCCGGCACTCATGGTAAGCAGGTTCCTGATAGTGATGTCTTTCTGTCTTCCGCGGTTATATTCAGGAATATACTTTACCACCTTATCGTCAACACTTCCTATCTTTCCTTCGTCTATGGCTATTCCCACCAGCAGTCCCACTATACTTTTAGTGGCTGAAAACAGATTTGAGGTAAGAGTGTCATTCCATCCTCCACGATAGGTCTCATACAGTATGCTGTCATTTTTTATCACTAAGAAAGACACCGTTTTCATATCGTCTATGTATGCCGAATCCTCCTTTGAAAGTTGGAAAGAATTGTATTTGTCCGAAACAGTCCATTCCCAGCAAGAGTCCGGTGCATGAACAGTGGCATGCTCGAAAATCTCCAGATCATCTATCACAGGAAACCAGTAGATAAGTGCCTTTTTGGCATAGAAAGGCAGGCATAGATATACGATAATTATGGCAACTGGTAACACAAAGAGAATTTTTTTTCCTGTTTTCATAATTTTTTTTCTTTTATGGTCGAACAAAAGATATGGTTCCTCTGTTATATATTTTGAAAGTTATACAAAAGCTTAATATTCTTGTTTGGTTTTATGTTGGAGTTATGTTTTTAATTCCTCATTAATTAAAAGTCCGTCAGTGTTTGTGAAAATGCTGACGGATTTTCTTTTTTATTGCTTTATTCGCGCGATATAATATCCATATACTCCTCGTATGATATATATCTTCCGCCCATTGACTTCAGGTGCGGAGTCTCGAATTGGCAGTCTATCAGCAGGCCGCCTCTCTCTTCAAGGAACCAGGCAAGATGTATAAGCGCAAGTTTGGAAGCACTCGGGACAAGCGAAAACATACTCTCGCCGAAGAAACATCGTCCTATAGCGACTCCGTACAATCCACCTACAAGTTTGTCTTCTTCCCATACTTCAACACTTGCCGCAAACTGCTGTTCGTGCAGTCTGATATATGCTTCAGTCATTTCAGGACCAAGCCATGCCCCTTCCTCGTCCTCGCGAAGCTTACCGCAATGACGGATAACTTCTTCGAAAGCCTGGTTTATGGTTATTCTGTACTTGTCCTTGTTCAATAGTGTACGCATTGAGTGCGATATATGTATCTCCGAAGGGAAGATGACGAACCTTTGCATCGGGCACCACCATTCTATGACTTGTCTCTTGAAGGCATACCACGGGAATATTCCGTATGAGTATGCCAATAGCAGTCTGTCGATGGATAAATCGCCTCCAATGGCAAGCAGTCCGTCTGGTTCACCCAAGTGAGGGTCAGGAAAGGCCAATCTTTTACTTAACTGAAATACCATTCTTTATTTCTTTTTTTAGTGTTATGGCGGGAACGTCATTCTCAATGCCTACTATGGCATGACCTCCGTTTTTAAGCTTTCCGAAAAGCATTTCTTTTACGAACAACGGTTTCAGATAATGACCTATAACCCTGTCCATCTCGCGGGCACCGTATTCCTTGGTTATACTCTTCTTGAGCAGCCATTTCTTGGCGTCGGCCTCAATTTCCATAGTTACTTTGTTCGCTTCAAGTTTGTTGCGGAACTCACGCAGTTTCTTTTCAATGATAAGTTCAGCCATGTTGCTGTCCATATCGTTGAATACCACAGTTGCGGACAGTCTGTTCAGGAATTCCGGTTTGAATGTTTTCTTTACCTGTTTCAGCATGGAGTCGCCGGCAGTTGCCTGTCCCTTGAATCCTATTGAAGCCTGATGAGCATACTGAGCTCCGGCGTTCGAAGTCATAATCAGAATCAGATGACGGCAGTCCGACTTGCGTCCCTTATTGTCGGTAAGCACTGCATAGTCCATAACCTGTAGCAGTATGTTGAATATGTCAGGATGAGCCTTTTCAATTTCGTCAAGCAGCAGAACGCAGTTTGGGGTCTTGCGGATGGCGTCAGTCAGAAGTCCTCCTTCCTCATAACCCACATATCCGGCAGGCGAGCCGATAAGTTTCGCCACCGTATGTTTTTCCGAATACTCGCTCATATCAAAACGTACCAGTCCAATACCAAGTTCGGCAGCAAGAACTTTCGCAATCTCTGTCTTACCCACACCCGTAGGACCCACAAACAGAAGGCTCGCTATAGGCTTGTTGTCGTCGTTCAGTCCGGCTTTCGACATCATTACAGCTTCAGTCACTTGAGTGATGGCCTGATCCTGTCCGTAGATAAGTGCTTTCATCTTTGCGGGCAGATGTTCAAGTTCGGTATTGTCTTCCCTGGCAGTGATGGATTCTATCTTGCACATTCTTGCAAGGATGTCCGAAATAAGTTCCTTTGTAACGATATTTTTATCTTTCCCGTCGTTGTGTATTTCCCTGTATGCACCTGCCTCGTCTATCAGGTCGATAGCTTTATCGGGCAGGAACTTGTCTTTGATATATTTGTCGCTCATGCTTACGGCATACTCTATCACTCCCTTTCTGTATTTCACGTTGTGGAATGTCTCGTATCCCTTAATAAGGCCTTTAATAATCTTTACGGTGTCGTCTGTGCTTGGCTCCAGAATGTCAATCTGCTGGAAACGTCTTACCATTCCCTTACTACCGGCAAAGTATTTGTTGTACTCCTCGTAAGTGGTTGAACCAATGAATTTTATGTTTCCTCCTTCAAGGTATGGTTTAAGCATGTTCGATGCGTCCAACGAGCCGTCGCTGGTTCTTCCGGCACCTATAAGGTTGTGGATCTCATCAATATAGATGATAGCCTTTCCCTCTTTTTCTGCACCAAGCATAATACCTTTCAATCTTTTTTCGAACTCACCTCTGTACTGTGTGCCGGCTATGATACCTCCCAGGTCAAGTTCGTATATCTTGTAGCCTTTCAGCTTCTCCGGTACGTTCCCTTTCTCTATTCTGTCTGCAAGGCCATAGATGAGCGAAGTCTTGCCTACGCCGGATTCACCGATATGCAGAGGATTGTTTTTTTCCTTACGGCACAGAACTCTGATTGTCTTTTCAAGTTCTTCCTCTCTCCCGATAAGCGGATTGTGGCTTTCCAGATTATCGTTGATACAGGTTACGAAACTCTTCCATGTCTCGTTCTTGTCGTAACCGTGTTCATGTTCAACATCATCATAGTCGTAGCTGTACTCGTCTATCAGCATACTTGTGAATTCTGCAATATCATCTTTCAAGGTGTTTTTCAGAATATATGCTGCCCACGAATCAGTCAGTTCCAACATACCTTGAACTAAATGAGGAACATCTATCTCGTTAGCGCCGGAGAATGTGACAATCATGTGTGCCTTGATGAAAATCTCTGCCATCTGAGTAGAGTTTTCGGGCTCGTATTGTAAGTCATCAGGCAGAACCTCGAATTTTGTATCAAGGACTTCCTTTATTTTCTTCTCCATTTTGCCAATATTGCAGGCCATATCCTCGAGGGCATATATAAATTCATCCTGTTGGATAAGCGCGAACAGCAGATGTTCGGGAGTAACAAATTCATGTCTCCTGAGTTTGGCCTCCGTATGGGCTACTTCCAATGCCTTATTTACGTGTTTAGTATATTTCAAGTCCATATTTTGTCGTGATTTTTAAGCCTGTTTGTCCTCAGGCAATACTGTAAGTTTAAGTGGAAATCCTTCCTGGCGTGCCATGTCTGTAGCTTTTCTCACTTTCGACAAAGCAATGTCGTAACTGTAAATGCCTACAACCGCCGAACCGCTTTTGTGAACACTCATCATCAGCGTCTCAGCTTCATTTTTCGATTTGAAGAATACTGTAGTCAGAATTTTTACCACGAAATCCATTGTGGTGAAATCGTCGTTATAGATAACGACTTTATAACGTCTCGGCTCTTTCAGGCTGACACGTCCTTTTTCCTTTATGTTTGTTTGTTGTTGTCCCATAATGAGAACAAAAATAATGAAAAAATATGTATTACTCAAGTTTGCAAACTCCAAAAATGATATATCGGTGTATGGGTATAAAATGTTTTTCAAGGTAAATAATTCTTATAACCGGTTTGAAATATTCTGTAAATATAGTTATGTAGGTCGGCGGCATTGCTGCCGCTTTCCCCATTAAGAACTGTACGTGCGACTTTCACCGCATACAGCTCCGATAATTCTAAATTTAATTCTCATAAAATTAA
>NZ_JACJLQ010000080.1 GCF_016902295.1 Bacteroides caecigallinarum | reverse complement strand
CAAGTTTGAGGCGATCAGCCTCACTCAATTCAAGCACTTTTATATGTTTCATGATTCAATTTCTAAAATATCATGAGACAATATTAATAATTTATGCTGAATATAAAAAGGTTCATCCGACATTTCGCGTGATGCGGCAATCATGCAGTGCATATAGCCTCAATTCAAAGTATCGTTCATCCCTAAATCCATATGCCGTTCTCTTCATGACCTTTATCTTGTTGTTGATGCCTTCTACCTTTCCGGTCGATATATGGCAGTCATACCATGCGAGTATGCCTGTCCTGTGTGCCGTTACCGTAGCTGCCATCTTCACCAATTGCGGCACTTTGCTCTCCCGGGCTTGCTTTACCCAATCCGACATAACCCTTTCGGCATCGTCCTTATTGACCTGCATCCAGATTTCCCTGAGCTGTTCTTTCAGGTAGTATGCCTGCGACAGGGGCTTGTTCATATCCAGCGCGTTGTCAAGCCGTGTCTTATACTCCTTGTCGAAGATATCCGCCCCATTACTCAGTAACAGGTATCGCGTACCTTTCAACACCTTGCGTTTGTTGATGTCTTTTTCCATGTGGTATTGCACCCTGCGTATTTCATCCAGCTTCTCGTTCATAAGCTTTACCACATGGAAATGGTCAAACACGTGCACCGCATTCGGGCAATTTTCATATACAGAGGAGATGAAGGCGGCGGAGAGATCTGTTGCAATATACTTGATGTCAACGCCTTTTCTTCTGATCCGTTTCCAAAAGCCATCCAGGGCGTCTGCTCCTTTGCCGTTACCGACATAGAGAATACGGCCACTCTTCAGGTCAACCACGATTGTCTTGTACACATGTCCTTTCCTGACCGCAAATTCATCTATGCCGATGCTGTCTACTCCTTCAAGGGAGGGAGGCGCGTAATGGTATTCAAGATGACGCGTATGGATATCCTTGACGGTAGCCCAGGATACGCCCAGGAGATTGGCTGCGTCTTTCAAGGTCATGCCCCTTAACAGACCCACTACATATTTTGCGAAACGATGGGTGTAACCGCAACTACCCGTGGCAAAGGGTATGCTCTCCTGACGGTCATAATCACAATCCTGATTCTTGCACTTATAGCGTTGGACTTTCATGCGGATTATCACCTTTTTGCCGCCTATCGGGAGTCCTATAAAGTCACGAACTCGAAAACCGTTCTTGACCAATTGGCGATGCCCGCACTTAGGACAGTCTTTCTTCCGCTCTTTTGCTTCAATATGTAAGATAATTGTATTACCTTTGTATTCCTCACGAGTGCATTTGTGGTTATATAACCCCCAAGCATGATATAGAAAACTGCTGTTCATTACTGTACATTTGTTTGTGGTGATTCAAATATACAATTTGTTCAGCGGTTTTCTTCGTTAATTAACAACTATCACGCGAAATGTCGGATGAACCATAAAATTGCGCTTTTAAGGCATGATTTTATGCCCTAATAGACCGCCGGAAAGTGAACGGGTATGCTCCGGAATATGCAAATATCAACAGTTCAGGCAATTAATTGATTTGTCCCATAATCAAAACCCCAGCTACTAATATTTATTCATAAAATATTAGTATCGCGGTATGAGGATGAATAATTTTACCTTTTTATAAAAAATTTCATCTTTACAATCTTGTTAATAGAATAATTAATATATATATTTGCATAAAATCTAAAACAAGAATTAAGTATAATTATTTAAAAACTATTGTTATGAGAAAGAAAATGATCAAACTGGCTATGGCAGGTATGGTAGTGTTCGGAATGTCAAGTTGCGCTTCAATGAGTTCTACTCCTGCCGGTATGGGAGCATTGTACACAAGTGTAAAAACCGACGGACACGTTACATCTAATCCATGCGGAACTAAAGTAGGTACAGCAACTGCCACAAACATCCTCGGTTGGGTTCTTACAGGTGACGCATCAGTAGAGACAGCCGCTAAATCTGCAGGCATAAAGAAAATCAGCCATGTTGACAGAGAGAACATGAGTATTTTAGGAATCTATGGCACATACAAAGTTATAGTTTACGGCGAATAATCAATCAGACATGACTTATAAATTGTGGGGTATATAATACTTTATATACTCCATTTTTTATTTTTCCCTTATGAACAAGATTTTATCAATATTAGTATTTTGGGTAAGCTTTACCTACATCAATGCCCAGGACATTACAAAGTTCTACAAGCAAAGCATACATACAGAAGGATTATTATATTTTGTATATCCACAAAAAATGTCAATAAAGAAAGGCGAATCATCAAATATATGCAAAAAAGATTTGAGTTATGATTACACCTATCTTGATTCAAGGGATTCCGTAACAATCCTTATGACAATAGCTACATCCGTGCCATATAAGCCTGACTATATTGAAATCACATATAATTCCGGAACACAGAAAAGTTCTGTTTCCGGGAACACAGAAATATTATATGTGGAATCTCAAAAGAAAAACTGGATAACCAGAGTACGTACAACTATAGGATATAACGAATGGGTAAATATGTATAAAAGCCCAATCCCAATAACGGTATCATTTTCATCCGATACCGACATACAGAAAATCGAATACATGGACAGTCAGAAAAGATGGAAGAAAGTATCAATGAAGTTTATCCGTCTTTTCCAACTGATAGACTATAATAACTGAAATATCCGGTCATAGCACTTCCTCCATCAATAAATAAGGCATGCGTTGATTAGTATTATTTTTACTGACAACACATGCCTTATTGCATTACCGGAGCAATATTTCAGATCCGACAGATATAATCCATCCTTACATTATTCTATCAGTTCTTTTTCTATGAGGGTGTTTTTAATGCGGATGGAATTGAGATTATTGAAATGGAAATCAGAGTATGGTCTTGATTTCAAAATTCCTACTTTTATAACTGATTATATCCTCAATCACAAACATCCATTACAGAGGAGAATCATAAACATTTCCTGTATCCGGGAGGATTTATGAGAGAAAAGCGAATTCAGGAATACTCCAGACTGGATGACAAAAATCAAATTTTCATTTTACACATATCGGTGTATATATTATATTAGCGATATTAAGTAAGTGATCTAAAATATTTTTATATTCAGCATAAATTATTAATATTGTCTCATGATATTTTAGAAATTGAATCATGAAACATATAAAAGTGCTTGAATTGAGTGA
>NZ_JACJLQ010000079.1 GCF_016902295.1 Bacteroides caecigallinarum | reverse complement strand
AGAAGAAATCATCCGGATGATTGCTAATGATAACCAAAAAATTGCTATCATCAAAAAGCTATGTCCAGAGAAGAAAACGGAATAAAGCTACTTGCGAAACTTAAATATAGTATAAAATCAATAAGCAAAAGTATCTTCTATGTGATTAAGAATGGAATTCAGTTCGTCAAGCGTTTCTGCCCTGAGCATGGCTATACGTGTTTCCTTGAAGTTAGGAATACCCTTGAACAACGGAGATGCCGCAAGATGACGGCGTACATGAAGTATTCCGCGACGTTCGTCGAGCAAATTTACACTGTCCTGTACTTCACGACGCAAGACATTCATTTTCCAGTTGAAATCGAGCCCTGTTAGCTCCTCGCCAGTCTGCAGATAATGTTTCACTTCCTTGAATATCCAGGGACGACCGAAGCTGGCACGACCTATCATTATGGCATCCACACCGTATTTGTCGAAACATTCCTTTGCACGCTGAGGTGTTGTCACATCACCATTACCTATTATAGGAATATGCATACGGGGATTGTTCTTTACCTCGCCTATAAGAGTCCAATCTGCTTCACCTGTGTACATCTGCGCACGTGTACGGCCGTGAATGGTAAGAGCCTCAATACCGCAATCCTGAAGCTGTTCGGCAAGTTCAACTATAATTTTATGCTCCGAATCCCATCCCAAACGTGTTTTCACCGTAACAGGTATCTTAACAGCATCTACCACAGCTTTTGTTATCTCAAGCATTTTAGGTACGTTCTGCAACATGCCCGAACCAGCTCCCTTGCCGGCCACACGCTTTACAGGACATCCGAAATTCAAATCAAGGATATCAGGGTTGGCCTGTTCAACAATCTTTGCGGCCTCTACCATAGTTTCTGTATCCTTACCGTAAATCTGGATGGCCACAGGACGTTCCTTATCGCTAATATTGAGTTTAAGCATGGTCTTCCCCACCGAGCGAATCAGAGCGTCGCTCGAAACGAATTCGGTATATACCATATCGGCACCAAACTCCTTACAAAGAAGGCGAAAGGCCGGGTCTGTAACATCCTCCATTGGAGCCAATAGTACAGGCTGTTCTCCTAAGTCAATATTTCTAATCTTCATAAACCAGTTTTATTAATCATTTGAAAGTGGGAGTAATAAACCATTTGTTATACATCAGTGTAGCCACACGATAAACCACAAAAGCCGAAAAGAATCCGGCAATGGAATCTATCAGATAATGAGCTTGTATATATACAGTGGCCAGACATAAAAGTATGTAAAAAGGCAGCAGAAAATAAGATAATTTCCTGCTCACACGCCATGACATTATCATAATAATGGTTGATATGGCTACATGCGAACTCGGGAATGCCGCGGTAGGACGTTCGCCAATCTCCTGTGAGGCCTCAACCAGATTGTAAAAGAAGCCATGCTCATATCCAGGTGCAGGGAATAAAAGCACATTGTAGTTGAAATAATCTCCTATAGGAATAAACTCGCACGCGTTTACCCTATCCATACCTATTGCGGGGAAATAGAACTGTGGTCCTGCCACCGGCACAAGCAAATAGAAAAGATAGTATATGAAAAAAGATGTAACGAGCACAAAGCAAATCTTTTCAAACCACTTAAAATGAAATAAGAAATAATACACCACCGCTATCAGCATCATGGGATAATAGAAAAAATAACCCATATTGAGCGGCTCGCTAAACCAGATGGAAGGAAAATGTGCACAGAACTCCACAGAAGGCTGACACTCGAACAACGACTGCTCCATAGCCGCAAAGAGATGGTCCAGATTGTCAAACACACGGTTGAACTCGTATGTATCAGGATACCAGTATGCAAGAAGCGACATCTGGACTACCATACGTACAAAAGCCGTAAGCCTGCACGGAAAAGCGCTGTACAGATATATCAGAGCAAAAGTAAGTACTACTATTACCAAGCGCTCAAGAAGCATCACTCCGGGATGATCCATCCGCGCATACAATATTAATATAAGGATAGAAGTAAGAGCATTATAAATAAGGCTTATGCTCTCTACAGCAAAAAGCCCTTTGCCGCTCTCGACCCTCTCCAAAAGATTTATCTTTACACCCATCCTTCTTTCTTATACCAGTTTACAGTTTCTTTGACTCCACGTTCCAGATCATATTCAGGTTCATAACCTAACTCTCTCCTGAGAGGCTCTATATCACACCTCCAGTTACGCTGTTTCATTATCTTGTATTTGTCACCGTTCAATGTACTTGGTTTATGAGTAAAATGTGATATAAAACCTGAAACATACGATATTGCCTTAAGCAACAGCAACGGACATACAAACCTTATCATCCACGGATTTCCAAGTTCCTTCCTTATCAAGTCTGAGAAGGCGCGACTGTTATATACACCACCGTCGCTCACAAAATATGAACGATTCCTTACGCCTTTACTTATTGCCAGATAAACGGCCTGAACCAAATCTTTTACATATATGAAAGTAATGTCCTGTCTCTTATATCCCGCAACGAAATCCACATGATTGCATATCGACTTTACCATCAGGAAGTAATCCCTCTCCCGAGGGCCATATACTCCAGTAGGACGGAATATCACGTATGGAAAATCCTTCAGACTCTGAAGATACTCCTCTGTCTTGAGCTTGCTCACACCATAAGCCGTGTTCGGAGCAGGCTTATCTGTTTCGCATATGGACGAATAGTCTTTTTCGCGTATAGGTCCGAAAATACTGAGTGAGCTTATGAAAATAAAATTCTTAGGAGCCATATCAAGTTTCATGAGGGTTTCGATGAAATGACGTGTAGCCCAATAGTTTCCTATCTCGAAACCTGCCTTGTCTAAACATTTGGTGACGCCGGCACAATGAATGATATAGTCCCATCCGCCGTGTTCCTCCTTATGCTTGAGCAACTGCGACGCAAGTCTGTCCGAATCGGTAAAATCGAGTTCGGCAAAACGGATCCGATCGTCCTGCAAATACTTTCTGCTACTGCTTTTACGCACTCCGGCCCATACCTGCATTCCTTCGGCAAGGCCACCCTCAACCAAAAAACTGCCAATAAATCCGCTGGCTCCTGTTACTAATATTTTGTTATTCATAACTTCCCGTATTATAAAGGCACAAACTTACATAAAAATCTTCGTTTTTTATGCCGGTGCAATAAAAAATCAAGCCCTACGTACTTGATTGATCGTCTATTGCCGTGCTCGAAGCACAAAATGTTGTAT
>NZ_JACJLQ010000078.1 GCF_016902295.1 Bacteroides caecigallinarum | reverse complement strand
CGTTTCATCCGTATTCGCCTTACGCTGTGGCGAAGCTGTACGGTTTCTGGATAATAAAAGAGTATCGTGAGGCTTATAATATGTTCTGCTGCTCGGGTATCCTGTTCAATCATGAATCGGAACGCAGGGGGGAGACTTTCGTGACAAGAAAGATTACTCTGGCTGCTGCACGTATAGCTCAGGGGAAGCAGGAGTGCCTGTATCTGGGTAATCTGGATTCGCTGCGTGACTGGGGTTATGCGAAGGATTATGTGGAGTGTATGTGGCTGATTCTGCAACAGGAGAAGCCGGAGGATTTCGTGATTGCTACGGGGGTGCAGCACTCGGTGCGTGAGTTTACGGAGCTTGCTTTCCGTCATGCGGGTATAGAGCTGAAATTCGAGGGTAAAGGGCTGGATGAGAAGGGTATCTGTGTATCGGTTACTAATCCTGAAAACGGGCATTTAGTGGGCAAGACTCTGGTGGCAGTTTCGGAAGATTTCTATCGTCCTACTGACGTTGTGAACCTGTGGGGTGACCCGACGAAGGCGAAGGCTAAATTAGGATGGAATCCTCAGACTACAAGCTTCGAACAGTTAGTGCAGCTGATGGTAGAGCATGATATGGCAAAAGTAGCTGCTGACAGTGTTGCTTCGAAAGTGAGGACTAACCTTGCAGAGTATCTGGAAAAAGGACTTGTAAAATAATATACAACATTATATAAAATGACTTCCTGCTTAGGTAATACTATGCAGGGAGTCTATTATTTAAAAATACATAAATCTCATGATGGAGACAAGCAAAAATCATGTGGTTATAATGGCAGGCGGTATAGGAAGCCGTTTCTGGCCTATGAGTGTACCGGAGTATCCGAAACAATTTATAGACGTGATGGGATGCGGTAAATCTCTGATACAGCTTACTGTAGAGAGATTCAGCAATATCTGTCCGATGGAAAACTTCTGGGTGGTGACAAGCGAAAAGTATGTGGAGATAGTAAAGGCACAGCTTCCCGGCATTCCTGAATGTAATATATTGGCTGAGCCGGAAGCAAGAAACACTGCTCCGTGCATTGCTTATGCTTGCTGGAAAATAGGAAAGAAATTTCCGGACGCAAATATTGTGGTCACTCCTTCGGACGCACTGGTGATAAATACTGCGGAGTTTGACAGAATAATCAAAGCTGCTCTGGACTTTACAGCTACAGGAAACAACATTGTAACGGTCGGTATCAAACCTACAAGACCTGAAACGGGATATGGATATATCTGTAGCGGTATGGCTGTTGATGGTACTGAAGTGCTGAAGGTGGATGCATTCAAGGAAAAACCAAATCTGGAAACGGCTTGCAAGTATCTGGAAGAGGGTAACTATCTGTGGAATGCGGGTATCTTCGTATGGAATATTGAAACCATAATGAAGGAGATAAGAAAGCATACTCCTGACCTTGCAGATAAGATGGACAGGATGGCTGTGGATTTCTATACAGACATGGAGAAGGACACAGTGAAAGAACTGTTTCCTACATGCGAGAAAATATCAATAGACTATGCTGTGATGGAGAAAGCCAAGGATATTTATACTATTCCTGCTGATTTCGGATGGAGTGACTTAGGTACATGGGGCTCGCTGCATACTCTGCTTCCACACGACGGACAGAATAATGCGTATGTAGGCAATAATGTTAAGCTGTATGATTGCAGTAACTGCATAGTCCATACCTCGGAGGAAAAACAGGTGGTGCTTGAAGGACTTGACGGATATATCGTGGCTGAAAAAGGAAACAGACTGTTAGTATGCAAACTGGAGAATGAACAGAATATCAAGAACTATATATAAATAACCAAATAAAAATAGTCGCATGAGCAACAAGAAAGTTTTCGTGAGCGGATGTTATGACCTGCTGCACAGCGGACATGTAGAGTTTTTCCAGCAGGCTTCGAAATTCGGCGACCTGTATGTGGGTATCGGCTCGGATGCCACGTATCTGGAATATAAGCACAGGAAACCGATGTTCCCGCAGAAGGAGCGTCTGTTCATGGTGAGGAACATAAAGGCTGTGAAGGAGGCTTATATTAACGAGGGGCATGGGGTGATAGACTTCATCCCGACTCTGGACATTGTGAAGCCGGACATCTTCGTGGTGAACGCTGAAGGTGGCAGCAAGGAAAAACGCAGGCTGTGTGAGGAACGCGGAATAGAGTACATTGAGCTGCAGCGCACTCCGCACGAAGGACTGGAGGCAAGAAGCTCGAGCTCGCTCAAGGCGGCTATGCAAAAAAACGATAATGAGGCGGGAGAGAGCAAAGGCATCCCAACTCGTCTGGATCTGGCGGGTACATGGATTGACCAGCCGTATGTGAGTGAGCATCATCCGGGATGGGCGATTACTATATCGCTGGAGCCTACTTTTGAGGTGAGAGACAGATGCGGACTGAGCACAAGTACACGTAACATCATAAAAAAGATATGGCCGGTGAAACTTCCGAAGATGGATCCGGAGATGCTGGCAAGACTTGTATTCTGCTTTGAAAACAATCCTGAGCGTACTGAGGGGCATGTATCGGGGGCACAGGATGCGATAGGTATTTGCATACCGGGACTGTGCAGACATTATTATGACAATAATTTCTGGCCTAAGAAGGTGGAGATATGCAGGGATGAGATGACGCTGAGGTTTCTGGAACAGCATCTGGTGATGATTCCTTTGGAACCTCGAAAGCCGGGATGCTCGGTGGTGGAAGGCAAGGACATAACGGTGGAGAAGGTGAAGGCTCTGGCGGATGCGGCAGATGTATGCTGGGAGGCTATTATGGGGCGTAACTTAGATGGTTTTGCAGCGGCTTATAAAGCAAGTTTTGAAGCGCAGACAGCCATGTTCCCGGGAATGATAAATCCGGCTTATATAAATGCTCCGCAGCAGGACAACGGCTTTATCAGTGATGCCATAGCGCATTATAGCGCAATGGCGGACGTGATGGCATGGAAACTGGCTGGCGCAGGTGGTGGCGGATACTTGGCATTAGTGGTAAAGGATGCAAAGGAATTCCTGAACAGCCACAGTGAGGCTATAGAGTTGCATATAAGGAGAGAATAAGTTAGTTATCAGAATTACAGTCATAAATTAAGTTCCTATGTTTAAAATCGGAAGTGACGGATAACATAATATAGCACTAAAAAAGCTATACCATTATAGTTAACTTTGTATATAAGAGAAAAACAATATTAACCAATAACGATATAGCTTATGAAGTGTGTACAAAGTAACAAATTAGA
>NZ_JACJLQ010000077.1 GCF_016902295.1 Bacteroides caecigallinarum | reverse complement strand
ATACAACATTTTGTGCTTCGAGCACGGCAATAGACGATCAATCAAGTACGTAGGGCTTGATTTTTTATTGCACCGGCATAAAAAACGAAGATTTTTATGTAAGTTTGTGGACTCTTTTTTAGACGGATGCCTGCTGGCGCCCGTCCAAAGGGGGTACCCTAAAATTGGAAACTTACATATGATTTCACGTTATAGCATGTTATTAAACATGCTGTTTGTTGCGATTAATATGTTATAAAACAATTATTTTTGTAACATAAAAATATTAATATAATGACAACTGATTTAATATTAAAGAACTATCAAGACTATCTTGAATATTTGGCAAAAGAAAAATCTGATGAGATTTTTACTAATGCCGGTAAGGCTCATGCTTCTATTTTAATGTCAATATTATTGAAATACACAAGAAATGAAGTACGAATATTTTGTGAAGGATTTAAACCGGACCTTGTTACAACCGAACCTTATTGGAGCGAACTGAACAGGTTTCTGGAAAAGAGAGAAAATAAAATATCTGTCTTGGTTGAAAGTTCTGATTATTTAAATGACAATCCGCTTTCATTGCTTAGAAATAAAAAAACTGAAAGAAATAATGATTCTATTAAAGTCAGACTGATACAAGAAGAGGATAAAAAACACATTTTTGAATCGCTTAACACAAAACATTGCAATTTTGCGGTGTTCGATAATGAAAAGTTCAGATTAGAGCATATACCTGAAAATTATCAAGCTATAGGTTCATTCAATCATCCTGATAATTGCAATAAGCTGATGAGATTGTTTGATGCATCATTTCAAAATGCTGAAGATTTGATTTAATTATCATGGATGATATAATGTTAGTTAATTTTGCTCCGCTCATACAATTGTGGGCGGGGATTTGCTTGCTTTTCTTTTATGAACCAATATTAAAAAACTTCCCTTTGTCTAAACTGCATGAAGAAAAACAAAATCTGATAGTCTCATTCTTAGGAAAATATCAGGCGTATTTAGATGATGAGAAGTTAATGAAAGGTTATAAAATGCTGGAAGATAAATGGGACATATTCTATCAGACAATTAAAAATCTGGCATCATTAAACTTTTATTTTTCTCTTGTAGTTTTGGCTTATATAGGTATAGAAAGCCATAATTATTATGGAACTTATTATCAGGCTCTGCAGATATTAGACTATTGTATTATCATTTATTCATTAATGGCATGGATATTCTATAAAACAAATGTCTTTGTAAAATATATAAATTCGATTGTTTTCATTATAATATTGTTGGTGGTTTTCCATAATTATTCCGGTATAAATGATTTTTTCATAAAAAATATAGGTATTATAGATGACTTCTATTCTAAGTCTGAAATAACTGTCTTTACTTTATTTACTTGTTCTTTGTGTATCATAATAACTATTCTACAGCTATTTATTCATTACATCTCAATTTATAATACAAAAAGAAAAATAGAGAAAATTCATAAAAATGCAATGGAACTTAATGCCATTTTAATAGGAGAAAAAAGTTTGGATACTCTAAAAGGTGAATTAAAAAACAAATCATTATGTTATCTGACAAAAGATGAATTCCCTAAAACCATATATGAATTTCAATCAAAAATGAATGAGTTTATTAAAAAAGAAATTCAGGAAGAGTTCGACCGTTTAATTTTGCATTGGTATCAATTGCCATTACGTTATGTAAAGAGAAAATTTAATAAGATAATCATCCCCAAATGGCGTAAGGAGTAGGATTACACTAAAGTGAAGGAGGTTAATTGGATGGGAATATTCGTAAAGAAAAAGAGATATGCATTTTTAATAACCTTTTTGAATTTAATGGTATGTCAGAGGACAAGAACATTCCGCAAGCAGACGGAACAGAGAACAGAAAAACTATAATTAAATTAGGTAACGCAGATATTGAAACCACTATTGACAAGGATGGGCACATCATTATGCCTGATGAGGTAATGAATGTCATAGCTGCCGGCATGGCGGTGATGCAACAAGCCAATGAAAAAACTGTGGAAACGAAAGATACGGACCAAACGAAAACGGAAAAGCTTGGCGAAAACATTCCTGACAAGTTTAAAGGATTGCCTATGCGTGAACTAATCGGTGCTCCGCTGTTTGCCGCTGCCGAAGCACAGGAGAAACTGGCATCCATTGCATGGGACTATTATCAGAAGATTGCGTATGATACTGATGACACTGGAAAACCTAAGGATACTCTACCCGGTTATTGAAGTTTGATTTGGAACGCCCCGTGGTACAGGATGGAGTCGTATCGGCAGACAATAATAAAGTTACCGTAAAAGCTCCGTTCATAGGACTGGTTCCTATTCCTTCGTTGTTAATAGACCGTGTGGATGTTGATTTCCAAATGGAAGTCACAGATACTAATAGCTCAACTGATAATAAAAACACAGAAGCTTCTACGAATATTTCATCTAAATGGTTTGGAGTTAATGTCGGCATATCGGGAAAGGTTACATCCTCGCGTGAAAATACCCGTTCGACTAATCAGACGGCAAAATATCAGGTACATGTAACTGCCAGCCAACAACCACGAACTGAAGGCTTAGCAAAATTGATGGATATTATGGCTTCTTGTATCGAACCGGTACCGACATCAGGTAAAAGTGGCGGAGAATAATAATATAAGAACGAATTGTTTAACTAGGGAAAACGGAATGCAAAGCGTTCCGTTTCTTGTTTATATCGGATAAATAATATGAAAATATGTACATGGAATTCGCAAGGTAATCCTTACACTGCCCCAAAAAAAATAGAGATTCTCAATCAATTATACAATGACAATGATGTATTGTTAATACAAGAATGTGGAGATATAGCTAAAGATTTACAATTACCAGACGCAACTATATGGGCTGAAGGACAAGCAGGGGCTTTTAATAACCGTTGTACTACTTGCATTATTTCAAAAAAGGGAGGTCAGGGCGGAACATTAGATGTGAGTAGTTCAACTGGCAGACCTGCTATATATTTAAATGTCATGGGTTTAAATATATATACCTTACATGCCACATCAGGTAATGGAGTACCGGATGTAATGAATCTTTTTGCACGTGCAGAAGAACCTTTTATTATTGGAGGGGATATGAATTGTTCACGTACTGCAATTATGGATAATCATGGGGTAGCCGGTAATATGACGGATTATATTTTTTCCGGAACGCGTTCAAGATATGGAAATCTTGGAAGATTGGTTACATCAGAAAGAGTTACACATCCGGGGAGCGGAAGTGAATTGGATTTCTTTATAGTCAGTTTATCTTTGAAAACTGAATGTACACGCCGTCATCCAGTTACGAGAAGCGATCATTATCCCGTATGTACAACAATTTATGAATATGGGGAAGAAACAGCAGCACGCACTGAACAAAGTGTGAGGAAACTTCTCGAAAGGTGCTGAAAACGGTTGATATCCGTTCACCCAAAACGGTGATATCCGTTCACTTTTCATCCTCTAAACCTATGGCGATGCAAATTTATTGATTTTCGTCTGTAATGTTATA
>NZ_JACJLQ010000076.1 GCF_016902295.1 Bacteroides caecigallinarum | reverse complement strand
TCCATACAAATCTGCAGCCATTTACTTGTCTTATTTTCCATGTCTCACAGTATCGGGAGCGTGAAAATTTGAAGCCCTTTGAAATTGTCACGATTTCACAATACAAAATCTTATTTTCCGATGCAAAGATGTTAGTAATCTGTATGTCAGTTAGTTGGGTTGTATTGGAATGGTATTTGAGCCATGATTTTATTGTTGGAAATAGGAGTTTAAGTAGTTGTAAATCAGCTTATTATGTACTATATAAATGTTGCTTTCTTTTGTTTTCACAAGTTACTTACCAATACACATTTGTTATATGGTTGATTGTCAGATAATTAATGGCTATTTGGCTCGTATTTGAGCCATTACTTCCACTTACTTGTGAAAATGATTTATATAATTGATTATCAGTGTTTTGCATTATATGCCAGCAATCTGAATGCGTAATTGCTGGTTGAGTCTTCATCATTCAGCTATTTACCCCACACAGTTATATAAACTGTCTGATTATCAATAATATACAGTTAATTGAATCATATTTGAGCCATTGGATTTTACGTTTTTGCCCATCTGAAATACAAACGGTTCTGATTTTCTTATAAGTTTCAATTTTTTCATCACTTTCCTGATTTAGATGTGATTTTATTAGAGTTTAATATTTAATAACACAGATGCGAATGAATTTATCTCTAATATGCATCTATATTTAGCAAAATTAGGTAATTATCAATGATTTCGCATAATATGTATCGAAAATATTTCTCAATATCTCATCTGTGGTTATTTAGTCGTCAATTATTTCAGCAAGGAGAAAGAAACATTCACATAATGTGGGTTTACTGAAGGACAAACTATATGTTCATCCTTCGACCAATATACGACTGATTTATTTCAGCAAAGAAAAAAAGGATTTACCTCCTGCTTCAGGGATGAAGTTTACAAATAAGTTTATCAATTCATATATACATATATGAGTTTCATTAAACTTTTAAACTCAAAGGCTTAACCTGCTATATGGTTGAATCAGTCAAGTAAGTTGAGTTTAAGAGACATGTATATATACATGGGTAAGTCTAAACTTTAAACTTGTAGAAAGCCCTCCATCAGTCAGATGCTTCTCTGCTTGATGAAGGGCTTTATTTTTTCCTTGCTGAGAACAATGTATTTGGTTCAGAATAAGTATGAAGTTCCGATATTTTAGAGTCCATTCTATTCTGGGGCATTATTAGCTTAATCTCGCTTGCCTGGAAGTTTGTCGATAAAATTATCGTAAACCAACTGGTAGGCTTCGTTTGGATCAAAATGGATTTCCGGACGTAGAAGTGGTTCTACGTCGGTTAGAAACTCGCTGTCGTTCATCTTCTCGTTCATATTTTGGACAAATTCCTTGTAAGATGGTGCTCGTTCTACCACAAACTCCATGTATCGCTTATAACATTCGAGTACCTTCTCAATGTTGAGGTCTCTTTGCGTCAATGCACAGTTTATATCAAATAGGTCACGTCCTTTTTTACGCTGGTAAAGGGCTCGCATTTTCGTGCCAATGAGTTCTTCCAAGTGGTAAGTAGCGATTTCTGTTTCACCGCTAAACCATGAGTTTTCCATCTTGAATGGAACTTTGTGTAGTCCCATCACGTTGAAGTGTTCAAAGCAATTGATTTCAATCTTCAATCGGATCTGTTCTACCGGCGGCACTTCAGACTCAAATTTAAAGTACATTTTGTTGCTATGGCGCTTTTGTGCCGTACTGCGGTTGGGCAACCAGTCAAGCACTTCGCCCAAGCGGAACATGATAGGTTTGATAGGTCCCGGATTAATCTGCACAAGATCTATATCCTCACTGTACCTGGGTTGAGGTGAGAGATAGAGCTTATGCAGTGCCGTACCACCACGGAAAGCGAGGTTCTCACGCAAAAAATCATCGCTGAAGATACTTACCAATGCCCGGCAGATAACCAAATCCTGTTCCACCATCTGAGGCGATTTCCAAGGCACCACCTCATTCCATTCTCTTATTGCTCTTTCGTATATCATAATTCGTCAATTTCTATCTGTGTGTTAATAATGAGTTTCCACTGCTTATCTATCTCGTGTGATTCATCACATGGTTTTCCTGCCTTGAGCGGAGTCTTACGAAACTTTATATTCAAAGCCTTGCAAGCGTCTGCCACCCATTGAGCATGCTCATCGTATTCAAGAATACTGAGGATGTACCCGAATCTTTGTATTACTGGGACAGGATATGTCTTCAGCAACTCGTAGTCTGCAGAGGAGAGCTTGAACGATTCGTCAAGTTCTGCGATAATCTCGGCAGAACGGCTCATACCACCTATCTTACTCTCCATATTAATAATATCGAGAGCAGTCATCAATGGCGATGATATATTCATCATGCCGGTCTGTGTCTTCACCTGGCGGACGTAAGCCTTTGGAATATCCTGTCTTTGGGAAAAAACCAATTTCGTACCGTTTTTAACTCCGTCACGTAGCGACTTTCCTGAAGCCATTACGTAGTAGGTCTGGCTGCGCTGGTGACAGGCACCATAGATTGTAGCAGCTGAGAGAAGACATACATAGTAATCACGATGCAAGTACTTCATCAATTCATCGATATAATACGATGGTGGTACCTCTCCCTTCAACTTATATTCAGTTGGAACTATGATGTAGAATGTCTTCCACGGAGAAACGATTAAACCGTTATCTTGCATCCTTGATAATGCGACACGTATAACTTCCTTGCTGACACCGGGGTAGTTCTTCTCGATGTCATCTAAAGAAAAGAATACGTTTCCACGTATGCTTCTTTCGTGTATCCAGTTCGTATAATCAGAGTATTCCATACAAGTATTATAAATTGCAGTGGAGCTGCAATTGTTATCATTATTTGTTAATTTACGCAGTTTGATTGCAAATATACAAAGATTTCTGAAGTCTTGCAAAGGAATGAGGTAGAAATCGTGACGTGATTTGTTAACCAGTTTACGAAGGTTTCTATCGAATCACTCAACATTAAGATAAAATTGAAGTGTAATTATAATATAAACTCGACAACAAGCCTATATTTGCTGACTTTATACATGGAACTGGTTTTATTATCAGGCCTTTGCCATGGGATTAACCTTTGTATAGTAAGCAGAGAGAAACCGAAGTCCGCTTATAGTCCGATTGACTGCTTTGCCCTTCTTTTTCCCTTGCTGAGTTATTCCTTATCATAACTCATAAGAGTGGCATCAGCCTTGTTTTGCTTCACCTCTGGCTTCCATCCTCTTGAATAGCTTCCGTGTTAAGACCTTTTGATGAAGAATGCGGAGATCCGTATATCTCTTGCTATACCATGCCAAGTTCATGGTGAAGTACTGGAACTATCGCCCTTATCATGTCAGCATTTATTACCATGGAACTGTGAAACCTGTCGAGTCTGAATATGGGGAAGTATCCTTTTCCAAGACCAGCACACAAGAATATCAGGCCATTCCCTTCATTTCTCATTTTGGACGAAGCCTTGACACTTACTTTTTCCTGTTGCGAAGTTAGTGCAAGGCGCATACTGCAAGTACCAGAGCCTTATTCCCTGAATTTTTTCAAAAACTTTTCCTGCTGCCGCTTATCGGAAAACTTTTCCCGCCTGACGGTGAAATAATTCGGTAATTACTTGCCTGACTGCTATCCTTGCCAACTTTGATGGCAACGTAAAAAATAAATGTTTCACTTCTAAAATTTCAATGTCATGAAGAAAATGGAAAATTCTTTCGTAGTTTCTGGTTTTGTAG
>NZ_JACJLQ010000075.1 GCF_016902295.1 Bacteroides caecigallinarum | reverse complement strand
AAACTGGAGGGCTTATGCTAAGTATAAACGGACTGCATAACTTCTATTATCTTCCTGAACTTCATGACATGAGATGCAAGGCCCAGCGTATATGCGAGATAATCCGCGGTCGTTCCTTGTTGATGCAAAAATCAAATCACTGCAGAGTGACGGTTATAACGTATATATGTATCTTGACAATGAACTTATGGATATAGAGCATCACTGCTGTCTGGCTCATGCAAGAGCCAAGTTCAAGTACGCCTATGACTAGGGAAGTCTGCAGGCAAGAATCTTCCTTGAGCTGATAGCCTTCTCTCCTCCAGCAAATCCGGATGAGAGCCGAAGCGAACTTATGAGTAAGGCCCTTAACTATCTGAAGACCTTCTGGAATCAGATTTTCGCCTACAGAAATGACGGTGAATACTCAATAGACAATTTACCTGCAGAACGGGCACTGAGGCCTGTTACTGTCCAACGAAAGAACAGCCTGTTCTTCGGAAGTGTGAAAGGAATACAGAACTCAGCAATCTATAATACCTTTATAGAAACCTGCAAACAGGTAGGTGTCTCCTTCAGGGATTACTTCTGCAAGCTGCTCAGAGAATTAAAAAAGGGAAGAACGGATTACGAAAACCTTCTTCCCATGACAATATGCAAATAATAATCGTTAAATTTGTGGACTCTTTTTTAGACGGGTGCCTGCTGGCACCCGTCTAAAAGGGGACACCCTAAAATTGGAAGTTTACTAAATTCCATGCTGAATAGCATATTTATCTCCGAATTTATTTGATATATCGTTATTAAGGGCTACTTTTGTGGCGATTTAAGTATTAATGCGGACTATCTTGCGCAGCTTTCTATTAAAGGAAGGATGTGGGAGGTAGCCGCGCAGCGTGCCTGAAAGGGAAGATTTTAAACAATGAGTTCGAATTCAGAAAATAATAAGAGGATTGCGAAGAATACAATACTACTATATGTAAGAATGTTGTTCATGATGATAGTGAGTCTTTATACCTCACGAGTTGTCTTAAACGCATTAGGTGTAGAGGATTATGGTCTTTACAACGTTATAGGAGGATTAGTAGTAATGTTTAATCTTCTTTCAGGATCCCTTTCATCAGCTATAAGTAGATTTATTACTTATGAATTAGGTAAAGGGGATAAAGAAAAGTTAAGTCTGATATTTTCATCTTCTATGACAATACAAATTGTACTAGTTTTGATTATCGTATTACTAGCAGAAACAATCGGATTATGGTTCCTAAATTCACAAATGAATATTGCCGAACAACGTATAGAAGCAGCTAATTGGGTCTTCCAATTTTCATTATTGACATTTATTGTTAATATAATTAGCATCCCGTATAATGCTGTTATTATAGCCCATGAACGTATGTCAGCATTTGCCTATATAAGTATTATCGAGACTATAGGTAAGCTCTTAATTGCTTATTTTATATTGATTTCTCCCATTGATAAACTTATATTCTATTCAATATTAATGTGTTTAGTGTCTTGCATTATCAGATATATTTATGGTAAATACTGTAATAAACATTTTGAAGAATGCAGACACATAAGATTTTCTTATAATAAGAAGCTTCTAAATAATATGTTCCGTTTTGCCGGATGGAATTTTATAGGCTCGTCATCTTCACTTCTGCGTGATCAAGGGATTAATATATTGATTAATATATTTTGTGGTGCCGCAGTTAATGCAGCAAGGGGAATTGCAATTCAGGTAAACACCGCAATAACAAGTTTTATAAATAATTTTATGACAGCCGTTAATCCGCAAATCACGAAATCATACGCTGAAAATAATAAAGGCTATATGAATATGCTAATCTATAAAAGTACGCAATATTCATATTATCTCATTTTACTTCTTTCCTTACCGGTATTTTTCAATACAGAATACATTTTGCAACTTTGGCTTAAAACAGTTCCTGAATTTACAGTTGAGTTTGTACAACTCATTCTTATCCTATCTATGACGGATTGTTTGTATAGGCCATTACTAACTGCGCATTTGGCTACTGGAAATATTAAATCTCTTCAAATTGTTGTTGGTGGAATAAATTTATTAAACCTGCCCATTTCATTTGTTTTCCTAAAAATAGGAATGCCTCCATATATAACTATTATTATAGCTATTATTTTATCTGCTATATGTTTATTTTTTCGCTTTTATTTGTATAAAAGGATTGAACAATTTAGTATTAGAGATTTTTGTATAAAAGTGTTATTTAATATTAGTCTTGTAACTATTGCAAGTGTGATATTCCCTTTTTTATTCAAACCATTAATGGGAAATAATTTTGCAGATTTTATATTACTCTCCGTGTTATGTCTTTTAAACGGAGTTTGTGCTATTATATTTATAGGTTTAAATGAAGGTGAACGTTCTTTCATAAAGAAAAAGGCCTTATCAATTTTTTATAAGAAAAAAATATAACAATGTTGAAAAAAGTAATAAAGAATTTCTTTTTCATTAGATGGAAGTATATTTTCAAAGGTTCTATCGTAATAGTTAAAAAAGGAGGTATATTGAATATAGGAAAATATTGTTCCATATATAGAAGTATTATAAAGGTTGATTCATGTTGTTCTCTTTCTATATCAGATAGTTCAACAATAGCAAAGAGCAGACTATACGTCATTAATAAAAACAGTTCACTCCTAATAGGGAAACACAATACTGTTACAAATAGTCAAGTTGTTGTCAACGGGAATTTATGCATCGGTGATGAGAACATATTAGAGAATGGGTATTCATATAGAAACTTTTCAATATGTAGTGATGGGAACATATCAATAGGAAATAGGAATCGTTTGAGAGGTAGAATTTGGCTAAGATATGGAGGTTCTCTTAAAATTGGAGATTATAATAACATTAATGAAGACAGCGAAATACGCTGTGATGAATCAATTACAGTAGGAAGTTTTAATCAAATATCATACGAATGTATGATTTGGGACACTAACACTCATAATATATATCCGGCAGAAAAAAGAAGAGCATTAGCCGAAAGCAAATATCCATGCTATGGATATGAATTTGAAAAGCCCAAAACTAAAGCTGTTTGTATTGGTGATGACTGTTGGATAGGAAAACGGGTATCTATTTTAAAAGGGGCGACCATAGGCAATCGTTGTATTATAGGTTTCGGAACAACTGTAAGTAATCAAGTAATACCTAATAATAAAACTGTTACAGAACAAAAAATATTAAAATTATATGATAATCAAATTTAAAGACTCATGTAAGTGGATATTGCTTTTATTGCTAATCCCATCTTGTAACCATCCAAAATTGGCGTATTGACTAGCATGGTTCTTTCTCATACCTTTGTGCTAAACTTAAAACTTAAAAGATTATGTTTAGCGAAAAAGATTTTGAAAGACTGTGGTTCCTCTACAAGACCGAAGGTGAACCCAAAGGAGTTTCCATCAACTCATTCGTAAACTTCCAAAATTGGCGTATTGACTAGCATTGCTCTTTCCCATACCTTCGTGCTAAACTTAAAACTTGAAAGATTATGTTTAGCGAAAAAAACTTTGAAATACTGTGGTTCCTCTACAAGACTGAGGGAGAACCCAAAGGAGTTTCCATCAACTCGTTCTGCATCAGCAATAATATTCCAACACTGCATTCTATGACTGGTTCAAGAAAACACAGAAAAAGATTGTACCCATAGAAGTGGAGGGTATTCCGCAAGAGTTGATCCAAACAGGCAATGAAGAACAGGATGTTGCTAAAGACAAGCCCAAGCGTACATCTTCCCATAAAGGAAACATCATGGTGATGATAAGAACCCGTGAGGGCTTGTGCATACAGAAGAAAGGCTTAGACTATCAGGGGCTGAAAACACTGGTGGAGAAACTGGAGGGCTTATGCTAAGTATAAACGGACTGC
>NZ_JACJLQ010000074.1 GCF_016902295.1 Bacteroides caecigallinarum | reverse complement strand
TAGTTATGAGTAGGGCCATTATGATACCCTTTCTCAAGTTTGAGGCGATCAGCCTCACTCAATTCAAGCACTTTTATATGTTTCATGATTCAATTTCTAAAATATCATGTGACAATATTAATAATTTATGCTGAATATAAAAATATTTTAGATCACTTACTTATTAAATAAAATAAACTATCTGAGAAGGATAGAGAATATTAACAACCTAAATCATAATAATATAGAGGATAATATAAATAAAATAATTGATGAAGATTATGATGAAGCGATTAATAATGCAGAGAACGAAATAGAAAAAGAAGAAATAAAAAAAAGGAAAAGATTATTTATCATTTATCTCTTATGAAGAAATAGATAACTTCCTGAATCCCAGGAGAATACAAAAGAAAGAATCTATTTCAGTGAAAAAATTATAATCACAATAATTTAACTATTCCTGTTGATTAAAATTTATCATATTTGCACGATGGAAAAATTAAATATAGAAACAATTCAAGAAAATAGGGATTTCCAAAATATAAGTGATAAAGAGGCATTATTAATCATAGACACACTATATGATTATTCTGTATCTTGCTTTGCCACATATAAAAAATATCAATTATTGAGTAACAATTAAATTCTAACTATATGAATGAAACATTAGAATTAAAATCTTTCGCAAAAGGTCAAAAGAAGAAAGAAGAAATAAAAGGTGGAAATGCTATTATCTATACTCGTGTTAGTAGTAGTGAACAAGTTGATGGTCAAAGTCTGGAAGTCCAGCAAGACAAATGTAGGGAATATGCACAATCACATTCCTATACAGTGATAGCAGAGTTCGGAGGTACATACGAATCTGCAAAAAGCGACAAAGAGAGAAAAGAATTTAATCGAATGTTGGATTTCATTAAAAAATCCAACAAGAAAGGAAGTACAAAGAAAGTAGATGTTGTTATCGTATTCAGCACTTCAAGATTCAGCCGTACAGGAAGCACTACAATAATTGAAGAAGTAGAAGCAAGAGGAGCTTATGTAGTATCAGCTACATCAAGTTATGACCCACGCACAGCCGTTGGAAAATATATGCAGCTCATGGAACTTGCTAATGCAAGATATCAAAATGATGAGAAGCGAGCAACAACCATAGAAAATAGTATAAAAGCCCTATTAAAAGGACGTTGGATAGGAAAAGCACCAAGAGGATATGACCAAAGGACAACTAAGAAGGAACAAGTAATAACAATAAATGAAGAAGGAAAATTATTAAGAAAAGCATTCCTATGGAAAGCCAACAACAAATTAAGCAATGAAGAAATAAGAGTTAAATTAGCAAAAGAAGGACTTATTATATGCAAGCAGAAATTATCAGAGGTATTCAAGAACCCTTTCTACTGTGGTTACATGGCTCATAAGTTCTTACAAGGAGAAATAGTACAAGGGAATCATCCCCCTTTGGTATCTAAAGAAATATTCTTGAAGGTTAATAATGAATTATCAAAAAATCATAGTGGATATGAACAAAAGATAGATAAAGAATACGCACCATTAATAGGCAGTATCAAATGCCCTTGCTGCGGAGGTAATTTAACAGCAAGCATATCAACCAAAATGAGAAAGAAATTCGGTAGAACAGATATAGGATATTATGTCTGTAGCCGTAAGGGATGCAAATACAATAGTTCTACGAAGAAAGTACATGAATCATTTGAAGATGAATTAAATAAATACATTTTATCTGATAAAGTATCAGAACTACTAAAACTTCAATTAAAAATGACATTTGATAATATGAATAGAGAAAACAGAGACACCGCTCAATCAATACACGCAAATATTAAAAAGAAAGAAAAAGAGTTAAACCAAGTTGAAACAAACTACACTCTTTGTTCAGACGCAAAGAGACAAAACATTTTTGAAAAAGTAATAACAAGATTGGAACAAGAAATTAAGGATTTAAACACTGAATATATGAAATACGATACAGAAATATTGAACCTGGATAAATTCATAGATTACGCCTTTTCTATTAGACGTAACTTGTTCACACTATGGGAGTTACAAGGATTAGAAGGAAAAAGGAGACTCCAAAAATTAGTATTCCCGAACGGATTTTACTATGACAAAAATAATGAGCATATTGAACCTATCAGCATCAATTCATTCTTTGAGTTAAAGTACTCATATCCAACTATTTGCAATGGTATAAAAAAAGAGACAAACCGTCAAAATAACGATTTGTCCCGTAGAGTACTCGAAGCGGGACTTGAACCCGCACAGCTGCAATAGCCAAGGGATTTTAAGTCCCTCGTGTCTACCGATTCCACCATTCGAGCATCCTTTCAAAGAAAAAGAGCGGAAAACGAGACTCGAACTCGCGACCCTAACCTTGGCAAGGTTATGCTCTACCAACTGAGCTATTTCCGCGTTAACGGGTGCAAATGTATGGAGTTTTTTTATAACTTCCAAACATTTCGCCCGTTTTATTTCTAAAAAAGTCTGTCTAATGTGCTTCTAAACTTTTCAACACACTTCAAAAGAACATTTTAAGACATACTGACAACAAGACAGACACTAAATCTTATCTTCCAAGAAGTGATTTCTCGGCATTTTCAACTTTAGAAAAATCGAAACCTGAAACTACCTTATTCATAAGTTCTGTTATACGGTCGTTGCACAGATTACCTATACTTCCTTCGTGAGTGTGATGTACCTGCTTATTGTGAACAAATTTACCTGCTTCAATATCAAGCCCAACCTTCTTGTATGCATCACGGAACGGCATTCCTTCAGTAGCCAGACGATTAACTTCCTCTACACTGAATATATACAGATATTTATCATCGTCAAGAATATGTTCGTTCACGTAAATCTTGTCCATGATATATGTTGCCATCTGAAGACAATCCTTCAATTCTGAGAATGCAGGAAGGAATACTTCCTTTATTATCTGAAGATCGCGGAAGTAACCTGAAGGAAGATTGTTCATAATCATCATTATCTGCTGAGGCAATGCCTGTATCTTATTGCATTTAGCACGCGTAAGTTCGAACACATCAGGATTCTTCTTGTGAGGCATGATACTTGAACCTGTTGTACACTCGTCTGGCAATTTCACAAAACCAAAATTCTGACTGCTGAACATACAAGCATCGAAAGCCATCTTCGACAATGTTCCGGCTATTGACGCAAGAGCAAAAGCAACATTACGTTCCATCTTTCCACGTCCCATCTGAGCATAAACAACATTATAATTCATGGAATCAAATCCAAGCAGGCGCGTAGTCATTTCACGGTTCAAAGGGAATGATGACCCATAACCCGCAGCAGAGCCAAGTGGGTTACGGTTACACATCTTATAAGCCGCCTGAAGGAACATCATATCATCGACAAGGCTTTCAGCATAAGCGCCAAACCAAAGTCCGAATGATGAAGGCATGGCTATCTGCAAATGTGTGTATCCAGGCATCAATACATCCTTATACCTGTTACTTTGTGAGATAAGAATTTTGAACAGGTCTTCTACAGCCACAGCGATATCCTTTATCTGCGCACGGGTGAACAATTTCAAATCGACCAATACCTGGTCATTTCTTGAACGCCCGCTATGGATTTTCTTACCAACATCACCCAATTTTCTTGTAAGCATAAGTTCAACCTGAGAATGAACATCCTCAATACCGTCTTCTATAACGAAGTCGCCATTTTCAGCCGATGCATATATATTTTTTAATTCTTCAAGCAAGACCTTCAACTCATCAGACTTAAGCAGTCCGATACTCTCAAGCATAGTGATATGTGCCATAGATCCTAATACATCATGCTTAGCAAGATAAAGATCCATTTCACGATCACGTCCTACAGTGAAACGGTCAATTTCCTCGTTCACCTGCACACTTTTTTCCCAAAGTTTCTGAGCCATATTCCTGTTAGTTTTAAAGTTTGAACAAATCAATAAGGTAGGGTGTCCAGTTTAACGTTCCCAATTTAGCCTACATTTTTAAGCTGTTTGGTACGTTCTGTAACCCAGTTTATGGACATGTGCTTCTTTGCAAAAGCATCAATGTC
>NZ_JACJLQ010000073.1 GCF_016902295.1 Bacteroides caecigallinarum | reverse complement strand
AACCTACACTTGAGGACGGAACCACTTTCTTCGGCTCGAAGGTGGTGAATGACATGGAGAAGTTCAAGAGCATGAGCAACGCCATAATAGCGAACAGATATGACGCATGCCTGGATGACGTGGCGGACAAGGTCTATACAAGGGATATTTTCAGAAGGGACTGATCATAGTTGACAAGGCTTCAGTTACGAGGTAACAAGGTCTTATAGTGGATTCCCCCATATCAGTCAGAGATGACGGGTGTGGGGGAATTTCGGTGTTTATAAAGTGTAAAAGGTGCATTTCTTCGAATGCTTACACAGAAATATATGGTTTAAGTTGTTTATATGGGGAATAAAAATTATTTTTGTGAGTAAATTAGTGGCAGTGTGGATTAGCTTACACATAGAAAATTATAAGTAATATATGGCAGAAAATAAATTGGCTGATATAAGTATAAAGAATTATAGAGCTATAAAACAGGCAGATATACAGCTCTCCGGTATTACAGTGGTATCCGGAGTGAACGGATGCGGCAAAAGTACAATATCAAAGCTACTTTACTACATTTATAGGAATGCCAACCGTTATGAAGATATTATCCTAGAATATATCAACGAAAATCTCGAGCCATATTTGGAGGTAGTCAGGCAAATCAGGTCGGTACTGCCATTTATCAGGCACGATATAAGACTAATGCCAGTACAACAGGGATTAAAATTAAGGAGTCTTGATAGCCATGAAGAATATCTGTCGTATATACGTAATCTTATATCCAGATATATCGAACTGGAAAGCAATCAAACCGGAAATAACAGAAGAGGTGAAATACGTAACAGACTGGAATTTATTCTTAAATACAGTCTTAACATTAAAGGTGATACCCTGCATTCCCAACTGAAACAACTTTCCTCTATGATAACTGACATTGTTCAGAAAGGTGTCAACCTGAATATCAGCCGTCCATACGAGTTTTATAAGGCGAGTATAGTGTCTGAGTTTGATGCATCAATATCAAAAGACATAGTATTAAAGGAATATGGTTCGATTATTTATGGGGAAGGAATCAAGAATGTGCCTTTGCCTCATTATATAAAGAAAGTGGCATATATAGATACTCCTATGTCAATAGGTATGCGTGCAGGCTATGGAATTCCTACACATTGGGGCGAATTGAATGAACTGCTGAAAGAATCACCGAAAAGGGGGTATAAACGCAGTATAAACGATGTCATCAAAAAAGAAATCATACAGGGAGATATCGTTTATAATAATGATATTATCAGTAGTGGATTCAGATATAGAACAATAGATGGTATAGAGATTGATTTAGCGGAATGTGCAACAGGTATCAAATCGTTTGCAGTACTACAACTTCTGCTTAAGAACCGTTTTCTTGATGAATCAACTCTACTGATTATTGACGAACCTGAAGCTCATCTTCATCCGCAATGGATAATAGAATATGCCAGAATTATTGTAATGCTACATAAACGCTTGGGAGTAAAATTCTTTTTGGCAAGCCACAGTACGGATATGGTGAGTGCTATAAGGTATATCAGCGAAAAGGAAAATTGTCTTTCGTCTGTTGATTTTTATCTGGCAGAAAAGGAGAAGGGTAACAGTAATAAATACAGATATACACCGCTGAAACATGATATAGATCCGATTTGTAGAAATAAAACTGGACTGTAAATCGGTAAAAGATATACCTAAGGATATTTGTGACAAGATTTCTCATTCGAGAGATTTGCTAATAGAAAATCCGAAATTTGTGACATTTGAGAAAAAAATTCCAGTTTTGATAAAAAATGACAATTTTGAGCAAAATAAAAGACGGCTGAAAAACTATTTAATGGGTAAAAATAAAGATATAGAACCTTATACTGTAAATGGATTTTATAGTACCTTTTTTTAATTACATGCAAAAGAACAGGCTTCGAAGTACTTTAATACTTGCGAAACTTAAGGATAATACTATAACCTCTATTAAAGACATAGTATTAAAATTAAAGATTGACATCAACAACAAATTATAACAAATAAAATTACTCCGTAAATTCTCAATACATAAAACTGATAAAATGGAGGAAATAGTCAGGCTCAGGGAAGGGCTGGAAAAGGTGAAGGAGACAGAGGCATACAGTGATTATGGGGTGCTGATGTTTGCCTTACGGTGTTTCAAGTATTAAATATTTTAAGGATATAACCTTAATTCAGGTATAAAAATGAGTGAAGATAATACTGTTATTAAAGAGATAAATTGCATTGAGTCTTTTTTAGGTTCAATATATGATTTTCCTGAAACATTCTTCTATAGGGGGCAAGCATCCATTGATTTCAAACTTATCCCTTCTATTGGTCGTTTTTTTAATAATGATATTACATTATTAAAACAATTCGAAAGGGAAATTTTTGAAGACTTTAAAAGGAAGTATTCTTTATTTACAGATGCTCGTCCTAAAAATGATATGGAATTCTTATTTTTAGCTCAACATTATGGTCTTCCTACAAGGTTGCTTGATTGGACATTTAATCCACTTATTGCACTATATTTTGCTTGCTGCTCTCATATGGATAAAGATGGGGTAGTATATCAAAGTTATCCTTTTTCTCATAAAGCTTATCATCCTGAATATAGTGATATACTATCTTTTGATGGTTTTACATTTTTACTTCCTAACATAACGGATGTGAGATACAAAAACCAAAATGGTTTGTTTGTACTTTTCCCTGAACCATGGAAAGATAATTTTAATCATATATCTACAAAATTCATCATCAGGGCTTCTCAAAAACAAAATATATTAAATAAACTATTTAAAATAGGTATAAACCAATCATACATTATGCCATCTTTAGATAGTTTATGTAAAGATATTGTTTATATGCATAAATTGCGTTATCCGCAAATAAGTGTATAATCATTAATATCTTTATTAAGAAAATGATAATCTAAAAAAAACTAAGCTTATGAAAACACTTATGCTAGCAGTTGTGGCATGCTGCTCTATGATGATTTTTGCATGCGGCAATAAGGAAGTGCCGGAAGAACCGGAAAAGGACTTATCAGGAAGAACCGGTAATGATAATACAGGAGATGAGGAAGAGAAGGGCAGTGTGAATATAGGTTTTCGAAGCTGAGGGATGGAAAGATACTGTATATTTTAATTTCGAAATTATACCGGGCGATACAGTGGAATTTTAAATGGTCTTTACCTACTGGCGAACACTAAAATGCGGAATGGCTACGGTGCACTTCAAAAAGAAGGAATTGAAAATGATTAATATAGCAATTGCAGGAACAGGGTATGTGGGCTTGTCGATAGCCACATTACTGGCTCAGCATCATAAGGTGACAGCTGTGGACGTGATACCTGAAAAGGTGAGAGAATAAGCTATCCTACTGAGGAGGTATCGAGCCATGCTGAGGAGCTGAAGAAGGCGGCAGAGACTTTTGCAGAACTGCTGAAGGAAGGGGCTCTGAAGGAAAACATTGCCACTCTGTTTATGGGTCTGACTGAGGCGGAGGCGGTGAAGCTGTTTGCCAACACGTACCTGGCGCTGAGGGTGAGCTACTTCAACGAGCTGGACACTTATGCTGAGATGAAGGGACTGAACACTCAGGATATTATCCGCGGTGTGAGTCTTGACCCAAGAATAGGGAACCATTATAACAATCCGTCGTTCGGATATGGTGGCTACTGTCTGCCTAAGGACACGAAGCAGCTGCTTGCAAACTATCAGGACGTGCCGGAAAATCTGATAGAGGCTATAGTGGAATCGAACCGCACAAGAAAGGACTTCATAGCGGACAGGGTGCTGAAAATGGCCGGATATTATGATTACTTCAATCGTGGCGACTATAACTCGAAAGAAGAGAAGGAGTGCGTTGTGGGGGTTTACAGACTGACAATGAAATCGAACAGTGACAATTTCCGCCAGAGCTCCATACAGGGCGTAATGAAGCGTGTGAAGGCGAAAGGGGCTACTGTTATAATATATGAACCTACACTTGAGGACGGAACCACTTTCTTCGGCTCGAAGGTGGTGAATGACATGGAGAAGTTCAAGAGCATGAGCAACGCCATAATAGCGAACAGATATGACGCAT
>NZ_JACJLQ010000072.1 GCF_016902295.1 Bacteroides caecigallinarum | reverse complement strand
AGGACTCGCTTTTCTATTGTACAAACAGGGCACTGGCATCTGTAGGTACGAACTTATTTGTGAATTACTCATATGTATAAAATTAATTTTGAATAGTTACTTAATATTTCTTACACTTCAATTATCTTGAAGGTTTCAATCTTATTCGGTAAAACATTACTTTACATTATAACTATACTTCTATTTCACAGGATCCATCTTGTCATAGTCCCTGATATCATTAATGACCGTGACAATATACATAATTATCAGAACCAGAAGAACAACTATCCCGGCTATATCCAATGAACCAAGAAGCATCTCCTTACCGAACATGGAGAATTGTACCATAGAATCAGTTATGGCAGGACAGAATATGCAAGTGGTATTGAAGATTATCGCCAAGACCCTGAATTCAGTAGGTCCAAGTTTGGCGTAAGTCAACTTGAATTCTTTCTTCAAATGCGCGTTTATGCTCACGTTGAGAGTAAGCATCATATATACGATAAGTATGAAGTGAATCGCCATACCAGTTGATGACAAACCCTAAAGAACTAAGCTACAGATAATTAATATTGAATTGCGAAAGGATGTATCCCAAAGATATGACTACTGCACCAATCGTACCTATACCTGTAAGAATATTCGATGTCATCCATCGAGGTTGCCTGTCAGCCAAAAAAATTAAAGTCTTTTTTTCGACACCATTCAAAATCGAAGTCTGTATTCTTACTGAACTTTCATTATTCTTTTCTTCCATAAAAGCTATTTTAAATTATAAACCTTTTCCCTTAAAAAATTTCCCAAAGCACCAATATCGTGATATTCATCCAGTTGCTCAGGACTTATCAAATCCCCCAAGATGAGTTTCACGGTTTTACCCTTTTTGTTGAACAGCTCCGAAGGTAATTTCAGAAGCCTTATTCTCCAGTCAATAATACCGAGACTATAAAACAACGCTGAATTTCCTCCATTAAACCTGATTGGCAGGACAGGCATGCGCAATCTCTTGATAAGCCTGATAACAGGTTCCTGCCATTGCCTGTCCTCTACGCGAAACTTCAGCAGATTGATGTCTGAAATTGCTCCCGCCGGAAATATACCAACAGGATGTCCGGAAACGACATGTTCCACTACGCTTCTTATTCCATGGATACTTTCATTTTCCGGCTTGCCGTGTTTACGTCCGGTAGGAATAACATCTATAAAATTGTCGCTCAGATTTTCTATTCTTCCCAATACCTTGTTGACCATAACTTTATAGTCCGGTCTGAAATGTCCTACAAAATCAACAAGAATCAAGCCGTCTATACCTCCATAAGGATGATTGCTGATAGTTATAAAAGCCTCATTACGCAACTGATTCATCACATCCTTATTCTTTATTTCATATCGTACTCCCAAATCGCTCAATACGGCATCAGTAAAATCAGGACCTTTCAGAAACCAATACTTGTCATAAAGTTCGTTAATACGCGAAACGCATGATATATCCATGAGACCTTGTGCTAAAAACTTTCCGCATTTTCCTTTGAAAACAGGAGAAAGACCCTGCAGTTCATTTATTGTAAGAAGTGGCATAATCTTTTTTACTTATGAATTTACTGACACAAATATACGGAAAATTATTCCATTATTTTTTCCAATGCCTTATTCATTTCTTCATACCCGATATTATATATTTCTTTTCTGACATAATTAAAATATATTTATCGGTTAAGTATCTCCATAAACTCCTCACCGGTTATTGTTTCCTTTTCCAACAGGAATCCTGCCAGTTCGTCCATCTTTTTACGGTTGGCTTTTATGATTTCCACAGCTTTATTGTAAGCATTTTCTATAATGGCACGAACTTCCGAATCAATGTCGGCAGCCGTAGCGGACGAGCATGCCAATGTGGTATCTCCTCCCAAATAGGCATTATTTACTGTCTCGAGTGCCATCATGCCATATTTGTCGCTCATTCCGTATCTTGAAACCATTGACCTGGCTATGCGTGTAGCCTGCTCAATATCGTTCGAGGCACCGGTAGTAATCACATCGAATATCACTTTCTCGGCGGCACGACCTCCAGTGAATGTGGTAATTTTATTCAAAAGTTCCTCCTTTGACAACAGATATTTTTCCTTACTGTCAACCTGCATGGTGTATCCCAAGGCACCCGAAGTACGAGGTATGATGGTTATCTTATGCACAGGAGCTGAATGTGTCTGCATGGCAGCAACCAATGCATGCCCTATTTCGTGGTAAGCGATAATTTTCTTCTCTTTTTCTGATATGACCATTCCTTTTTTCTGGGCTCCGGCAATAACGGTTTCAACAGATTCCTCAAGATCGGACGTACTTACATACTCCTTACCGGTCCTTACAGCAAGCAATGCGGCTTCGTTTACTATATTAGCCAGTTCGGCCCCGGACGAGCCTGCCGTAGCGCGTGCAATCAGGTCGACATCAATATCTTTATGCTTAATATTTTTAAGATGCACATTCAGGATAGCCTTCCTGCCTTCCAAATCCGGTAGATTCATAATAACAGTACGGTCAAAACGACCCGGACGAAGCAAAGCACTGTCAAGGCTTTCAGGACGATTGGTCGCAGCAAGAATTACAACACCTTTCTTGCCGTCAAAACCGTCCATCTCAGTAAGCAACTGATTCAATGTCTGTTCGCGCTCATCGTTTCCGCCCATTGGTCCGGTATTTCTCTTTTTACCTATAGCATCTATCTCATCAATAAAAATTATACAATTTGGATGGATTATGCAGGAAGTCAACAATCTCATTAAGACCTTCTTTTGCCTCTTCCTGGCCTGCTACATCGGCAAATGTGGTCTTCACCTCCGAGTCTGCATAAATCTTGGCTCCACTGTTTCCGAATGACATCACATTGCCCGGAGCACCGCCCATACGTTTTTTCATCAGACTGTTGGTTCCCCACCATAACAGATAAAAAAGAACGCCAGGGACAATCCACATCAACATGAAATTGACAAACGGTGAATTTTCTATAGGAATCTGCTTGTTGAATATTATTTTTCCTGACTCATTCGAACTCTTCGCATTCAATAGCCTGTCAACAAGCTCCGGATTATCAATTGCGCCTGTCTTATAAAAAACCGGCTTACCATTTTCCTTAGTGGCAAAGTATATGCAGTTCTGGTCTATACTGACCTCCTGCACTTCCCCTTTTTCAATATTCGAAATAAAAGTTCCATAATCTGTTTCTACAATCTGTTTATTAAAGATATATGGGAATACAAACGAGTTTAAAATCAAAACTATCATTACACCATAAATAAAGCCATTCCATGGAACCATCTTTACCTGTTTCTTCTTCATATTTATAACTATTTGATTACTAACAATTTTGAAATGCAATAGAAACGAATCATCCGTCAGGATAACTTATATTGTTTTGGCGACATGCCTGTCAGACGTTTAAAATACTTTCCAAAAAACGACTGAGATGGGAATTTCAGCTTATACGCTATTTCCTGAATTGTATATTGTGTATGCTTTATCATTGTTTTGGCTTCGAAAATCACATACTCGTCAATCCATTCAATAGCAGTCCTTCCGGTATATTCCTTTACAATTTTTGAAAGGTAATTTGATGTTATCCCTATCTTATCTGCATAATATGCCAGATTACGTTTTCAGGAATGTTCATGACAAGAATTCCCGGGTGAATTTTATATTCTTGAAAATTAATTTGGATTTCAGCCTCACCATTGGTACAAAACAATAATACAAAACCGTCCAGACGGCATGGCGTATCGAAAATTTTGTTCTTTATTTCTATATTATTTGACAATATAATATCATCATCCAGCACACTCATTTCCAAACCTATATTCTTTAGCTGGCTTACTGATATTTTCTCGATAGTATTCATAATTCGGACTATTTTTTAACAAAAATAGCCTTATTGAAGAATTTTATCAATATGCATATATTCCAATTCCTTAAATAGAACATCTAATTCTTCAATATGACATTAAATTCTTGTAGAAATAATCATGCGTACCGTACTGATTGGACTTTTATTCCACATTAATACAAGGCTAAAATGCCTATAATCAGAGTCACTATTCAGATCAATTCATGATTCTGTCACAATAAAAAAACAGCATCTAAACGGAATTTAACCCAAGTTTGATAGCCAAAAAAAATTTTTAGTTATTTTTTAGCTGTATAATTTCACTAATCCATTGATTATCAGCTTTAGCATTTCTCAAAATTAAAATGTAG
>NZ_JACJLQ010000071.1 GCF_016902295.1 Bacteroides caecigallinarum | reverse complement strand
ACGAGGATTTTCTGAATAATCCGATGAGAGCGGAACGGTAACTAAAAACTTAAAAACATCAACAAACTCGAAAACTTAAAAACTCATAAACTAATATGCAGAATATAGCGTTGATTACAGGTGTAACGGGTCAGGATGGCAGTTACCTGAGTGAATTACTATTGGATAAGGGATATGAGGTACACGGGATAATACGCAGAAGCTCTGTAGATTATCGTGAGAGAATAGCTCATCTGGAGGGGGTTCCTAACTTCCATCTGCATTATGCGGATATGAGCGACTCTATGTCTCTCGTAAAAAATTATTACTCTACACAATGAAGGTATTGAAGCATATAAGAAGAGAATAAAAAAAATTAATAAAACCAATAATTTACTGAGATATAAACTTCAACCGTAACATCCTGATAACCGGCGGCACCGGTTTCATAGGCAGCCACGTAGTGCGCCTGTTCGTGAACAAATATCCTGAGTACAGAATCATCAACCTGGACAAGCTGACTTATGCCGGCAACCTGGCTAACCTGAAGGACATAGAGGATAAGCCTAACTATGTGTTCGTAAAGGCTGACATTTGCGACTACGAACGCATGCAGGAGATTATGAAGGAATACCAGATAGACGGTATCATCCATTTTGCTGCAGAGAGCCATGTAGATCGCTCGATAAAGGATCCGTTCACTTTCGCACGTACGAACGTGATGGGTACGCTGAGCCTGCTGCAGGCTGCAAAACTGTACTGGGAGAGTCTGCCTGAGAAGTATGAGGGCAAGCGTTTCTATCATATCTCTACTGACGAGGTGTATGGGGCTCTGGAAATGACTAATCCTGAGGGTATCAAACCGCCGTTCACTACTACGGCTTCATCGTCGGAACATCATCTGGCATACGGTAAGGATTTCTTCTACGAGGATACCAAATACAATCCGCACAGCCCGTACTCGGCTTCGAAAGCGAGCTCGGATCACTTTGTGCGTGCTTATCATGATACTTACGGGATGCCGACTATAGTGACTAACTGCTCGAACAACTATGGCCCGTACCAGTTCCCGGAGAAGCTGATTCCGCTGTTTATCAACAATATCCGTCACCGCAAGCCGCTGCCTGTGTATGGCAAGGGTGAGAACGTGCGCGACTGGCTGTATGTGGTGGATCATGCGCGTGCGATAGACGTGATTTTCCATAACGGAAAGATTGCGGATACTTATAACATAGGCGGTTTCAACGAATGGAAGAACATCGACATCATAAAGGTGCTGATAAAGACCGTGGACAGACTGCTGGGTAACCCGGAAGGTTATTCTCTGGATCTGATCACTTACGTGACTGACCGTCTGGGACATGACATGCGTTATGCTATTGACTCTACGAAGCTGCAGCGTGAGCTGGGTTGGGAACCGAGCCTGCAGTTTGAAGAGGGGATAGAGAAGACCGTGAAATGGTATCTGGAGAACCAGGAGTGGATGGATAATGTGACTTCTGGGGATTATCAGAGGTATTATGAGGAGATGTATAAACATTAGTTGTTAGTTTTTAGTTGTTAGAGACTAGATACTGGTTGACTAGGGACTAGGTTATATAAGGGATTCCTCCATGCGGCGGCTGGTAATGCCGGGCATGGGGGAATTTCGGTTTAATATAAGGAAGAAAAAGAATATTTTTATTTGATATATCGGAATTAAAAATTACTTTTGTGAATATTATGATATTCAGCCGACAAAAAGTATTTTATTTATGATAGATAAATATTTAGAGATTGAAACGAGAGGATTGGTGTTTTTAGGAGATTTCAATCCTTCTATATTTCACCCTTATTGGTTGGCATCAAAAGACCTTATACAGGAGGAAGAGGCCAAAAATGCGAAAATAGAGATAGTCATGAATGAACTTTCCAGATTCCAGTTGGGAGAATGGTTGAGTATTGAAGTCTCAAGAAATAGATGTGATTTCAAAACAATGAAAAAACCATATTTCTATCCTATGCGTGATTTAGCTATAAATATCTTCAAAATATTGAATGAGACTCCTATAAAAGCTGTAGGCATTAATAATGTATATGATTTATCATTAAAAAATGCCGACAACTATTATAACTTTGGAGACAGGCTGGCACCATTGAATAACTGGAATGATATTCTTACATCACCAAGATTGTTAAACATCGAAATAATAGAATCTACAGAATCAGGAAACACATCTTTCAGACGTGTGAGTATATCACCGTCTGAACCTGAACTGAAGGTGAATTTCGGCATAAATTTCAATATAAACAATCATTTTAATCTGGAGCCTAACAGTAACGGTTACAAGGCATCGCAACTCGTAGAGGATAAATTTGATTATTGTGCGGCAAACTCAAAAGAAATAGTTTCAAATATTCTTTCTAAAATTTTCGGATAATGGGAGATTCAACATTACAAATCAACAAATATTCTTTCTTTGACAACTATACAAACAATAGTTTGCCTACATTGTATGAAGATTTGGTTTTAGAAGAGATTCAACTGCCGATTAAGGAAAGAGTATCTTTACTATCAACATTTGAGACTAGAGACTGTGATAAATCTGAAAAGATAGAGTTACCGTTAATAAAAAGTTCCAAAAGCAATTTGAATTATATTTGTCATTCACTCAACTGGATAGGTAATGTCACCGAAATAAAAGATGAAACTTTTACAGCTGTATTAATAAATACAGATGAAAACACTACACACGAGATTGCTGAGTTTGAAAAAAAAGATATATCAAATTGTGATTTGCATTTACTGAATGTGGGAGCTGTTTTTTATTGGAGTATAGGATATGCCAACTACTATGGACAAATAATAAAACAATCTTTTATCCGTTTTAAAAGAAGTATAAACTTGAGCAATAATGAATTTGAGTCTATAATGAATGATGTTGATAAGTTGAAGGAGGGTATCATGTGGGAATGAATCTATTCAGAGTTTCTTTGATTGGAACAGGTGGAGGATATGGAGAATCTGTTGTGGTACAATTAGGTATGAATAATTGGATGGTGGTAGATTCGTGCATAGACCCTGTTACAAAAGAATCTTTGCCTCTTGAGTATTTGAAGTCACTTGGTGTTCACATTGAGACGGAAGTAAAATTAATAGTTTGTTCACATTGGCATAACGACCATATTCTTGGGATAGACAAGCTGCTTGAAGAATGTAAATCCGCAACATTAGCATTCGCTGTAACTTCGGACAAAGCCAAGTTTCTTGAGTTTATCGGACTTGACAGCAGGAATGATAAATTATTGTCTCATACTTCCTCAACGGATATCATGGCTAAATGTCTGAATATAGTTAATCAGAGAAAAATACCTGTGAAAACAATATTACAGGATCGTGTGTTGTATAGTAGAAATGATGAAAGAAATGACATAAAAGTGATAGCTCTTTCTCCTTCAGACGCAGTAATATCAGATTTTGGAACAGAAATCTCAGAATTAATGAGAAATTATGTCCCATGCTCCAACAGAAAAATTATAGTTCGCAGTCCGAATGAAAAGTGTGTTGTTCTGCAAGTAAGTGTTAACGGATATACAGCTATTTTAGGAGGTGATCTGGAAACATCAGAAGACAATAAACGTGGATGGCTATGTATTCTCGACAATTGTAGCTGTATCTCAAAAAACAGTGCATCACTTTATAAGATACCGCATCATGGTTCTGAAAATGCATACGAGAAGAGAGTATGGGATGAAATGTTTAATCATAATTTATTGGTAGGTCAATTATCTCCTTTCATTAATGGAAAAGTATGTCTGCCAACCAAAGATATGCTTAATATATTCATTAAGAATGTGACACACCTATATATAACTTCTTTTGACATACTGAATAAGCCCAAAAAAAGAGATAATTCTTTACAAAAAGCCATACGCGCATTTAATCCAACATTAAAGGAAATTCCTTTCAGGAAAGGGATTATTGAAAATTATATAGACTTGGATGTTGAAAAATGTACATGGAAAACCAATTTGCATGGTAAGGCTTTTGAAATAGACAATGAATTTATCAGCAAAATATAGGATAAGCTTCCAAAAATGACCAGGAGTAGATGGATAATGTGACGAGCGGGGATGCGGTCAACGAAGTTAAGCCTCGTAACTTAACCTTTAATTTTTAATTCTTAATTGCCCAACATGAAATTCCCTATAGGAATACAGAATTTTGAAAATCTACGTCAAGGCGGGTATCTGACGATTAAAGATTACGATAAGAAATCGAATATCTACAAGCTGGGGTTCCCGAACAAGCATGTGAAGAATGCCTTCATGACATTGATGAAATATATTTA
>NZ_JACJLQ010000008.1 GCF_016902295.1 Bacteroides caecigallinarum | reverse complement strand
GCACCTCAGTAGGAAGCGGCACACCCGGCTATGCCCCTTTGGAACAAGCCAATTATCACGAAGGCAAGGATTTTCCCGTCACCATGGATGTATATGCTTTGGGAGCTACGATGTTCAAAATGCTGACAGGCGTACGACCTCCGGAAGCATCAGTCATACTGAATGACGGTTTTCCTGCATACGAATTGCAGAAACATCATGTCGGAGATGCATTGACAGCTTGCGTGGGCAAAGCGATGGCGGCTCTGCGGAAGGACAGGCCACAAAGTGTGGAGGAGTTCTTAAAAGAATTACAAGGAAACGGTGCAAAAACCGATAATGAGGAAGGGACGGACTATGAAACGACTTCGGATAAGAAGAATGTAACAGAAAAAGATCAGAAGTCTCCTCATAAATCCGGAAAGAAATCTCAGAATATCTTAATTGGAGGACTCATAGGATGTTTGTGCTTTGTTGGCTTCATAGCAATTCACAACATTATCAACAATCACCCAGCTTCATCCGAAGTACAACAAGGTGACACGAATATAGTTCAATACACTTATCAAATAGACGAAGATACAATCCTATCAAACACAGGACCTGTCCAATCAGATGTATCTGACAAAAACAATCCGCCTAAAAAAGTAGGTGAACCTATAGAAGCCAATGAACAGGACATCAAATACGACAAGGTTTGGAAATTTGTAGAAGGAATGGCATTGGTAAAACGAAATGGGAAGTATGGATATATTAATAAAAAAAAGGAAGAAATTGTCCCATGCAAATATGATGACGGTTGGGCTTTTTCTAATGGAGTTGCTGATGTTAAACTTAATGGAAAGCCCGCACTTATAAACAAAAAAGGTATCGAAATTATACCTCCTGTATATGACTATATAAGATATATTTCAGGAGAATATATCATAGTATGTTTAAACAACAAATATGGCCTATTTAACATAAATGGGGAACAAGTTCTTCCCTTAAAATATGAAGATATGAGTGATATTTTCAATTATGCAAATGGTTTGTTTAATGATAGACCAGCCGAAGCCGTAACTGCAATAAAAGAAAATGGCAAATGGTACTATGTAGATAGACACGGGAGGAAAATAGGAAAACCTGCCAAAAATCCAGATGACAATCCTTGGAGCTAATGATTTTATAAATACAAATTAAAATAGGTTCTGTTTCACAACAAAAATCAACAAAATAATATAATTGACCATGAACCAACTTCAAAAAATAGACCTTGAGATAGCTTACTGGAAGCGGGAGCGGCTGAAGCTGACACACCCTTTACGGCAATTGTTTTGGGAGTGCACCTTGCGCTGCAACATGGCTTGCCGGCATTGCGGAAGCGATTGCAAGGCTGTGTCCGACTCGCCCGAAATGCCTTTTGAGGACTTTGCCCACGTACTGGACGAAGTAAAAGCGCATCAACCCTACGTGAAAACCATGGTGCATACGGTAGGCGGAGAACCGTTAGTGCGCCGGGATTTGTTGGAGTGCGGGCGGCAGATTACGGAAAAAGGATTCTATTGGAGTATGGTGAGCAACGGAATGCTGATTGACGGACCCATGATGCGTGAACTATCCCGTACGGGACTTCGCTCGCTGGCTGTTGACGTGGACGGTACGAAGGATGACCATAACTGGCTGCGCTGCAATGGGCAAAGTTACGACCGCGTGTTCAACGCCATCGGACATATCCGACAAACGCCCCATCTGGTATGGGATGTAATCACCTGCGTCAACCACCGTAATCTGCCCCATCTGCCGGAACTGAAGCGTTTGTTGATTGAAGCGGGAGTCACCCGGTGGCGGTGCTTCACCATCGTCCCCATGGGCCGTGCCAAAGGCCAGGAAGATTTACTGCTGAGCGATGAAGAGTTCCGGCAACTGATGGACTTCATCGTGGAGACCCGGCGGGAGAATAAAATCCGCTTGTCCTATGCCTGCGAAGGTTTCTTGGGAGACTACGAAGGCCGGGTGCGCGGACACATCTATACGTGCATTGCCGGACTGACAGTGGCTTCGGTACTGAGCGATGGAGGTATCTCAGGTTGTCTGAGCATCCGCAGTCCGTATCAGCAGGGCAACATCTATCGGGACAGCTTCTGGGACGTATGGCAACACCGCTTTCAGAAATACCGCAACCGGGAATGGATGCGTACGGAACTTTGCGCCGATTGTGCCTTGTTCCGCCATTGCGAAGGGAACGGCTTCCACCTGCGGGACGATGAAGGGAACCTGATGCTGTGCCATTACCACAAACTTTTCGGGAAACAAAATAGAGGAGGGAAATAAAATGGATAAAGAAACGAAGAAAGACATGTTGAAAACGGCAACGGCGGCAATGACCGGCAGCGCCATAGGAACAACGGCAGGACATGTCGCAGCAAACGCTTTAAACAAGGAAACGGCTGAGGTTCCGCAAGAAGAGGTACAACAGGAGGAAGTTACTGTCCTGCCTACTACAGAAGACATCACCGCCAATGACGTACACATCGAACCGGGAGATGAACCGATAGAGGTTGTATATGGGGGACCGCCCATCGAGAATGACATCATACTGATAGATGATACCGACCTCGACAACATCCTGATAGACGACACCTATTGCATGTATGGCGGACCGGCCATGTACGGTTATGAGGATAATATGGAAACCAGAAATATGGATATTGCGGAAGATGAAAACCTCACAGGCGTCTGATGGGGCAAGACACTGAAAAATCCGGTTGCAAAAGTATCATTGCTTACTTGCCCAAGTAATATTGGATAAATAGCAAAGTATCATTGCTTACTTGGGCAAGTAACCAATAATGCTTCGAAAAGCATGTTTTCTGCTGATGAAGTATTCCAGGCAATCATGCTTTCAGACAGCGCTTAAATACATCAGATATTTTTTTGACAAATGAATTAAACCTATTATTTTTGTTCAGAAATACCTATCAATAAAAACGATATGAACAACACGAACGATAACGCCCTGAAACCAGGCACTCTCCTGCGAGGCAAATCCTACACCTACACCATCCAGAAGGTGTTAGGACAAGGCACATTCGGCATCACCTACCTGGCCACCACCCAAATAAAGGTGACGGGTGCTTTAGGCGAAATTGACACAACTATTCAAGTCGCCATTAAGGAATTCTTCATGAAAGAAGTCAACGGGCGTAAAGAAAATACTGTGACTACAGGAAGCCAAGGAGGCATTTATGCCAACTATAAGAAGAAGTTTGCCCGTGAAGCGGAGAATCTAAGCAAATTACATCACCCAAACATTGTAAGAGTATTAGAATTCTTCGAAGCCAACAATACCGTCTACTATGCCATGGAATATGTAGATGGAGGAAGTTTGGACAAATATATCAAACCATATCAAGGTATACCCGAATCTGAAGCTCTTAAACAAGCCAAGCAGATAGGCGCAGCCCTCTCCTATATGCACACCCACAAGATGCTACACTTAGACTTAAAGCCGGGGAACATCATGCTCCGTAAGAATGGGGATATTGTACTCATTGACTTCGGCTTGTCTAAACAATACGACAAGAACGGAGAACCAGAATCAAGCACAAGTGTAGGAAACGGCACTCCCGGCTATGCCCCCATTGAACAAGCCAACTATCACGAAGGCAAGGATTTTCCTGTAACCATGGATGTATATGCCTTTGGAGCGACCTTGTTCAAGATGCTGACGGGTGTCCCTCCTCTCAAAGCCGATGAAATCTTGAATGAAGGTTTTCCAGCATACGAGTTGCAAAAGCATCAAGTCAGCAACTCATTGATAGCCTGCATAGCCAAAGCCATGTCATCCATGAAGAAAGACAGGCCGCAGAGCGTGGAAGCATTCTTACAAGAATTAACTGGCATGAAAAGTCAGAAAATTCCTCAAGAAGTTTCTCCGACAACCAAACCACAAATAGAAAGAAAAGAAAAGGAACCTTTACATCCTCATTCCACTCCTAATTTCTGGGGGAAATATAAGAAGCCTATTATAGGAGCAAGCACATGTGCGCTGATCATCTGCGTATTTCTGATTGTAAAATCAATCAACAAGCAGGATATCAAGCCAGATATAATGTTCCCTCAAGATTCGATTGCGGTTGCAGAAGTTATTGAAGAAACTCATGACTCGCCAGACTCTATAGCAACAACGGCACCAGAGACTGATACGGCTTCTTCGGATTCTATAGCCGTAGAAGTGGAAACGAAAGAAGAACGCTTTCAGAAAGCCATGAAACTTCAGGGGAAAAACAAAGAAAATGCTCTGCTCCAACTGGCAGATGAAGGCTATGCTTATGCTTATTTCCCTTTGGCGGAATATTATTTCTCAACCCAACAAAATAAGCAAGCGGATAAATGGCTGGCTAAGAGTCTGCTCACAGGGAAACGACATGAAGCAGAAAGACTCATAGAAAAAAAGATAAGTTCTGGAGATTTTGGCTTGGTAAATACAATGCGTATGATAGAAAATCAAGCAAACACCGGACATGAAGAATATTATTGCTTATTGGCTAAATGGTATTTAGGGCGAAACGAAGATACCCAAGCAGACAAATGGTTACGTAAGGCTATTGCAGCAGGTATAAACAAAAAGGAAACTCGTCAAATTGAGCAAACTTTACGGGAAAGAGGATTTTACGATTAATCAACCTATAAAATACGAATATGAAAAAGTTTTTATTTTTAGCACTGAGTTTATTGGTGTGGAGCAATGTCATGGCTCAAAGTGAATGGACACAACTGGAAATGGAGGTGAAAGCGGAAGCCGGAGATGTGGAAGCGCAAAGCAAATATGGTTTATGGTTCCTGCAACAAGGGAAAAGCGAAGAAGGAGTTTATTGGCTCAAAAAAGCGGCCGAGAAAGGTAACTCAGAAGCGCAATATAATTTGGGCGTACATTACTATAACAATAAACTTTATAATCAAGCACTCCCTTGGTGGAGAAAAGCTGCCACACAAAATAATACAGATGCCCAACGACAATTAGGCTTGCACTATTTGAATAATAATAATTATGAAGAAGCTTTTCCTTGGCTGGAAAAGGCGGCCAAAACTGGAGATGCTTCAGCCCAATGTGGATTGGGTAATTATTATTCTTTCTACAAAAAGGACAAAGAGCAAGCGGCATATTGGTATACTCAAAGTGCCGAGCAGAATAATGCGCAAGCTCAAAATTTCTTAGGCATTTTATGCATGGAATCCGGCAAGAATGAAGAAGGAGTAGAATGGTTCCAAAAAGCAGCCCAAGCGGGATATCCGAAAGCACAGTTCAACTTAGGTCTCCATTATGAAAAGAATAATAATTGGGAACAAGCTGTATTATGGTATAAAAAAGCAGCCGAAAAAGGAGATGCCAAAGCGCAATGTTCCTTAGGTACCTATTATTTAAACCACAAAAATTTTGAACTTGCCCTATTCTGGTCAGAGAAAGCTGCAGAACAAGGAAACGCAATTGCACAACGGAATTTAGGCATTTATTATGATTCCACAAGGAAAGATCTCGCCCAAGCAGAGTCTTGGTTTAAAAAAGCCGCAGAACAAGGAGACGCAGTTGCCCAAAACTTACTAGGCATTGTCTACATGAAAAAGCATCAAAATGAAGAAGGTGTCTATTGGTTTAAGAAATCGGCGGAACAAGGCTATGTGCATGGCGAGTTTAATTTAGGCCTCCACTATTACAACAACAAAAACTATACGGAAGCTGTCCCTTGGTTCAAAAAAGCCGCCGAACAAGGTAATGTCAGTGCCATGGAAAAGCTTTCTGCCTGCTATCGCTATGGCCGAGGAGTAGAAAAGGATATTAAGCAAGCGGAAGTTTGGGCAGATAAAGCCAAACAGACTTCCAACAATCCTTAAATTCTAACCGAACCAATCACGTTACGCAAGAGCATGCTAAAACATAGTATGCTCTCGCGCAGCATATTAAATGAACTAGATAAGAAAGTGAAATATTACAACCCGGAATCAATGGCATCAGGCATGACAGATGGTGATGGAGACTACTAAAAGGTATTTTCGTTGTCTATTGGAAAATATAAAGTCACTTGATCCACTATTATACTTTTAATTGACCCATCAAAAAAATATTAGAATTAAGTAGAGAAAAATGCATTTTAACCCGGGTCAGTTTCAATTATAATTTTTTATAGCAGATACTACTTCTTTTTAGCATTAATCTTTCTTACAGAATCACCCGTTAGCTCAATTTTGTGTGCAGTATGTACGATTCTGTCCAGGATTGCATCAGCTACCGTAGGATCTCCAATTGCATCATACCAGCTTTCGACTGGAAGTTGTGACGTTATTATGATTGATTTTAGTCCGTGTCTGTCTTCTATTATTTCCATAAGTATTGACCTTTCTCTGGCATCCAGTCCTATAAGAAACAGATCGTCAAGAATAAGCAGTGAACACTTTTCAATTTTTTTCATCTCAGATTCTATAGTTCCCTTGTTTTTGGCCATTTTAAGCTGTCCCATAAGCTTTGACGCATTGGAGTATAAAGTTCTGACTCCATTTTTGCATGCTTCATATCCTATTGCTGAAGCTATATAGCTTTTACCTGTTCCGGAGCTTCCTGTGATAAAAATATTCTGTCCGTCTCTTATAAAATCAAGAGAAGCAAGTCTCTCGAGCTGGTTCCGGTCAAGGTTCCGTTTTATTGTATAGTCTATTTTTTCCATATATGCCTTATATCTGAAGTTTGCAGATCTTATCAGTCGTTCAATGCTTACATTGCGTCTGTAATCATACTCGCTTTCAAGAAGCCATTTCAGGAACTCATCGTTTGTCATACCATCAGAGGATGTTGTCCTGCAGTCATTTCTGTATGTTTCAAGCATACCGTAAAAACGTAATTTGGAGAGTAACTCCATTATTCTGTCCATATTTTTTCCGACAGTTCTGTTTGTTTTATTATTACTTGTCATTTTTATCTATGTTTTTAGAGTTAAAATAATCCTTACCTCTGAGATTTCTGTGTTTAGGGGTAAGTTCAGGAGCAAGCCCTTCCATTTGTATATGATACTTTTCATCTTCCCTGTTTACCAGAAGGCTTTCAAGTTCGTTGAACCCGAACATGCAGGATTCCATTGCTATCTGGCATGCAAGAACCACTCTGTCGTGTCCGAAACGTTCCACAAGACATAATATACCATCAGCTGAACGTATAGCCTGAACAGGATATTTTTTGGCAACAGCCACCAACTTTATATACTCTTCCACTACCGTGTCTATTTCACGTGCCTTGCGGTATATATCATCCATTCTGATTCTGTATTCATGTAGTACTCCGGGAAGTTTATGGGAAGGTTTTTCTGAATAAGTGAAAGGTGTATCATCCCTGCGATGTGTCGTTATGTGTCTGAATTTATAATATATCTCCACTGTGTCCCCATCATACAGTAATTCTACAGCATCGCCTATATACTCTTTAGGAACACTGTAATAGTGATTGTTAAGCGATACATAACTGTTTTTCATGACAGTTGCCGTTTTCCGGTTTTTTGATATAAATCTTGTTGCCGGCAATATATGTAGCCTGTCTTTCTCGACCTCGAGGAAACGCTCCCTACGGCTGTAGCTGCGGTTGTACATCTTTCGGCTGTTCAATGCGTCAGTATGTTTCATTATTTCTATGTTCAAGGCTTCAATATCATTGAATTTCAATCCTGTCATCTTTGAATAGACCTCCCTGTAAAGCAGTCTTACAGCATTTTCAACCAAAGCCTTGTCTTTGGGTTTGCGCACTCTTGCCGGAAAGACAACACAGCCGTAATGGTCTGCAAATGCTGCAAAGTCATCATTTATTACAGGCTCTATTCCACCGGGCTTTGTTACGGCAGATTTGAGGTTGTCGGGAACTATGGCATTGGGTACACCTCCAAAATAATGGAAAGCATTTTCACATGCCTGGATAAGATATTCTTTCTTTTGCGATGGTACAGCCTCGTAATAAGTAATCTGACTGCATGGAAGTATCGCTGCAAAGACTTCTACGGGAACCTTATCACCCGTATTCCTGTCTGAAATATAAAGTTTGTCACCGGCAAAATCCACATACATCTGATCACCAGCTATATGATCTATGCGTCCAACCGGTATTTTTACCTCCCTTTCACGTCTGAGATACAGGCAGAATGAACAATAACTGTAACCTTGGGGACGGTTTCTCAGATACTCCTCATACAAGGACCTTCTTGTTGTTCCACGGGATTTAAGTCGTTTAATGTACTCAGGTATATGTTCTTGAAGATACTTATACTCTGCAGATCCTGTTGATTCGTTGTCAGTCTCCGTACCGAAAAGTTCATGCAGATGATGCTCGTCCATTTTCAACAGGCGTTCCAGCTCTATACCCATATCCTCGTATATTCGGATATACCGTTTTACTGTATTACGTGAAATCAGAAGAGAAGAACTGATACTACGGATACTCATTCCTGACTGGTAGCACCGCAGTATGTGCTTGATTCTTATTTTCATTCTTTAAAATTTTTATTCGGTTAATAATACCGGGTTAAAATGCTTTTTAAAGTACAAAAACAAGACTGAAATGTGGTAATTCTATAGGGTCAATTTTTATTATAATCTAAGTGGGTCAGTTTCGGTTATAAAGGTGGGTCAGGTGATTTTTATAATAGTGGGTCAAGTGACTTTATATTTTCCATCTGTTACAAAGATAAAAATATTATATGAAACTGCTTTCCATCAAAAAAACAAATAAATACATTATCTTTGCAATCTAAACGAACACTGAAAGATTGCAATATGGGTAGAATAAAAGTTTCAGCACCTGAAAATATAAATACAAACATACTTTTACCGTCGTCAAAGAGTATATGCAACAGGGCCCTTATTATAAAAGCACTGTCAAAACATGACGGGAAAATAGAGAACTTGTCCGAATGTGACGACACTTTCGTGATGGTGCGCGCACTTAGTGAAATGACCGACACTATAGACATCATGGCGGCAGGTACAGCCATGAGATTTCTAACCGCATATCTTTCGGTTACGGAAGGCGAACATATCATTACGGGAACTGAAAGGATGAGACAACGCCCTATAAAAATTCTGGTGGATGCCTTACGAAGCTTGGGAGCAGACATTAAATATACCGAAAAAGAGGGTTTCCCTCCACTGAAAATCAGAGGAAAAGAACTTAATGGGAATTCTATCTCACTGCCGGGAGACATCAGTTCGCAGTACATATCCGCTCTTATGATGATAGGTCCTACTCTTAAAAACGGACTTACTCTCAACCTGACCGGCAACATCGTTTCAAAGCCATATATCAATCTTACAATCCAGATAATGAAAGAGTTCGGAGCTGATGCCGTATGGGCAGACGAACACACTATATGCATAAGCAACGATACTTACAAACCTACTCCATATTATGTAGAAAGTGACTGGAGCGCTGCTTCTTACTGGTATGAGATGACAGCCCTGTCGGAGAACGCCCGTGTGGAACTTCCAGGACTTTTCGAAAAGAGTTTCCAAGGAGACTCAAAAGTAGCTGAACTGTTTGAGCAACTGGGTGTAACAACAGAATATGGAGACAAGAATGTAGTTCTGACAAAAAGCGGAAAGGTAACAGACAAAATGGAATACGATTTCGTAAACCAGCCAGACCTGGCACAGACATTCGTAGTGACCTGTTGCATGATGGGAATACCGTTCCGTTTCAGTGGTCTGCAAAGCCTCAAGATTAAAGAGACAGACCGTATGGCTGCACTCATAAACGAAATGAAGAAATTGGGATATGTAATATCGGAAAGCGACGGTTCGGTACTGTCATGGGACGGAGAAAGATGTGAAGGTGACGCAAACCCTACCATAGACACATACGAAGACCACAGAATGGCAATGGCATTTGCACCGGCAGCACTGAAGCTGAAGGACATCAGAATAAACAATCCGCAAGTGGTATCAAAATCTTATCCCGGATTCTGGAAAGATTTGACCAAGGCAGGTTTCAACATAATGGAGGAATAAAGACATGTGGATACTCGTTTTAGCACTCATCGGTGTTGCACTGTTCGGACTTATTGCCGGATACTTCTATAACCGCAACATCCAAAAGAAAATTGAAAAAGGAGAAATAACCGAAGAGCCGCAAGTGGTTGAAGTGGACAGCGAATGCTGCGGTCAGCATGAGACATGCGAGAAAGACAGTCTTCTGGCTGCCGTGAGCAAGAAAATAGAATACTACGACGACGAGGAGCTGGACCGTTTCAAAGGACGCACTTCGGACAGCTACACCGAGGAAGAGATAGAAGAATTCAGAGACATACTTTACTCAACCCAGGAAGTGGAGGTGGCAGGATGGTGCCGAAGCCTGCAACTGCGAGGCATTGAACTGCCAAACGAGCTAAAGGACGAGCTGTTCCTGATTGTGGGAGAAAGAAGAATACATTGATTGTTAGTTTGTCAGTTTATTAGTTTGTTTATGCAATCTAATAAGCCCAAAAACTCAAGAACTTAAAAACTTAAAAACTCAAAATGACCGATTTCATAGAACTGTTCCAATATACATTTTTCCAGAATGCACTGCTGGGAAGCCTTTTTGCAAGTATTGCCTGTGGAATAATAGGCACATACATCGTGACAAGACGCTTAGTTTTCATCAGCGGAGGTATAACCCATGCTTCATTCGGAGGAATAGGAATAGGGCTATATACAGGTATTTCGCCGCTGCTTACAGCTGCCATATTCTCTGTGTTGTCGGCATTCGGAGTGGAATGGCTAAGCAAGAGAAGCGACATGCGGGAAGACTCCGCCATTGCCGTATTCTGGACATTCGGCATGGCGGTGGGAATTATCTTCAGTTTTCTCGCTCCGGGATTTACGCCTGAACTTTCTTCATTCCTGTTCGGAAATATCCTGACCATTACCACCGGCGATATAATACTGCTTGGCATAATAAGTCTCGCACTGGCTGTATTCTTTGCCATATTCCTGAAACCTATAGTATCAATAGCATTCGACAGGGAATTTGCACGCTCGCAACGTCTGCCGGTGACACTGTTCGAATACACGCTGATGATGTTCATAGCACTGACCATAGTGGCCTGCCTGAGAATGATAGGTATAGTTCTTGTCATCTCATTGCTTACACTGCCACAGATGACGGCAAACCTTTTCACATATAACTTCAAGAAAATAATATGGCTGTCGATAATAATCGGCTACATTAGCTGTTTAGGCGGACTGATACTGTCATATCAGCTTCAGGTTCCTTCAGGAGCATCAATCATATTTACTTCTATAGTGATTTATGCGGTGGCGAAGATGATTAGAAGGAGAAGTTAATGGAGTTAAGAAGTTAATGGAGTTAAGAAGTTAATGGAGTTATGGAATAAGTATTAAAGAATTCAATAAACTAATATAATATGGAAATAAAGATTAATTCACTGGAACAGATCCATGAAGCAGCGAAACAATTCATCGCTGAAATGGGCGACAATACAGTCTTTGCTTTCTACGGCAAGATGGGTGCAGGAAAAACCACATTCATCAAGGCTGTGTGTGAAGAACTTGGAGTGACAGATGTTATAAACTCACCTACTTTTGCTATCGTAAACGAATACCGTTCTGAAACTGCAGGCGAACTGATTTATCACTTCGATTTCTACAGAATCAAGAAGCTGGAGGAGGTTTACGACATGGGATATGAGGATTATTTCTATAGCGGCGCACTCTGCTTCATAGAATGGCCTGAACTGATAGAGGATGTGCTTCCGGGTAACACCGTAAACGTATATATAGAAGAAGCAGAAGACGGAACACGTAGCGTACGTTTCGAAGCTGAATAACAATGATTGCACACTACATAATACAGTCGGTATTTGTACTGGTAGGGATTTTGTCTCTCATGGCATCAGTCTTTAACTGGGAATGGTTCTTCACTGCACAGAATTCCCAATTCATAGTGAGAACCCTCGGGAGAAACAAATCCAGAATATTCTATGCAATACTTGGTTTGGCTATGATTGCGGCAGGGATATATTTCTTTCTGTCCGTACGCGAAGCCTACAAATAGACTATCATTCTTTTACATAATCAAAAACAGCCGGTCCGGAATTTTCCATAACCGGCTGTTTTAGTTTTAGTTCTTTCTTGGTACACCATAAACAGTATATCCTGATTGGATGTACATGTTTTTATACTGTTATTTTATTGTCTGTACAGGCGACTTGCGGTCGAAGAAAGGATTCTTAGAAGAAGCACTTACGGGTATGGCATATACGCTTTTACATCCTTCCAGGTAATTCAGGCGCTGGGCAGCCAGTCCGGCAGAAAACATTACGCGAGTATCTACACGCATATCTGCCGCCGTAGCACAAGCTGAGCCGATGGCTATTCCTACATCTACTGAATTGATGGCACAAGGTACTCCTTCAGTTCTGGAATCGCAGGTAGAGAACCCGCAGTGACCGCAGTTCAGCCCTTGTGCATGTTCGTGAGTTCCGATAATGACCACACTTTCAGCCTGTAGAATGTTGTTTGCATCCCGTATGAAAAACTTCATACCGGTTTCTTCGGCTAATTGCAGCATTGTTTCTGAAAGTTGTTGTAACTCTTCGCCTGTTACCAGCGCTACTTCTATGACATCTACTCCTTTTCCCTTAGGGGCGGTACGTGCCGCAGTCATCATTTGTCTGGCTATGTTGATGACATGTTCATGGCGGCAGTTTCGTTCGTTTTCTATCATGACTGTTATATATTTTAAGGAATTACATTCGTTTACCGGCTTTCTGCAAGCAGGGAAAATCTCCGGCTGTCTGCATGATACAAATGTAGCTATTATAATTGACTTATCGTTGTATTTATGAAACAAACCAGCTATTATCAATAGTTTATTTTTCACCTTACGAGAAGGTGCTGATACATTTTAAAAAAACATGGCCGTGTTTAATCTTAAATACGGCGGCGTTTGAAATCAAACACGGCCGTGTTTTTTCAAGACCTTTTTGACTGGCATCAGAAGCAGCCGGATTGTCACTATTCCTTTATCACAAATTAAAAAATGATTATTACAATAACAGCCGGTCAGGATCTCTCCGAACCGGCTGTTCTGTTATCATAATGATTTCATATCTATTACTGATTATCTTTCTGACGGATTTCCACACGACGTATCTTACCGCTGATAGTCTTTGGAAGTTCATCTACAAACTCTATCACTCGAGGATATTTGTATGGAGCGGTAACACGCTTCACGTGGTCCTGAAGTTCCTTAATCAAAGCATCGCCAGCTTTATCCTTATAATCCTTGGCAAGGATAATTGTAGCCTTGACCACCTGTCCGCGGATTTCGTCAGGAACTCCTGTAATGGCACATTCCACAACGGCCGGGTGTGTCATCAATGCACTTTCCACTTCGAACGGGCCTATACGGTAGCCTGAACTCTTGATTACATCGTCCGCACGACCAACAAACCAGTAATATCCGTCTTCATCACGCCATGCTACGTCTCCTGTGTAATAAACGCCGTCATGCCAAGCCTCGTGTGTAAGCTCAGGGGCACGATAATACTCCTTGAACAATCCTAATGGCTTGCCATGATTTGTACGTACCACAATCTGTCCCTGCTCGCCATCTTCGGCACTGCGTCCGTCAGGCTTGATAAGGTCTATCTCATACTGTGGATTAGGCACACCCATACTTCCCGGTTTCGGTTCCATCCATGGGAATGTGGCAAGTGTCAGTGTTGTTTCTGTCTGTCCGAAACCTTCCATCAGACGTATTCCTGTAATCTTGAGGAATGTTTCATATACAGAGTAGTTCAAAGCCTCGCCTGCAGTAGTACAGTATTCCAATGATGAGAGATCGTACTTGGACAGGTCTTCACGTATGAGGAAACGGTATATTGTAGGAGGCGCACAAAGTGATGTGATATGATAGTCGTGTATCTTCTGAAGAATATCTGCAGGAGTAAACTTCTCGTGGTCATATACGAAGACTGTCGCTCCGGCAATCATCTGTCCGTAGAGTTTTCCCCAAACGGCCTTACCCCATCCTGTATCGGCAATAGTGAGATGAAGACTGTCCTTATGAAGATTATGCCAGAAACTTCCTGTAACGATGTGTCCCAACGGATAAGTGAAGTCATGTGCCACCATCTTAGGTTCGCCTGTGGTACCGGATGTGAAATACATCAATGATATATCGTCGTTGGTATTTACATGCTCAGGACGGACAAAAGGAGCCGCATTATCTATTCCCTTATGGAAATCAAGGAAGCCTTCAGGTATGTCAGGACCTATGCTAACGAGTTTCTCTACTGTAGGAGACTCAGGCATTGCATCTATCACATGTTTTGTAATCACTTCTTCGCCCGCCATTACAATCATCTTGATAGATGCAGCATTGCAGCGATAAACAATATCTTTTTTGGTAAGAAGGTGTGTAGCAGGAATTACAACAGCACCTAATTTGTGAAGAGCAATAATGGAATACCAGAACTCATAACGGCGTTTCAGGATAAGCATAACCTTGTCGCCATGACCGATACCGAGACTCTGAAAGTAAGATGCAGTCTGGTCAGTATATTTCTTGAGGTCGGCATACGAAAAATGAATGCACGCACCTTTATCGTTTGTCCATAATATCGCTTCTTTTTCCGGGTCTTCGGCAGCCCACGCATCTACTACATCGTAGCCGAAATTGAAATTTTCAGGAACTTCTATCTTGAAGTTCTTTATAAAATCCTCCTGTGAGGTAAAATGTGTCTGTTTTACAAATCTCTCTAACATATATCGTATCTGATTATTGCATTACTATAGCTAAGAATCTAACGTTGTTTCCGTCTAGTGCCTTCATTCCGTGAGGAAGAGAGGAATCGAAATACAGGCTGTCGCCCGGATTGAGGATAAGCTCCTTGCCATTGATATCAAGCAACAGACGTCCTTCAATCACCATATTGAATTCCTGTCCGGCATGAGTGTTATAATATATAGGTGTGGTTTCAGGCTTAGGTTCTACCGTTACGATAAACGGATCTGCAATTCTGTTCTTGAAACCTGAGGCCAATGATTCGTACTTGTAAGCCTTTGTTCTTTCCACTGAAATACCTGTTCCACGGCGTGTAAGGAAATATGAGCGCATATGAGGTTCTTCGCCGAACATAAGTTCATCAAGAGATACACCGAACTCTGTTGAAATCTTCTGAAGTGTACTTACCGAAAGGTCTTTCTCGCCACTTTCCATAGCGGCATACTGTTCAGGAGTTACTCCAATCTTTTCCGCTACCTGCTCCACTGTCAGGTCAAGAGCATCGCGCAATCCATGTAAGCGCATTGCTATTTGTTTTATCTGTTCATCCATAGTCTTTAAGTTATTTTCCACAAAAATAATAAAAAGTATGTCATTATGAAAGTTATTCTAAATATAAATAGTCATAATGTACGAGATAAGGCTTACCATGAATACCCATAACGGCTTTTGCGTCTGCTGATGACATACTTACACGGCCAACACCTATCTTCTCATCGTCAGGATTTACGATAGTTACAATATCATCCTTTTCAAAATCGCCAACTATATCTGTCACTCCTACAGGAAGAAGGCTTACCGCCTTGTCACCACGCAGCTTGTCAGCAGCCTTATGATTGACTATAATCTTACCTTTTGAGAATCCATCGCTGTGGGCAATCCATTTCTTGATACTTGACACACCGTTCTCCGAAGGAACAAACTTCGTGCATACGGTTTCTTCAGGATTGGAAATCAGATCAACGAGTATATTGTCCTTCTTTCCATTGGCAATAAATACTGTAATCCCCTCGTCTGCCACCTTGCGGGCAATGCTGCTTTTAGTCAGCATACCTCCCCTGCCGAATCCTGACTTCTCAGTACTGATATAGTCCGACAGGTCCTTGCCCTGTTCCACTTCTCTGATAACAGTCACTCCCGGCTGGGAAGGGGCACCATTATATATACCGTCGATATTGCTCAGAATAACCAATGCCTGAACATCCATCATGGCTGCAATCAGACCTGAGAGTTCGTCATTGTCGGTAAACATAAGTTCCGTAACAGAGATTGTGTCATTCTCATTCACAATGGGAATAACATCATTGTCCAGCATCACCTGCATACAGTTGCGCTGATTGAGATAATGTCGTCTTGTGGAGAAACTTTCCTTAGTTGTAAGCACCTGACCTACCGTAATTCCATGTTCGCGAAACAGTTCGTAATATCTGTTTATCAGCTTGGCCTGACCTACAGCCGAAAACAACTGGCGGCTGTCAACACTGTCAAGCTTGCGCAAAGGCTTTACCTCACTGCGTCCGGAAGCCACCGCTCCCGATGATACAAGTACTATTTCGACTCCTGCCCTGTGAAGTTCTGCCACCTGGTCAACCAACGCAGACATTCGCGTAACATCGAGCGTACCATCCTTGCGTGTAAGTACATTGCTGCCAATTTTTACCGCTATTCTTTTATATTTACATTCCATACATTTTTTGATTTCATATCTATTAATGACGCAAATATAAGAAATTACGGACATCAAATTACAAAATCATGCAGTCTTTTTATTTCAGATTACTTATTGACATGTATTTTCACAAGAATATTACCAACAGAAAGGCAGTCCAACATCGGACTGCCTCACCATATCATAAATCAATATACGTCTTTAATACTGCCACATATTCTTCGAAAGCCTTTCTTCCGGCTTCGGTCATACGGCACGAAGTTCTTGTCTTCTTTCCGATAAACTCTTTCGTTACCTCAATATATCCTGCACTGCTCAGTTTATCGAGCTGTACACTGATATTACCTGCCGTAGCATTGGTTTTCTCTTTCAGATAATTAAAATCAGCCTCATCTACAGACAGTAAAAGAGTCATTATCGCAAGCCTCAACTGAGAATGTATCAGAGGATTTAATTCTTTAAGCATTGTTGTCTGGAATTTCTGTTAATAATATGTCCCGGTATAATCATCATAAATAGAAAGGCTATTCCGAAATACAGGTGCCAATATACTGTAGAATCGCCATCAGAAACAAGTACTACAAGCATATACAAACCGATAAAAAATGCCAACAAGGGTGTATAAACAAGTACTTTCATATTGGTTATGACACCTGTAATTGATGTTCCAATTCCTGCATAGAGCAGACTCAACGGAAGCATCAGAGTAAAACTGCATACTCCTGTATGAAAACCGAAAAGAACTATAGCAATAATAGTCAACAAGAACATTGAGCCTATAACGGACCATGTATTTGCTATCGCCTTATCCATATATGTCACCACCTGTGGCTTCTCTTTTCTGTCCTTGATCTTCATCACTATACCAGGAACAAACATCAGAAACCATAAAGCTGCCCATAACGGATTGGCAGTGAAATAAACCATAGCGAATGCAACAATGGAAATAATAAAAGCCGAATAACCATAATACAGGAAAACATTACCGCTTCCAACTTCCATATTCTGCTTTGCCTGTTTTAACATCTGGGAAATCAGTTCCAAACTGTCTTTCTCCGAAAATAGATTTTCTTTCATACACAATAATTTTTTAATGTTCTACACTTCTATATGGACGTTTTTGTACAAAAAGCTCATTTCCCGTTTATCAGTTTATTCATATATAAATTAGTTTATAAAATAAACCATATACTTATTAAAAAAAGAAGACTTACCTTCTTTACAATGCAAATATAAAACAGTTTATTTTATAAACCAAATAAAAAAGCAATTATTTTTACATCTAATACCATTTTAAACAATTGAAATATCATATCGTGTATTATTAAGACAAAGCTCGCACAAAGCATCAGTCAATCAATAACCATCCTACATTTTTTCTGATATCAGTTTTTATTGATAACTTTGCCTGACTAAATTACAATTGGACTTTTATGATTAAAGCTATATTTTTCGACATCGACGGAACACTGGTTTCGTTCAAGACACACAGAGTACCGGAATCAACCAAACAGGCACTTAAAGAGTTAAGAGAAAAAGGTATAAAGGTATTTATCGCTACGGGACGCCCGAAATTGCTTATAAACAATCTTGAGGATCTTGAATTCGACGGATATATAACCCTGAACGGCGCTCACTGCTTTACAGCCGACCACAAGGATATTTACAAAGGACTGATACCTGCCGAAGATATAGAAAGAGTTGTGGAATACACTAAAAGCCACGACTATCCGTTCGTCTTTGTGCACGACAACCAATGGTTTATCACAAAAGTGGATAAAGCGGTTGAAGACATAGCCAAACTAATAGAGATTTCCATTCCTCCTGTTAAACCGGGAGAAGAAGCATTAGGAAAAGATATTCTCCAGATTATGGGATACTTCCCTACTGAAGCCGATGAAGAAATTTTCGGCAAGATACTTACTCATTGTGAAACAATGAGATGGCACCCGCTATTTGCCGACATCATAAATAAAGGTACAAGCAAGAGCCGCGGCATAGATGAAGTAATAAAGCATTACGGCATAAAGCTCGAAGAGACAATGGCTTTCGGCGATGGCGGAAACGATATCAACATGCTTGAACATGCCGGAATAGGGGTTGCCATGGACAATGCATCGGACAAAGTCAAGGCTGCAGCCGACTATATCACATCATCTGTGGATGATAACGGCATCATCAATGCTTTGAGACATTTCAATATATTATAGTTCTCAACGCAGCATTACCACACGACGCAAGATAAGCTGTTTATACTGCTTTTTCATATCATCAGGTAAAAAGGAATTGTCTATCAGCTCGAACCATTTAGGCAATGCACGGCTGAAACGACGGGAAAGATTCTCGATAACTTTCTCGTCAACTCCAGATGCTGTTATTGCCTTGTAAAAGTCAGCCTTACGTAAACGGCTCTTCTTCCCGTTGAGTGTAAGAGCAAGTTCTTCGGTATCTTCAGGCATAACAAGACTCGTAGAAAGCATATCGTAGGCAGGTGTAAGCGTATATCCGCCAATCTGGTTATAGAGGGAAAAGTTCTTAAGATGCATATCGGCATTACCTGTTATCCAACAGAACACAACTACCTCCCAGAAATTTATCACATCAAGTTGCGGAGCGGATGAATATCGCCTTACCAATTTGGCGATTTGCTCGTATGATCCTTTGTATTTATATTCCGTGAGCCGTTCGGATAACTGACACATATCCTCCATTGCGACCTTGCGTCCGTCTGGCAGGCGGTCTATACGACGGGTTATATAACATAGTTCTCCATCACTGAACCGTATCAGACTATGTGGAACCACATTTATCTTCACGGCCTCGGCAAGGTGCATGGTAATATCCTCCAGTTCCGGCAAAGCACGGTATGAATGAGTCTGTGGTTTCAGGATGAAACGTCCCCACAGGCCAACTATAGTGAAACGGTCCGGTTCGTTACGGCCCCCACGGTTAATGTCAAGCGAAAGTTTGGCCTGCACACCTGTCAGTGTAGTCTGACTACGCACCACCTGACGTGCCAAATCACCTAACTGGGCACGTACGTATGGCAGTTCAGGAGCTGTACGCGTTCCGAAAAACTTTTTGGCACATGCGGGATGGAAATCTTTCATTCCTTCACCCAATTCCTTATAACAATATAAACATCGGCTCATAATTTATCCTCCTCAGTTTCGTCGTCCGGTATTACACTGACTGCCCCAATACAGTCCTTACAGCAAGCCAAAAGTAGAGACATACGGTCCCTCTGATTAATTTTCCAGCTACGCTCCGCTATATCGAGCAACCATCCCTCAGGTATTAGTCCGTCAAAAAAAGGAAACAATACCATGTCATGATATGGTTTCTCTCCAATAGGAAGTGTCAGACTGACCGCAGTAGCATCCGGCAGCTTCAGATATTCCGCATCGTACGTAAAGGTGAATCCGTTTTCGTCTTCCACCAATCTGCCTGCCAACCGGTCATGCAGAAACACTTTTGCACGTTTCATTACTTATCCTCCTTTGACTTTACATTCAATTCAACCGGTCCAACCTGACGACCAAAAAGACTAAGGACCTGATTAACCTTATCCATACGCAGAGTCTGCTTGCCCTGCTCCAAATCGCGGACAAAGCGTAATCCAACACCAGACTTGTCTGCCAGGTCCACCTGTGTCAATCCGAACTGGCGACGCATCTCCTTTACGAAATCAGCTATTACCGTGTATTCCATATTTATACCCTTTCGGGTACAAATATAACAAAGCTTCCGATATATTATACCTTTTAGGGTATAATTATTATTACAATAATATTTTTTATACCCAAACGGGTATAGAAAAGAAATATTACACTATCATTGTAAGCTTTGCCAGATATTCATAATGCTCGCCATTATATACAAGTTCAGCCTTGAAGCCGAATTGAGATGCATAAAAATTCAATGTTTCATAATCAATGTACAACCACTTGAAAGGTTCACCCTTTATCTGTTTGTACTGCATACTGAATTCTATCTCTCCATAATAATCTGCCGCAATATCAATCAGCATACTGCCATCCTCATCTTCGAACAGATATTTCAAATCACTTGAATCCATCAGAATGCTTCCACCAGGGTTGAGCAGTTCTTTCATACGGGTAAAGAAACTCTCCATATTCTTAACAGAGCCTATAATACCGGAACCATTCATAAGCATCAATATAGTGTCATATCCTCCAATGAATGAGGGGTCGAACAAATTTGCAAGACGAGTTTTCAGACCGCTTTCTTCCATTACCTTGACAGACAATGGAGATATATCTATAGCCTCAACATCCTTGCCCATATCCTGAAGGACAAGCGAATGACAACCACTTCCAGCACCTACATCAAGAATTCTTCCTTGAGCCATCTCAAGAGCTTTTTTCTCAAGTTCGGGCATCTCGTCATATTCGCGAAACAGTGTCTCTACAGGTATTTCGTCCTCATCAAACTGAGGTGAAAAAACTCTTAATCTTCCGGCACGACCTTTAGTGAAGTAATCGTATATGGCAGTTCCCATAGGGTCCTTACCAGAATCCAATAATCCGTAATTCATATACATTATTATATTATAATACGATTACAAAGGTACGAAAAAGTAATACATATTCCATAACGATGATTATTTATACAATGTTTTCACATTTTTTACGAATAAAACTATAAATAACTTTGTTTTTATGCATGAATTACAATAATAAGACGTATATTTGCGCCCGATATAGAATAATTATACAATGAAAAGTAAGAATAACAGGCTTGATGCCATAAAGATGATTATCTCCGTAAAAGAAATCGGAAGCCAGGACGAATTGCTTCGCGAGCTTAATAAAGAGGGTTACAGCCTGACACAAGCCACGCTGTCACGAGATCTTAAGCAGTTGAAAGTTGCCAAGGCCGCGAGCATGAACGGTAATTACGTTTATGTTCTACCAAACAACACAATGTATAAGCGAATGACAAATCCTCCTGGAGCAACAGAGATGATGCGACACAACGGATTTATGGGAATAGAATTCTCAGGAAACATTGCAGTAATTAAAACTCGTCCGGGATATGCCAGCAGTTTGGCATACGACATAGACAACCATGGCTTCGAAGAAATTTTAGGAACAATAGCCGGAGATGATACAATAATGATGGTAATCAAAGAAGGTTTCTCACATCATACTATAATTAATACGCTGAGCCAGATTATTCCAAACATCAACGAATATAAATAAAAAACATAATATATAACCAACAAGCTTACTAAGAATGGCTGAGAGATAAGTCATTCACCTTTAAATAGACCACAAAGATGGAAACAGAAAAACAGATAGACGTAATGGTGGCAGATGCAAGCCACGAAGTGTATGTGGACAGCATATTGGACACTATTAGAGAAGCTGCAAAGGTAAGAGGTACCGGAATAGCTGAAAGAACACACGAATACGTTGCCACAAAGATGAAAGAAGGCAAGGCTATCATTGCATTATGCGGTGACGACCTGGCAGGATTCACTTACATCGAATCATGGGGTAACAAGCAGTACGTGGCAACATCAGGACTTATCGTTCATCCAAAATACAGAGGATTGGGTCTGGCAAAACGTATCAAGCACGCATCTTTCACTCTTGCGCGTCTCCGCTGGCCAAAAGCCAAAATTTTCAGTCTTACTTCGGGAGCTGCAGTAATGAAAATGAATACTGAATTGGGATATGTGCCTGTAACATTCAACGAGCTGACTGACGACGAAGCTTTCTGGAAAGGTTGCGAAGGTTGTATCAACCACGAAATTCTTATGGCTAAAAACAGAAAATTCTGTATCTGTACAGCCATGTTATATGATCCTGCTTTACACCAGGACGATAAAATAAATAATTTCTAATTGTAAGTTTTTGAGTTTGTCAGTTCTTAAGTTGGTATATGATAACAGAACTTAAAAACTAAAAACTAAAAACTAAAAAACTAAAAACTTAAAAACTAAAAACTCATACATATATGGAAAAGAAAAAAGTAGTAGTCGCATTCAGCGGCGGACTTGATACATCGTTCACAGTGATGTATTTGGCAAAAGAAAAAGGATATGAAGTATATGCGGCATGTGCCAACACAGGTGGTTTCAGCCCTGAACAGCTGAAACAGAACGAAGAAAATGCCTATAAACTTGGAGCTGTAAAATATGTTACTCTTGATGTGACTCAGGAATACTACGAAAAGAGCTTGAAATATATGGTATTCGGTAATGTTCTCCGTAACGGTACATACCCTATCTCAGTTAGCTCAGAACGTATTTTCCAGGCTTTGGCTATTGCCCGTTACGCAAACGAAATCGGCGCGCATGCCATTGCACACGGTTCTACAGGTGCCGGTAACGACCAGGTTCGTTTCGACATGACATTCCTTGTAATGGCTCCGGGTGTGGAAATCATCACTCTTACACGTGATATGGCCTTGAGTCGCGAATACGAAATAAACTATCTGAAAGAACATGGTTTCGAGGCTGATTTCACAAAACTGAAATACTCTTACAACGTAGGTATTTGGGGAACATCAATCTGTGGTGGTGAAATCTTAGACTCAGCTCAGGGATTGCCTGAAAGCGCTTACCTGAAACAGGTTAAGAAATCAGGTTCAGAGGAATTGAGACTTGAATTCAAGAAAGGTGAAATCTGCGCTGTAAACGGCGAGCAGTTCGACGATAAGATCAAAGCTATCCAGAAGATAGAAGAAATCGGTGCAGCATACGGTATCGGTCGCGATATGCACGTAGGTGATACAATCATCGGTATCAAGGGACGTGTAGGATTCGAGGCTGCAGCTCCTATGCTTATCATCGGCGCACACAAGTTCCTTGAAAAATATACTTTGAGCAAATGGCAGCAGTACTGGAAAGACCAGGTTGCCAACTGGTATGGTATGTTCCTTCACGAAAGCCAGTATCTGGAACCTGTTATGCGCGACATCGAAGCTATGCTTACAGAAAGCCAGCGTAACGTAAACGGTACAGTTATTCTGGAATTGCGTCCTTACTGCTTCTCAACTGTAGGCGTTGATTCTAAGGATGACCTCGTAAAGAACAAATTCGGTGAATACGGCGAAATGCAGAAAGGCTGGACTGCCGATGATGCAAAAGGATTCATCAAAGTTCTTTCTACTCCGCTCAGAGCTTACTATGCTAACCATAAAGACGAGGCGGACGTATGATAAAAGCAGGTATTATTGGTGGAGCGGGATATACGGCAGGCGAACTTATCCGCCTGCTTATCAATCATCCTGACGTAGAGATTGTATTTATAAACAGTTCAAGTAATGCCGGGAACAAGATTACAGACGTTCACGAAGGACTTTACGGCGAGACTGAACTTACATTTACAGACGAACTTCCTCTTGACACTATAGACGTCTTGTTCTTCTGTACTGCACATGGAGACACAAAGAAATTCATGGAAAGCCATAATGTTCCTGAAGACCTGAAGATTATCGACTTGTCAATGGACTACCGTATCAAGAGCGACGACCATGATTTCATATACGGACTGCCGGAACTGAACAGACGCACCATCTGCCATAGCAAGCATGTAGCCAATCCGGGATGCTTTGCCACTTGTATCCAGTTGGGACTTCTGCCTTTGGCAAAGAACCTGCTGCTCAATGGCGACGTAATGGTTAATGCCATAACAGGAAGTACCGGAGCCGGAGTAAAGCCTGGTGCCACAAGCCACTTCAGCTGGCGTAACAATAACATGAGCATCTACAAACCGTTCCAGCATCAGCATGTTCCAGAAATCAAGCAGTCACTGTGCCAGCTTCAGAACAGTTTCGATTCTGATATAGATTTTATTCCTTACCGTGGCGACTTCGCACGAGGTATCTTCGCTACAATTGTGGTAAAGACCAAAGTAGAGCTTGCAGAATTGGTGAAAATGTATGAAGATTATTATGCAGAAGATTCTTTCGTACATATCATCGACAAGAATATCGACCTGAAACAGGTGGTTAATACTAACAAATGTCTTATCCATCTTGAAAAGCACGGCGACAAACTGCTCATCGTATCCTGCATAGACAATCTGCTGAAAGGTGCAAGCGGACAGGCTGTTCACAACATGAACCTCATGTTCAATCTTGAGGAAACTGTAGGATTGAAACTGAAACCAAGCGCGTTTTAATGTTAGTTTTTAGTTATTGGCTATTAGTTCAAACGACCAACAGCTAAAACTAACAACTAAAAACTAAAGTCTAACAACTAAAAACTTAAAAAATGACCCTATTCGATGTATATCCGCTTTTCGATGTCAACATAGTAAAAGGTAAAGGTTGCCACGTATGGGACGAGAAAGGCAATGAATATCTTGACCTGTATGGAGGACATGCTGTAATCTCCATAGGACATGCCCATCCGCATTATGTAGAAGCCGTAAGCAGTCAGGTAGCAAAATTGGGCTTCTATTCAAACTCGGTAATCAATACACTGCAGAAAGACTTTGCCGAAAAGCTTGGAGCTATGTGTGGTTACGATGATTATCAGCTGTTCCTGATCAACTCAGGTGCCGAAGCCAACGAGAATGCATTGAAACTGGCTTCATTCTATAACGGACGCACCAGAGTTATTTCTTTTGCAAAAGCTTTCCACGGACGTACTTCACTGGCAGTGGAGGTGACAAACAATCCTAAAATCATAGCTCCGATAAACGACAACGGACATGTAACATATCTTCCTCTTAATGATACTGAGGCTGTAAAGGCAGAACTTTCAAAGGGTGATGTATGCGCAGTTATCATCGAAGGTATACAGGGTGTGGGCGGTATCCAGGTGCCAAACACAGAGTTCATGAAAGAACTTCGCCGTGCATGCGATGAGACAAACACTGTACTCATTCTTGACGAAATACAGTCAGGCTACGGAAGAAGCGGTAAGTTCTTCGCTCACCAGTATATGGATATCAAGCCGGATATGATTACAGTTGCAAAAGGTATTGCAAACGGCTTCCCTATGGCCGCAGTTCTAATCAGCCCTAAATTCACACCGGTTTACGGACAGCTTGGTACTACTTTCGGAGGTAACCATCTGGGATGTGCTGCTGCAATAGCTGTTCTCGATGTGATGAAGGAAGAAAACCTGATAGACAATGCGGCAAAGGTAGGCGCGCACCTTATGGAAGAACTAAAATCATTCCAGGGCGTTAAGGAAGTGCGCGGACTTGGTCTGATGATAGGTCTGGAATTCGAACAGCCTATCAAGGAAATCCGCAGCAAACTTCTTTTCGAACAGAAAGTATTTACTGGTGTGAGCGGAACAAATGTCATCCGTCTGTTGCCTCCTCTTTGCCTGAGTATGGCAGAAGCTGATGATTTCCTGGAAAGACTTCACAATGTAGTAAAATAAGGCAGAAAAGTATGAAAATAGCAATTATCGGTGCTGGAAACATGGGCGGCGCAATAGCACGCGGCCTGGCACACGGACAGTATATTGATGCAGGCAGCATCACAGTTTCAAACCCGAGCAACGCCAAGTTAGAGAAACTGAAGGAAGACTATCCTGAAATAAACGTTACTAACAGCAACAAGGAAGCTTCCGAAAATGCAGATATCGTAATTGTCGCAGTCAAGCCGTGGAAAATGGAAGAGGTGCTGAAACCGCTACGCTTACGCCAGCCGCAGATATTGGTATCTGTAGCCGCAGGACTTACATTCGAAGACCTTGCACATTTTGTGGATCCTGAAATGCCTATTTTCCGCGTCATTCCAAACACAGCCATAGCAATAAACGAAAGCCTGACATTGGTTGCCAAACGTAATGCTTCGGATGAACAGACTGAAACAATGATGAAACTGTTCAACGAAATGGGAGTGGCAATTCTAATAGAAGAAAAGCTTTTCCCTGCCGGCACAGCACTAACATCATGCGGAATAGCATACGTCCTGAAATATGTACAGGCAGCAATGCAAGCGGGAATTGAACTTGGGTTCAAATCTCAGGAAGCAAAAATGATGGTTGCACAAACAATGCTTGGAGCAGCAGAGATTCTCCTGAAAGACGAACAATCGCATCCGACTATCGAAATAGAAAAGGTTACTACTCCAGGAGGAATTACAATCAAAGGACTTAACCGTCTTGAGCATGAAGGCTTTACATCGGCTGTGATAAAAGCCATAAAAGATAGTTGCATATAGTGATAAATTGATATATATCAATACGTTGTATCGACATATTGCAGTAACTTTGCACCAGAAAAAATAAACTAAAGTGGACAAAGTTATTCAACAGACTAATATCAAAAAGGGACTAACCAAACTGGTAGTCCCTATTTTTATAGAAACGCTCCTTATAATGATGTTAGGAGCAATAGACACCATAATGCTGAGCCAGTATTCTGACGAGAGTGTGGCGGCAGTAGGAGTTGTAAACCAGATAATAATGTTTGCATTCCTCATCTTCGAGGTTCTAAACATCGGCACATCAGTGTTGTGTTCGCAATATCTCGGTGCAAAGATGCAGCAAAAAATGGTACAGGTGGTAGGCGTATCACTACTTCTAAATCTTGTAGTCGGGCTTATAGTCAGCGCTATTCTTCATTTCGGTGCAACTACACTACTCGGATGGATGGGGCTACGCCCCGAACTTCTACAATACGGTATTGGCTATATGGAGATTGCAGGCGCTTTCGCCTTCTTCCAGGCTTTGTCGCTCACAGTTTCGGCATCACTCCGAAGTGCCAACAAGGCTATATATCCAATGCTTGTCACCGTATTGGTCAACATCCTTAATATCATAGGAAACTATATCCTTATTTTCGGTAAATTCGGTTTCCCCGCAATGGGTGCAGAGGGTGCTGCCATATCTACATCTATAGCTCGAGGAGTAAGCATGGTAGTACTTTTCGTAATACTCTTCAGGAAACATATTTCAAGATTTCCTCTCGTACTATTCCGTCCGTTCCCGTGGATAGAACTGAAGAACCTGCTGAAAATAGGTATTCCTTCTGCAGGCGAGAACATGTCGTACAGTTTCTCGCAGGTTGTAATAACTTATCTCATAAACATTCTCGGTAACAATGCTCTTGCCACACGTACATACACCGTAAACATAGTAATGTTCGTATATCTGTTTGCCATCGCCATGGCACAGGGAGGAGCCATCAGTATCGGACACTTGGTTGGCCAAAACAAGATACGCGCGGCCTATCTGCTCGGAAAGTTCGTGATGCGACGCTCTATTCTCGTTTCACTTATTCTATCGTGTATCTGGGCTGTATTCGGCCATACCATATTCAGTATGCTTACGGACAACGAAGAGATTATAAAACTTGGAGTTACGATTCTGATAATCGACGTACTTGTTGAGATAGGACGTACAGTAAACATATATGCGACTAACGCCCTCCGTTCCGCAGGCGACGTAAACTTTCCGTTCTATCTCGGTGTGATTGTGCAATGGACTGTTTCAGTAGGAATCAGTTACATCCTCGGAATACATTGTGGATGGGGACTGATAGGTATGTGGATTTCTTTCCTGCTCGACGAAAACATACGTGCCATAGTGTTTGTGAAACGATGGAACAGCATGAAATGGGCAAAGAAAAGCTTTACAAGAAATCGGTCTTGAACTTACGGAGTTGCGCCCTGAGCTGATGCGAGTTACCTTCAGTCATGCTGTCAAGCAGTTTCCAAAATTCCGGACCGTGGTTCATCTCCTTAGTATGGGCAAGCTCGTGCAAAATCACGTAATCCATAAGATTTACCGGCAACAACATCAGATAGCATGACAGGCTGATAGTTCCCCTTGACGTACAGCTACCCCAACGTGACTTTGCCCCTGTAATTCTTACCTTACGGTATGTCAGTCCGAATTTCTCCGCCCAGAACTTCAGCAATGGTGGAAGAAACTCTCCGGCGCTTTTCTTCATGGCACGCACAATGGCTGCATTAAGCAACTTCTGTGTCTGTTGAAGACTAAAATCCACATCCTTAGGACAGAGTATTTTCATCACGCCTTCTTCCTCACGACGTACGGAAAAGCATTTCATTCCTCCCACCCCAACGGTGAGTTTAAAGCACGGAGCATCAATCGAAAATCCGTCTGTTATAATCTTCGGCGATGCCTTTGTGAAAGAAGCAAGCAGTTTCGGTCTGTAGTCGGCTATCACCTGCATTATGCGGTCTGTCTTAGTGAACGGAGGAACTGTAACATAAAGACCATCCTTCTTTACACGCATAGAAATATTTCTTGCATTTATGCGCGTACCTATAACAATCTTTCCGAAATCATCATCGGGTATTATCCTTCTTGTTGCCACTTATTAAATTAATAATTAAGATAAGTCGGTTTATCGTAAGAGTTTAGAAGATGCTCAGAAGCCGTTCAGATTATGTTTAGAAAACATTCAAAAAAGGGGCAGAAACTGCTTTCCACCCCATATAAAATTATTATCCAAATCTAATCAATCGCTGCTGTTCACAGGAACTTATTCATTTCTGATAACTGTTCCCGCAGAGGCATCACTTATATCCGATGCCTGCTTGATTATAACCTGCTTCACACCGTTATCAATCGCCGAGAAAGAGTTCTCCAGCTTAGGAATCATCCCGCCCTGAATAACGCCTTCGTCAGTATATTTACGGAAGAGTTCAGGAGTGATAACAGGAATTACACTGTCATCATCATTCTCATCACTAAGAACGCCCTTCTTTTCGAAGCAATAAACCAATGTCACATCGAAATATGACGCAAGTCCCTTAGCTGTTTCTCCTGCTATGGTATCGGCATTGGTATTAAGTATATTACCCTTTCCATCGTGTGTAAGCGGAGCCATTACAGGTACAATGCCCTGAGAAATAAGAGTTGAAAGCATCTTTCCGTTCACTTCCTTCACATCTCCCACAAAGCCATAGTCCACATCCTTGACAGGACGTTTCACAGAAAGAATGGCATTCATATCGGCACCTGTCAGACCGATGGCATTCACACCTCTTGCCTGAAGACCGGCAACGATATTCTTGTTCACCAATCCACCGTAAACCATAGTTACAACCTTCAATGTCTCGGCATCTGTCACACGGCGACCATTAACCATAGTGCTTTCAATACCCAACTGTGCAGCTACTTTAGTGGCAGAACGTCCACCGCCATGCACTAACAGTTTATATCCCGGTATTGAAGCGAAATCGTCAAGCAGGCGTGCAAGTGTATCCAGTTCTTCTACAATCTTTCCGCCCACCTTTATAATAGTAAGTTTTTCCATAAATGAATATGAGTTTGTAAGTTTATAAGTTTGTAAGTTTTTGAGTAAGAACATAAACAAACTAAAAAACTAAAGAACTTAAAAACTTATTCAAGATAAGTATATCCATAAAGTCCCGAACGATAGTTAGAAAGGAATTCCTTTCCTTCTTCGAGCGAGATACGTCCTTCTTTCACAGACTTGGTAACCCAAGTTTCCAGCGTACGCACAAGTTTCTTAGGATTGTACTGTACATAGTCGAGCACTTCAGCCACAGTCTCACCGTCTATCACCTGGTCGATGCTGTAACCCTTATCGTTTACAGTTACGTGTACTGCATTTGTGTCACCGAACAGATTGTGCATATCGCCAAGGATTTCCTGATAAGCTCCTACAAGGAAAACTCCGATATAATACGAATCCTTGCCTTTAAGAGTATGAACAGGCAAATCATGCGATACGCTTCTTGACGAAACGAAATTGGCAATCTTACCGTCAGAGTCGCAAGTGATATCCTGCAGTGTAGCTGTACGGTCAGGTTTCTCGTCAAGACGCTGAATAGGCATTATAGGGAAAATCTGGTCGATAGCCCAAGAGTCTGGCAACGACTGGAACAGCGAGAAGTTGCAGAAATACTTGTCGGCAAGCAGTTTGTCGATGTTTCTGAACTCCTCAGGAACATGCTTCAAGCCTGACGCAATCTGAGTAATCTCACGCGTTACAGACCAGTACAGTTTTTCTATCTGAGCCCTTGTCTTGAGGTCCACAATACCGTGGCTAAACAGGTCGAGAGTTTCCTCACGAATCTGCTGTGCGTCGTGCCATGCCTCCAGCATGCGGCTCTGGTTCAGATTATCCCATATCTGGTACAGTTCCTGCACAAGTTCATGGTCATCCGGCGAGACCTCGAAATCTTCGTCCATAGCAGGCAATGAAGCTGTTTCAAGAACTTCAAAAATAAGCACTGAGTGATGAGCCGTAAGCGAACGTCCGCTCTCTGTTATTATATTAGGATGAGGAATACCGTTCTTGTTGCTGGCATCAACCATGATGGAAATTGAATCGTTCACATATTCCTGAATAGAATAATTCACACTACTTTCGCTATTAGGCGAACGTGTTCCGTCGTAGTCCACCCCAAGTCCACCGCCTATATCGACAAACTCAACCGGAAATCCCAGCTGATGAAGCTGTACATAGAACTGCGAAGCCTCTCTGAGGGCAGTCTTGATACGGCGGATTTTAGTCACCTGGCTACCGATATGGAAATGGATAAGCTTAAGACAATCTTTCATTTCCTTCTTTTCGATGAAGTCAAGAGCCTCAAGAAGTTCGCTCGAAGTCAGTCCGAACTTGCTTGCGTCGCCACCGCTTTCTTCCCATTTACCGCTACCCGATGAAGCCAGCTTGATACGGATACCGATGTTAGGACGCACATTCAACTGTTTTGCCATTTTGGCAATCAGTCTCAGTTCGTTCATTTTCTCCACTACAAGGAAAATACGTTTACCCATCTTCTGAGCCAAAAGAGCCAGTTCGATGTAACTCTCATCCTTATATCCGTTACAGATGATAAGCGAATCGGAATCTGTGTTGATGGCAATCACGGCATGCAGTTCAGGTTTTGAACCTGCCTCAAGTCCGAGATTGAATTTCTTTCCGTGGCTGATAATCTCCTCAACCACAGGACGCATCTGATTCACCTTGATGGGATAGATGATGAAGTTCTGGGCATTATAGCCGTACTCCTTCGATGCCTGTCCGAAACAGTTGGAGATTTTCTCGATACGATTGTCCAGAATATCCGGGAATCGCACCAGCATGGGAGCCGTGACATCCCTAAGCTGAAGTTCGTCCACCAATTCCTTCAGATCCACAGCCACCCCGTCCTTTCGCGGAGTAACCACCACATGTCCCTTCTCGTTTATTCCAAAATAAGAAACACCCCATCCGGTGATGTTATAAAGCTCTTCCGAGTCTTCAATACGCCATTTTCGCATTTCTTGAATTAATAATTAACAATTAAAAATTAATAATATCCTATCAATTATCATTAACCGGGTTTACTTCCCCTTCGTCAGTCATTTTTTATTTATCAAATTTCTAAGTATCTCTACAGTTTCTTCTATCTGCACCCTGCTTTCCAGTCTGCTGCCATCCAGCTTTATCACAGCTTTAGAGTAGAAAGGCATTCGCCGTTCAAGTCCCTCTGCAATAGTCTGTCTCAGTTCATCATCCGATTTTCCTGCCACGAGCGGTCTGTTTGCAGCAGCCTGTTTCAACCGGCAGAACAAGACGTCCTGCGAAGCATCAAGGAACACAGTGATTCCGCGGCTGTTCATAATCTCCATATTGTCAAAAAAGCATGGAGTTCCACCACCGCATGCAACAACAACATTCTCAAACTCAGACACTTCAAGAAGCATATTTCTTTCAATCTGACGGAATCCGTCCTCTCCACGCATAGCAAAAATATCACGTATGGAAGAGTGCATACGTTCCTCAATATACCAGTCAAGGTCAATAAAGCTAAGTCCGCATGCCTTAGCGTATGCCTTGCCTAATGTCGTCTTGCCAGAGGCCATATATCCTGTAAGGAATATTCGCATTTTTTTAGTTGTTAGTTGTTTTTAAAAGGTGACAAGTTATCAAATTTTTTTTTCAGGTGACAAGTTGACGAGTTGACAAGTTGACAAGGTTACCATCCGTATGGAACCAACGGTCAGCGAAGCTAAAGCCTTGTCAACTAGTAACTGTAGCCTTGTAACTGAATAGAGCCTTGTCGACTAATTATTTTTTTCTCTTTCTTGTCTCAGCCTTAGTCTTCTGAAGTTCTATAACCTTAAAACAAGCCTCTACTGTAAGATCGGCAGGTTCCACACCGGAAGGAATCTTATAATTTTTGCCTTCGTATGCGATATAAGGACCATATCTTCCGTTCAACACCTGTAAATCTGAATGATCAGCAAAAATCTTTATAACTTTCCTTGCCTCGGCATCCTGTTTATCCTTTATCATCTGAACAGCCTCGTCAAGTGTAATAGTCAGTGGATCCTTGTCCTTAGGCACCGACACATAAATATTGTCGAATTTAACGTATGGTCCGAACTTTCCTGCGCCAACACTTACCTGCTTTCCTTCGTGTTCGCCAAGCGTACGTGGCAGACGGAACAGTTCCAATGCCTCATCAAGTGTAATTGTCTCCATAGACTGTTCACGACGTAACTGCGCAAAACGTGGTTTTTCCTCATCATCTGCACTTCCTATCTGCACAACAGGACCGAAACGTCCAATCTTTACAGATACAGGTCTTCCTGTGGATGGTTCTGTACCCAAAAGTCTTTCACCTACCTTATGCTCAGTCTTTGAAGCAGAAGTTTTCTCAACCAAAGGATGGAACGCAGTATAGAAACGGCTTATCATCTCTGTCCATGGTTTTTCGCCTGCAGCCACCTCATCAAATTCCTTTTCCACTCCGGAAGTGAAGTTATAATCCATTATCTCAGGGAAATAATCCATAAGGAAATCTGTAACTACGACGCCCACATCAGTAGGAATAAGTTTCTGTTTTTCACTACCTGTAGTTTCGGTTTTCTTCACACAAGAAATCTTACCGTTCTTATCAAGTGTCAGCAATCTGAACTCACGGCTAATTCCTTCACGACTTCCCTTCTCAACGTAACCACGCTGCTGCACGGTAGATATGGTTGGAGCGTATGTTGACGGACGTCCGATACCAAGTTCTTCAAGTTTCCTTACAAGACTTGCTTCTGTATATCTTGCCGGTGGTTGGCTGAATCGTTCTATAGCACTAATATCCTTTCGCACCAGTTTCTGTCCTGCCTGCATTGGTGGCAACAGACGACTTTCGTCCTCGCGGTCCGGTTCTTCATCAAGGCTTTCGCTATATACACGCATAAAACCATCGAATGTAACAGCCAGCCCTGCCGCATTAAACTTGCAGTCAGTTCCTTCGGCAGCAATTACCGCAGTAGTCTTCATCAGCTCTGCATCGGCCATTTGAGATGCAAGTGTACGTTTTCGAATAAGGTCGTAAAGTCTCTGTTCCTGTGATGTAGCATCAATCTTTTCCTTATCCATGTATGTCGGACGGATAGCCTCGTGTGCTTCTTGTGCCCCTTTAGTATGAGTATGATATTGACGTGTACGTAAGTATTTCTCTCCCGCCTTACCGGTAATGACTTTAGCACATGCGCCAAGAGCAAGTTCCGAGAGATTTACGGAGTCGGTACGCATATATGTGATATATCCGTTTTCGTAAAGTTTCTGTGCCAGCATCATAGTCTGTCCCACGCTGTATCCCAACTTTCTTGCAGCTTCCTGCTGAAGTGTAGAAGTGGTGAAAGGTGGTGCCGGACTACGTTTTAGCGGACGTGTGCTGATATCTTCTACCACGAAATTCGCATCGGCACATAGTTCAAGCACACGGCGCGCTTCCTCTTCAGTTTCCGGACGTACTGACAGTTCGGCCTTAATCTCCGCACCTTCAGCATCAGTCAGTACAGCAATAACCCTGAAAGCCGGTTTCGGATTAAATGCATTTATTTCGCGTTCACGTTCTACTATAAGTCTTACAGCCACACTCTGCACTCTTCCGGCCGAAAGCGATGGTTTTATCTTTTTCCACAATACAGGCGACAACTCGAAACCTACAATTCTGTCCAACACACGACGTGCCTGCTGAGCATCCACTAAGCTGAGGTCTATCCCTCGCGGTGTCTGTATCGCATTCTTTATTGCATTAGGTGTAATTTCATGAAATACTATTCGGCGTGTGTTTTCTTTTTTCAGTTTCAGAACTTCCTGTAGATGCCATGCTATAGCCTCTCCTTCGCGGTCCTCATCACTTGCCAGCCATACCATATCGGCACTGTCGGCTTCAACCTTAAGTTGTGCAACCAGCTTCTTCTTGTCAGCCGGTACTTCGTATATTGGCGCAAATCCATGGTCAACATCTATACTGAACGATTTTTTCTTCAAATCGCGTATATGTCCATAGCTGGACATCACCTTGTATCCGCTGCCCAAGAATTTTTCTATGGTACGGGCCTTTGCGGGAGACTCTACTATTACCAGATTGTTCTGCATATTTTCAGAATGAATTAATTATAGTGGCAAATGTAGAAAAAAAATTGAGGGTAGTTTATATAATAAGGTATGAAAAGATGATTTTTTCTTATTTTTTTCTTTCTACTCTTCAATAGTTACGATTTCTGATGAGAATAACTTAGCGCAATTGTCATATTATCGCCATTAACTTCAGCAAAAGTAAACATCCCTCTTATCCTATAGTCAGACATAAAAAAGGACTTTGCGTTACACGTTCGTGTAATGCTAATTGCATCCGGGAGCATAAGATTTCATTATTGGCGATTAGATATATTATTACTAATCTTTAAAGAAAGATGAAAATATTATCCTTAACTTTGCAAAAACAAACCTACGATTTCTATAAGTAAAAATATTTAACCCATAAAAACGAATGAGGCTAAACAAGAACATAACAGAATTTGGTACTAAGGCTGAACAACTACCAATACTATTGTATCTGCTTAAATGGACAATCATAGGAGCTATCGCAGGGGCTTTAATAGGCTCTGCTTCTGCGTTACTGCTGGCATCGCTGAACTGGGCAACCGACTATCGTGAAAATAACCTGTGGATTATATCTTTACTTCCTTTAGGAGGTCTTGGCATAGGACTGATGTATCATTACCTGGCAGGAACTGCGGCAAGAGGCAATAATTTTCTTATTGAAGAAATTCGCTCGTCAAGAAATATCATTCCTTTCAAGATGGCACCTTTAGTATATATAGGAACAGTGATTACCCATCTTTTTGGAGGTTCTGCCGGACGTGAAGGCACAGGGGTACAAATGGGTGGAGCTATAGCAGATTTCATGTCAAGACTGTTGAAAATGCATCCTTACGACAGAAAAATAATGATACAGATAGGTGTTGGAGCCGGATTTGCATCTATCTTCGGTACACCGCTTGCAGGTGCAGTATTCGCACTTGAAGTTATAATTGTAGGAAGACTTAGATATGATGCAATATTGCCTGTTTTCCTTTCTGCTTTTTTTGCGAATCTCACATGTCACGCATGGGGAATCGCCCATACTCATTACTGTATCAGTCAAACACCTGACATAAACATACAGACTTTATTGTTTGTTTTAGCTGCAAGTATTATTTTCGGTATTGCGGCAATGACATTTTCCCGCTTCATCGAAATATGGGGGAATTTGGCAAAAAAATTTATAAGCTACCCTCCACTACGCCCTTTCATTGGCGGTATATTCATTGCATTCAGTGTTTATCTATTGGGAACAACCAAATACATCGGTCTTGGAGTACCGACTATTGTAGCATCATTCAGCGAAGTACAAATGTGGTATGATTTCCTTCTTAAGATACTCCTAACCACATTTACTATAGGGGTTGGGTTCAAAGGTGGAGAAGTTACACCTCTCTTCTTTGTTGGAGCCACACTGGGTAGTGCCTTATCAGCAATACTTCCTCTTCACGTATCATTATTAGCCGGATTAGGATTTGTTGCCGTATTTGCAGGAGCCACAAACACTCCTATAGCCTGTACACTTATGGGAATTGAATTATTTGGTGCCGACTGTGCTGTATATATAGGCATAGCATGTGTTACAGCATATATGTTTTCCGGACATACGGGTATTTATACATCACAATTAATCGGAAGCCCGAAACATATCAAATTCTGGAAAAACAAAAAAGGCAAAATGCTGGATTGAATGATTTTTCGATAAGAATGCTTGATATTTATCAATAAACTCTTTAATTTTGAGGGAATAAGCAACATATTCATAGTTTATGTTGTTTATATATAAAAGAACAAAGACATTCTTATCTTATGAAAAAACATCTTTTTACAATGTGCCTTGCCTCTGCAATAGCAACCATAGGCACGAACACAGCAGATGCCTGTACAGGTATCACACTAACAGCCAAAGACAGTACAAAAATTCTTGCAAGAACAATTGAATGGGGAGGAAGCGACCTTAACAGCCAGTATGTAATAGTTCCTCGAGGATATACAGCACAATCATACATCCCTGGTGGTGTTGACGGAATGAAATTCACTTCGAAATACGGATATGTAGGATTAGCCGTAGAACAGAAGGAATTCATAGCCGAAGGTCTTAACGAAAAAGGACTGTCTGCCGGACTGTTCTATTTCCCAAAATACGGAAAATATGAGGACTACAATGCTTCATATAAAGCACAAAGCATTGCTGATTTACAACTTGTATCGTGGATTCTTGGAGAATGCCAATCTATAGAAGAAGTAAAAGAAGCCATAAACAAGGTTCACGTGATAGCTATAGACCCAAGAGCCTCAACCGTACACTGGAGATTCGCTGATACAACAGGCAAACAGATAGTTCTGGAAATAATAGACGGTAAACCTGTATTTTACAATAATGAATTAGGAGTATTGACCAATTCGCCAGATTTTAATTGGCAAATGACCAACCTGAACAACTATGTAAACCTATTCCCGGGTTCAGCCCCGTCGCAGAAACTCGGTAATACTGAGATTTCACAATTCGGAGCAGGCAGTGGTTTCCTTGGCATACCGGGTGACGTTACTCCTCCATCAAGATTTGTAAGGGCTGCATTCTATCAGACCACGGCACCTATGCAGGATACATCCGAAGAAACAGTTCTACAAGGATTCCAAATATTGAACAATTTCGATATACCTGTAGGAATTGAATTCTCAAAAGGACAAGTACCAGCAAATATTCCGAGTGCTACACAATGGACTTCGGCCACAGATATGAACAATCTGAAAATCTACTTCCGCACAATGTACAATAGTGCAATAAGAAGTGTCAATCTCAAGGAAATCGATTTTGAGAAAGTAAAATATCGCGCCGTACCAATGGATACACAGAAGCAACAACCTGTTTACAGCATAAAAGTGAAATAAAAACAAAAAAAGACGGATTGCCTCGTTTCGTGGCAATCCGTCTTTATATATAGTAAAATTGTTTATCAGAACAATTTAGAAGGATATTCACCGGCATCTACCAAAGCCTGGATCTTATCAACGACACTCTGACGGTCAGCAGCATAAGTAACGCCAAACCATTTAGAAGTTGTGTCAAGAACTTTTACAGAAGCTGTATTCTCATTGATAAGCTTATTTACCATCAAAGGAATAAAGTATTCAGCTTTTAAGTTTTCCTTATTAGCATCAAGGAATTCAATGAAATAATCCTCTGAGTATTTGAAATAGTCAGGAGTAAATCCCCACATATTCATAGAGACAGGGGTATTGTCTTCAATTCCTACCCATTCACCTTTTTCGTCCTTATAGCTTACAACACCATCTACACGCATGATTTCTGTACGTTCAACAACAGTTGTCAAGTGTCCCTGTTCATTAGAAGAACAGATACCACGTGCTACAGAACCACTTTCAGACAAAGTATTACCTACACGGAAACCTACCATACAATAATCATTTTTTGAGCCTTCTGGGAGTTCTGAAAGATATTTACCGATAACGGCAAAACTGTCTCTACCATAGAAGTCGTCAGCATTGATTACGGCAAATGGTTCTTTGATAACGTCTTTACCCATCAATACAGCGTGGTTTGTACCCCAAGGTTTTACACGACCTTCAGGACAAGTATAACCCTCAGGAAGTTTATCCAAAGACTGGAATACAACTTCTACCGGGATATGGTTTTCATATTTACAAAGAACTTTGTTACGGAAGTCTTCTTCGAAATCCTTACGGATTACAAATACTATCTTTCCAAATCCACCACGAATAGCATCAAAGATAGAATAATCCATAATTGTTTCCCCATTTGGTCCCAGTCCGTCAAGCTGTTTAAGGCCACCGTAACGACTTCCCATACCGGCAGCCAATACAAATAATGTTGGTTTCATAAGTTATATTTTTAGTTATTAACAATGCAAAGATAGACATTTATCGTTAATGAAACACTTCATGAACAAAATATATTCAAAGTAAGTTTTTTTTAGTATATTCGCAAACACAAACAGACACATGCAATGAAGAAATTTCTAAAATGGTGTGGAATTATTTTATGTATTCCATTTGCATTATTTATCATACTATCAATCCTGATATACATTCCGCCTATACAGAATTTTGCTGTCCGGAAAGCCGCATCCATAGCTTCCGAAACTACAGGTATGGACATAAGTGTAGGCAAACTGACCCTTTCATTTCCACTTAATCTGAATATACACAGTGTTTCAGCAATAGAAAATGGCGATACTCTGCTTAGCGCAGGGCAAATAACACTGAAAATACAAATGCGCCCCCTCCTGAAAAAACAGGTGGAAATAGATGCCTTCGGATTGAAAGACATCAATCTGAACACATTGGATATGATAGAAGGACTTACATTAAAAGGGAGAATGAGAGAACTTTATCTTGAATCCCACGGTATAGCCCTGAGTCCTGAAACAGCAATGATAAACGAACTAAGAATCAAGGATACTGACCTTGACGTATGCTTGGCTGACACATCAGCAGCTGACACAACTGCAAGCGAACCTTTATACTGGAAAATAATGTTAAAAAAAGCAAGCATGGATAATGTATCCGTACGACTTAGCATGCCGCTTGACAGTATGAATATGGAGCTTAATCTCAGTTCTGCCCTACTTGCAGGAGGTATGATAGACCTGCAAAAAGAAGAATACTCACTCGAGACATTCACAATAAAAAAATCTGCAGCCATATATAACGCAGGGAAAAAAAATCCTGAAGAAGGATTCGACCCTTCGTGGATTTCACTTTCCGGAATAAACATAGGTATGGATTCTATATACTATTGCGGGAACAGAATAAAAGCCGACATAAAAGAAATAAAGATGAAAGAAAGATGCGGACTGGAAATTCTGTCGGCAGGAGGAAAAATTGACATGAATGACACGGCAATGAAAATTTCTGGTCTTGAACTAAGAACTACAGATTCATACATGACACTACAGGCCGGTGCAGGAATGAATATATCACAAATCGGTAATAACGGAAGCATATCTGCCAGACTGATGGCAGACATTGGTAAAAACGACATTTTTCGCTTCGTATCTGGCTTACCGGAAGACTTCAAGAAGGATTTCCCAGCCGTACCTTTGCAAGTAAGAGCTGGAATAGACGGTTACTTAAACGAAATGAGAATAACTTCAATAAGTGCCGAAATACCGGATCATCTAAAATTTGCCGCCGAAGGATATGCCAACGACATTATGGACAGTACAAAAATGTGCGCTCACATCAATATGGAAGTTGCTTTCCCAAACATGCGTTTTGCAAAATCACTTTTGGGCACTACGATTATACCGTCAGACATGAAACTTCTCGGAACCGCTGATGTAAAGAATGACAGCATTACTACAGCCATGAACCTGACGCAAGGGGAAGGTCTTATAGACCTAAAAGCTGGATTTATCCCAAAAAACGACAGCTATTTTGCCGGAATCGACATAAAAGACATAAATCTACATCATTTCATGCCGGAAGATTCACTGTTCAGGGTAAGTGCGTTTTGTGATGCAAACGGTAAAGGATTAGATTTTTTGTCGAAGGAATGCAAAATGGAAATGAAAGCAAGCATTTCAAATATGGAATACGCAAGATATGTATTATCAGGTATAACCATGAGCGCGAAACTTGAGAATGGAGAAATGAATTCATTGCTCGACATCAATGATAACCTTATGGATATATCATCGACACTTAATGCAAATATTACCACAAATAATATAGTAGCCGGACTTAAAACTGATATAAAAAGTCTCAATCTCTATGCTATGGGGATTTCACCTAAACCGTTCAAGACTGCAGCAACGATAAACATAGATGCACGTACTGATTTAGCCAAAAGACACAGCGCAAAGGTAAAGGTTGGAGAAATCAGATTAATAACACCACAAAAGACTTTTAATACAAAAGACATCAACTTTGGAGTTAACATGACAGAAGACTCTCTGCGCAGTTATATAAATGCCGGAGATATGACAATGTTGCTAAGAACTACCGGAGGTATGGACCTCGTGATAGATAAAATAGAAAAGATTGCGACAATGGCTGAAAAACAATGGAAAGGAAGAAACATTGACACAGAGGCATTACGCAAACTTTTACCGGAAACATCATTCAGAATCTTTGCAGGTGATGATAATCCTCTTGCAAACACTCTCGAAATGAATGGTATAGGTTTCAACCGACTATACGCATCGTTCAATACATCTGCCACACATGGTTTAAACAGCAAAGCTTATCTATACGGCCTGCACACAGACAGTCTGAGCCTGGACTCTATCAGATTTAGCGCTGTCCAAGATTCTACTGGTATTGTATTGGCAGGAAGCGTCAAGGCAAACAAAACAAAAAAACAGGAAGCATTCAGCATATTCTTAGATGGAGGCTTATCCGGGAAAGATGCACAGATTATGGCAAGATATGACAATGAAACAGGTGAGACAGGAGCCTTAATAGGTCTTAAAGCTGTTCTGAGGAAAGAAGGTATCAGCCTGCATTTAATGCCTGAACGCCCAACGTTAGTATATAGACAGTTCAGACTCAACCCAGAGAATTATATCTTCCTTAACGATAAAGGAAGAATACACGCCGATATGCGATTATTCGATGATAACGGCACAGGGCTACAAATATATTCGGTTGCTGACTCAACTGTCGTGCAGGATATCACTTTGGCGATAAACCGCCTGAATATAGGAGAATTCAAACGGATAATCCCTTACATGCCACCAGTTGACGGTATAATAAATGCCGAAGCCCACTACATTCAGCAAGACGAGAGCTCATTCATGACAGCCATAGAAACTGGTATAGATACTTTAGCATACGGAGGGAAACCACTTGGCAATTGGGCTTTGAGTGCTGTTTATCTGCCTTCTGAAGACGGAGCTCACAATGTGGACGGATATATTAGTCGCAACGGTATTACACTTGCCGAAATTAACGGACGATACACTGCTGCGGCAAAAGAAGGAGAGCATGACCTTCTGAATGCTCATCTTGCCCTACAACGTTTTCCACTGGAGCTGGCAGGGGCTTTCGTTTCTGAAGATTTGGCTTCAATTACCGGATATGCCGGAGCAGATGTCTCAATTAGCGGCTCCACAGAAGCGCCTGTAATAAATGGTAAATTTATTACTGACAGCGTTAATGTATTCGTACCAATGACATCTATGAATCTGAAATTTGAAAATAAAGCGATCAATGTTACAGACAACAAACTGATATTTGATAAGTACAGTATATTCTCAAGAGGAAAAAATCCATATATTATAGATGGAAGTGTTGATTTCGCCGACATGGGAAACATGTACATGGACCTAAAGATGACAGCGAGAAACTTCGAGGTATTCAACGCCAAGAAAAACAAGACTTCAATGGTATATGGTAAAATGTATATCGACCTGAACACCTCCATCAAAGGTACTCCAGATAACATTTCTGTAAAAGGCAATGCAAATATACTGGGTAGCAGTAACTTTACATATATTCTAAGAGAATCACCACTTACTGTGGAAGACAGATTAGCCGAGACTGTTACTTTCGTAAACTTTGCCGACACAGCAGCCGCACGGAGAAAGCCATTGCAAGAAATGAGACCTGGTGGTATTGATATGCTTGTAAACTTGCACATCGACCAAGCCGTACAGTGTAAAGTGGACATAAATGAAAGTGGATCAAACTATATGCAGGTAGAAGGTGGCGGTGACCTCGCTTTCCAATATACCCCTGACGGTAATATGCTGCTAAACGGACGTTACCAACTTATGAGTGGTGAGATGAAATATGAAATGCCTGTTATCCCTTTAAAGACATTCCGCATACGTGAAGGCAGTTATATAGAATGGACAGGAAATATTATGGATCCGAAATTGAATATTCAAGCTTATGAAAGAACCAGAACATCCGTTACCCAGGAAGGGCAGTCTGCAAGAATGGTCAGTTTCGATGTTGGTGTAAGTATTACTAACAGGCTTAATGACCTTGGATTTGCCTTCACCATCGATGCGCCAGAAGATGGGGCTATGCAGAACGAACTTGCAGCAATGTCTGCTTCACAAAAGAATAAGGCAGCAGTGACGATGCTCGTAACAGGAATGTATATATCGGATAGCTCGACTGCAAAACTTGATGCGAACAGTGCACTGAACTCATACCTCCAAGGACAAATAAACAGCATAGCAGGAAATGCGCTCAAGACTATTGACCTGAGTGTCGGAATGGAGACAACAAATGCCACCGAAACCGGCGATACCAGAACGGATTATAATTTCCAGTTTGCAAAACGCTTCTGGAACAACCGTGTACGCGTAGTTATAGGCGGGAAAATCTCAACCGGTAATGCTGCAGTAAGGGACGAATCATTCATAGACAATATTTCTTTGGAATATAGACTTGACAATAGCGGTACAAGATATGTACGCCTGTTTCACGATAAAAAATACGCCAACGTACTCGAAGGTGAGGTAACTGAAACCGGAGCTGGTATAGTTCTGAAAAAGAAAGTGGCAAGAATAAAAGATTTGTTTATTTTCAGAAGGAAAAAGAAAGGAGAATAGCTGTTAGATTATTGTATCTAACAACCGAAAGCTAATAACTAACAACTAAAAGACATGTCAAAAATAAAAACAACATATCTGATAATAATACTCGTCATTCTTTCAGGATGTTCTACCACAAGAAATCTTCCTGAAGGTGAAACCCTATATACCGGTATCAAAAATATCGAGATAGAAAATCATGACATTTCAGAGCATGGACAGAAGACTATTGACGAGGTAACTGCAGCCATAAGCGTAGCCCCGAACAACTCAGTACTCGGAAGTGCGAAGTACCGTATTCCATTCCCTTTCGGACTATGGGTTTACAACAGTTTCCAAAAATACGAAAAAGGATTAGGCAAATGGATATTCCGCAAATTAGCCGCAGAGCCTGTTACTATTTCTACAGTAAATCCTGAGACCAGAATAAAAATTGCTTCAAACTTACTTAAGGACTACGGTTATTTCGACGGGAATGTTACTTATAGAGTGGACAGTACCAGTAATCCGCGGGCCGTAAAACTTAGTTACGAAATCAATATGGGACAACCATACAAAATCGATACTGTGACATACGAAGGATTTCCTGAACGTGCGGACACCATCATTATGAAACATTTTGACGAAAGACTAATACACAGTAATGATAATTTTGATGTAACCCAGCTTAACAATGAACGCGAAAGACTTGTAACACTTTTCAAGAATAACGGATATTACTTTTTCCGTGGAGAATATATCTCTTTCCTTGCAGACACACTGGCTCGCTCCGGATATGTAAAACTGAAAATTGTACCAGGCAGCAATATTCCCAAAGAAGCAAAGACACAGTATATTATAGGAAAGACCGACATAAAACTCATAGGGTATAATGGTGAACAACCTCATGATTCTATTTCCGCAAGAGATTTTACTGTTCATTACTTTGGCGAAAAACCAGAACTGAGATATAGCGTTCTGAGAAAAAGATTCCTTTACCGTAGCGGTGAAAAATATTCGCTTACAAGACAGAATTATACCCAGGAAGCCTTAGCGAGACTCGGAGTATTCAAATTCAACGAATTTCAATATACACCGCGTAACGGTACTGATACTTTGGATATAAGTGTAAACTCAATGTTCGACCTACCATACGACAGCGAACTGGAGTTCAACCTTACAACCAAAGACACCAAACAAACCGGTCCTGGAGCAAAATTCAACCTTTCAAGGAAAAACTTCATGCGTATGGGAGCATCACTTAACCTTGAACTGAAAGGCTCGTACGAATGGCAAACCAGCTCAACTGTAGATGGCCGTAGCTCCGTAATGAACTCATACGAATTTGGGGCAGCTCTAACATTAGACTTTCCACGCATTATTCTGCCATGGCTGAAAAACCGGATTGACCCATTCCGCTTTCCATCAAGTACTAACTTTAAAGTATATGCCGACCAAATAAACCGTGCTAAATATTTCAAAATGCTGTCTTTCGGTGGAACTGTATCATACAGTTTCCAACCCAAAAGAAGTATGAAACACTCTGTCACGCCATTGAACCTGGCATTCAACACACTGCAAAACAGAACGGAAGAATTCAATCAGATAGCAGCACAGAACCCTATGCTGTTCTATAGTCTGAATGATCAGTTTATCCCGTCACAATCATATACTCTGACATACGACAATTCTTTCCGGAAACGCAAAAATCGCGTATGGTGGGAAAACTCTCTGACAAGTGCAGGAAACATCACTTCACTTATCTATGCGGCATTTGGACAGAAATTCACAGAGAAAGATAAAAAACTGTTAGGTACTCCTTTCGCACAATTTTTGAAATATTCTTCAGAAATAAGAAATACAATATGGTTCAACGATATGCATCAGTTAGCTTTCAGGGCTATGGGAGGTATTATCTGGTCATACGGAAACAAAACCATAGCGCCATATACCGAACAGTTCTACGTTGGTGGAGCAAACAGTATCCGTGCATTCACAATACGTTCCATCGGTCCCGGACGTTATCAGCCTTCTGCCGATAATACTTATTCGTATGTTGACCAGACAGGAGATATAAAACTTGAGGCGAATATGGAGTATCGTTTCAGAATATTATCTAAATTTGCAGGCGGGAATTTGAACGGTGCAATATTTTTGGATGCAGGTAATGTATGGCTTCTCAGAGACGACCCTGCAAGACCTGATGCACAATTCACATTCAACCATTTTTTCGACAGTATAGCTCTTGGTACAGGAGCCGGAATACGTTATGACCTTGATTTCCTTGTCTTGCGTCTTGATTTGGGTATTGCCCTCCATGTTCCGTATGACACCGAGAAAAAAGGATATTACAATATACCACGCTTTAAAGACGGATTAGGACTACATTTTGCTATCGGATATCCGTTCTAAAAATTAGACATGCCTGTTTATACGGCATAACAAACGATTAATAAATAACAACTAAAAACAATAAGAAATGATAAAAGCCATCACACCAATAATAGTAGCCATTTGCATGATGGCTTGTACAGGAAACAGCAAATCAGAAAAAGGAATAAATATGGAAAAAGTTAATGAAACATTGGTACGCCTGGAAACTACTATGGGCAACATCACAGTAAAACTGTATGACGAGACTCCTAAACACAAAGAAAACTTCATAAAACTTGTGAAAGAAGGTACATACGACAGCACACTGTTCCATCGTGTAATCAAAAACTTTATGATACAGGCAGGCGACCCACTTAGCAAGACTGCTACAGATACTACAACATTAGGAAGCGGAGACGTAGGATATACCATTCCTGCTGAATTCAACAAGAACTTTTTCCACAAGAAAGGTGCTCTTGCGGCAGCACGTCAGGGTGATGAAGTTAATCCGGAAAGAGAATCATCAGGCTGTCAATTCTATATCGTGACAGGAAGAAAGTTCAGCGAGGCACAAATGATTAACATGGAAAACCACATGAACGAGGCACGTCTGGAAGAAGTTTTCAACAATCTTGCACGCAAACACATGAAAGAAATATACAAAATGCGTAAGGCAGGTGATACTGAGGGATTACTCGAATTACAGGACTCTCTCGAATCACAAGCTCGCGACATAGTAGATAAAGAACCTGCATTAAGATATACAAAGGAACAAAAACAGGCTTATACTACCATAGGCGGTGCTCCTCATCTGGACGGCGCATATACAGTTTTCGGCGAAGTGACAGACGGAATGGATGTTGTTGAGAAAATTGAAAATGTAGGAACTAACCGTGCCGACCGTCCCAAAATAGATATACGTATCTTGAAAGCTACCGTGATTAATGAGTAAAGCCCCAAAATGATAACCATAAACCGACATATTCTCGAAAACGGGCTACGCATTGTACATAATGAGGATACCACAACACAAATGGTTGCCCTTAACCTACTATACGATGTAGGAGCAAGAGACGAACACCCTGAACACACAGGTTTTGCACATCTCTTTGAACATCTCATGTTCGGCGGCTCAATCAACATTCCAGACTATGACACACCTGTACAAAATGCTGGAGGAGAAAATAATGCATGGACCAATAATGATATAACCAACTACTACATTACACTGCCAGGCAAAAATGCTGAAATAGGATTTTGGTTGGAGAGCGACAGAATGATGTCACTGGATTTCAACGAAAAAAGTTTAGAAGTACAGAAAAATGTGGTAGCAGAAGAATTTAAGCAAAGAAATCTGAACCAACCGTACGGTGACGTATCACATATAATAAGGGATATGGCATACAAGACTCATCCATATCGCTGGCCTACAATCGGAAAAGAAATAAGTCATATAACAAACGCAACAATGCAGGATGTAAAAGACTTTTTCTACAGATTTTATGCGCCAAACAATGCCATACTTGCCGTAAGCGGTAATATATCGTTCGAAGAGACAATTCGTTTAACTGAAAAATGGTTCGGAGATATACCTAAAAGGGATATAAAAGCAAGGGAATTACCTGTTGAAGAACCTCAGACCGAAGAACGCCGATTGACTGTGGAACGCGACGTACCTGTCAACACTCTATACATGGCTTTTCATATATGCGGACGTAAAGACAAAAGTTATCATACATTCGACCTTATATCGGACATCCTGAGTAACGGACGTTCTTCACGACTAATACAAAGATTAGTTATAGAAAAAAAAATATTCAGTTCGGTAGATGCATATATTTCAGGAAGTATTGACAGCGGACTTTTCCATATTACAGGTAAGCCATGTGATGGAATAAATTTGGAAACAGCCGAAAAAGCGATTTGGAATGAATTGAATAGTCTGAAAGAATATCCTGTAAATGAGAAGGAACTTGAAAAGGTCAAGAACAGATACGAAAGCGAACAAATTTTCAGTAATATGAATTATCTGTCCATTGCTACCAACATGGCTTTCTTTGAACTTATAGGTAAGGCTGAAGATATGAACGATGAAGTTAGAAAATATCGTTCTGTAACTCCCGAACAGATAATAAATACAGCCAAGAAATGTTTTGTAAGAGAGAACTGCAATATTTTATACTATAAAAGGAAAGAATCTGACACCATATAATGAAACAACATTACCGAACATTACTTGCCCTGGGATTACCTATTGTGATTGGACAGATTGGAGTTATTGTTCTCGGATTTGCCGATACAATGATGATAGGTCATCACAGTGCCACAGAATTAGCCGCGGCAAGTTTTGTGAATAACATGTTCAACCTGGCTATAATTTTCAGCACCGGTTTCTCATACGGGTTAACTCCAATTGTTGGCAGTCTTTACGGACGCGGCTTGCGCAGTGATGTTGGTCGTGCGCTGAAAAACAGTCTTGTAGCAAATACTTTGCTCGCAGTATTGGTATGTGCAGTAATGGGCGGTGTATATGCGGCAATTCCATACATGGGTCAACCAGAGGAACTTATACCGTTCATACGCCCATACTTTCTTATTCTACTTGCCTCTATTCCCTTTGTACTATGGTTTAACGGATTCAAACAGTTTGCCGACGGAATAACTGACACGAAAGTGCCTATGTGGATTCTGTTGGGAGGAAACATACTAAATATCATAGGTAATTACATCCTGATATACGGCAAATTAGGGTTTCCTGAAATGGGACTTTCAGGAGCAGGTATATCAACTCTTATATCCAGAATACTGATGGTAATAGCCTTCGTTATTCTATTTTTCATAACAGGCAGATACGCAGAATACAAACGAGGATTTCACGAAGGAAAGGTTAACAAGACTGAGTTTAACCACTTAAACAGATTAGGATGGCCTATAGCCGGACAAATGGGAATGGAAACAGCCTCATTCAGCCTCAGTGCAATCATGATAGGATGGCTTGGAAGTATGGAACTGGCTTCTTATCAGATAATGATGGCTGTATCACAGGTCTGTTTCATGATGTACTACGGTATGGGGGCTGCTGTATCTGTAAGAATAAGTAATTTTCATGGTCAAGGCGACATGGAGAATGTTCGACGTACAGCCAATCATGGATTTCACATCATTTTAGTAATGTTACTTATGACCGGAATACCAATCTTCCTACTTAGGAACCATATAGGCGGATGGTTTACGGACAGTGAGGAAGTAAGCCGTATGGTGGCAAGCGTTATCTATCCATTCTTGATATATCAGTTTGGCGATGCATTGCAGATTAATTTTGCCAACTCTCTGAGAGGTATTGCCGATGTAAAGCCGATGCTTCTTTATGCTTTCATAGCATACTTTGTAATATCACTTCCCGCAGGATATATTTTCGGATTTATCCTTGACGGCGGACTTACAGGTGTGTGGATGGCATTCCCATTCGGACTGACAAGCGCAGGAGTGATGTATTGGATGAGATTCAGAAAAAAGACAAGAGCCTGATAATTTTTTTACTTAATTACCACCATGTTCTCCACCAAAACAAAATTAGCATTCGGCTATATCATACTGATTATTCTCCTTCTTGGAGCCATAGGTTATGTGTATAAACAAATGAACCTTCTTACCCAACCTACCGGACTGGAAGAAAGTATATACAACCGACGACGGACTACTCACAACATCATAAGCCGACTATACGAGACAGAAGTTATAGGACAAGCACTACGTACGGGAAGTTCAAACGAACTCTGGCTATACAACAGAGCCATGAAGAAAGTTCATTTGTCTCTTGATACCTTGCGTACACTTATGACTGATACCATACAGCAGGCACGAATAGATACCGTAGAAATGTTGCTACGCGACAAAGAGCGCAATATGATAGCCGTTATGGAGGCTATGAGTAAAACTCCAACTGATATGATATACCGTAAGCAGTTGGACAGCTTGCTGCACAAACATGACTCATTAATAACAGAAAGCCACGTAAGACGCCGCGTGGTAACTCATCATAATACATATACTATTCATCACGAGCCGAAGAGTTTCTTCAGACGGGTTGCAGATGTATTTGCCCCCGGAAAGGCTGACTCAACAGAAGTCAGTAATGTAGTAGAGGAAGTTTTCACAGATACAATAGACCAGGTATTCAGCCCTGTTGACACTTTGGCCTCAATGCTTTCAGGCATACAAGACAAAGTATTCAGTACCCGAAGGGAAGAATTGCGTACATTAGATTATAGGATAAACCGTCTGAAGATAGCTGGAAGCCATCTCAGCCGACGAGTTAGCCAGCTTCTTGAAAGCATTGAACAGGACGAACAAATAGCATCAGCAACACGCATGTACCACGAACAATCCATCCGTAAGGATGCCGCCCTCGCCATGGCTGGTATTTCTGTAGCTGCTATAATATTGGTATTGATATTCTTCACCATAATATGGCGAGACCTCACACGCAGCAATCATTATCGCCGTGAATTGGAAAAGGCACGTGACTATGCAGAAGACCTCCTCCGCGCACGCGAGAAACTTATGCTTACTATTACCCATGACATTAAGGCTCCTGCCGGTTCTATCATAGGTTATACAGACCTGCTCGAAAGACTAATATCCGACAAACGTCAGATGTTCTATCTTGAAAATATGAAGAGTTCTGCCAAACATCTGTTGGCACTCGTTACATCCTTGCTTGACTACCATAGACTGGAAGCAGGAAAGATGGATCTTAACCCTGTAGCATTCCGTCCTTACAGACTCTTTGAAGAAATATATAACAGCTTCCTGCCATTGGCAGAACAAAAGGACATCATCTTATTGTACAAGCCAGAAATGGAACAAGACCTAACTCTCGAAGGAGATCCATTCCGCATACGTCAAATTGTGGAAAATCTACTTTCGAACGCTTTGAAGTTCACAACAGAAGGCAGTATCACTCTTTCTGTTTCATACTGTGGCGTCCGTTTACATTTTAGTGTGGAAGATACCGGGTGCGGTATGACTGAAACAGAGCAGAGTAAGATTTTCACAGAATTCACACGTCTTCCCGGAGCACAGGGAAAGGAAGGTTTCGGCCTTGGATTATCTATTACCCGCAAGTTAGTGGAATTACAGAACGGAACGATAAGTGTCAGCAGCCAACCTGATAATGGAAGTTTGTTTTGTGTAGAGATACCACTACCTTCATTCACTGAAAAAAAACCGGGGATATCAATAGACAATGAGAAAAAGTCAGAACGTAAAATCAGAATTCTGTTAATAGACGATGACAGAATACAGATGCAGCTGACACATGATATGCTACATACTATCTCACCAGATAATAGTGGAATAGCCATAGAGTCAATAACATGCTGTATGCACCCAGATGAAGTATTCAATAGAATAGAAAAAGAAAGATTTGATATTCTCTTCACAGACATACAAATGCCTGCTATGGACGGTTTCAGTCTGCTTGAAGCAATACGAGCAATGTCATGTCAACAAGCACAAAAAATACCCGTAGTAGCCATTACAGCACGAGCCATGCCCGATGACGAAGCATTCCGCATCAAAGGTTTTTCCGCTGTATTACGCAAACCTTTCAATATAGTTGACATAAAGAATGCAATAAACACAGCTTTGGGAAATTCACCAATAGAAAATCATATTCAAGAAAAAGGAAATAAAGAAGACTCTTTAAATAACGATAAATTAAGCGAAGAATTCAATTTTTCCAGATTAACAGAGTTTTCAATGGATGATGACAAAGCTGCACAACAGATTTTATCCACATTTGCCGATGAAACCAGAAAAAATATTATCAGATTAAAAGAGGCAATTGACAAGAAAGATACTATGTCTGTTTGTGCTATTGCTCACAAGATGCTGCCAACTTTCATAATGATTGAAGCAAAGGATGCAATCCCGTCACTTCAATGGCTTGACGAACATAAAGGAAAAGGCATGGAACCTACAATAGCAGAATCCCATGCCCTTAAAATAATAAGTATAGCCGAAAACGTAGTAAATAATATATGTAACCTAAATTCTTGAAATAACAACAGGAACCCAAAATCCTGTCATATATTTTCTGTTCAGTTAAACTTTATAAGATATTTCTTTTTCAAACCAAGATAATCGAATGTCACTACAGCCTCGTCCGACTTGTTCTCAGCCTGTTTTATATCGGTCCTTACCTGAGCATTGTCTGAAAAAGCAGTAACCTTTGGCAATTCATCTGTATCAGACAGCTGATAATTTATATTATATACATCATAGCCTGTATATCCATTACCATGATCTGCTCTAACAGGCAGAGAAGGTAATTCCAGATTATTACCGTTAATCTGTAAAGAAACAGTAGGAACATGAGGATAATCAATATCAGTCATTTTATTGCTGAAACCAATACCTATAATGTCGCATAAAGGTTCTGCACCCTCACCTTCTGCTACACAATAAACAGCATGTTTACCGCTCAGATTTTCAACGTACTCAGCCACATCAAGTTTCAGTCTGGTAATTACTTGTTCTGAATCTGGAGCAACAACTGCTTCCGCAATTTTTTTACCCTTCCATACACTGTTGTCCCATGGCCCGTCAAGCCATATATTAATCTTGAAAGGTTTGTCAGACAAAGGCTTAACGAATAGATTAACACATGTCGAATCACCTTCTTGTACTCCTCTGAAAGCCTTCAAGCCTTTAATATCTGCATTCAAGCCTCCAAAGCCAAAATACTTGAATCCTATGATATCACCATTCTTCATTCCGCCTACTACCATATTGTTATCCCATATATCCCATGAATCCTGCAATAAATTATTATCAGAGAAATAACAGGCATAACCGGCAGAATAATATTTAAACGGATCAAGACCGAAAATGCTGAATCCTTCAGAAGTTACTTCTGCGCCTTTATATTCGTCGCCATTGGCAGCCTTAACGGTCAATACATTATTTTTCAAATATGGATCATAACCAGTAATAGTAACTTTACCTCCTTCGGATACAGGTGTTTCATCGTATTCCACTTTTATAGGAGCAACCATAGCCTGACGGGCAAAGCCGAAGCCACGCGGACATCTGTGATAGAATACATACCACTGATCGTTTATCATCTCAATACTTCCATGAGTATTATGTCCAGCTCCGGAAGTAATGATAGATTTTCCATCGCTGCTCAAAACAGGGGCTCTATTATCCACCAATACTCCACCAATCTTCCATGGTCCTAATGGAGTATCACCATAAGCATATCTCAGAGTAGAGTTAGAACTGGCAATACCATATTCAGGTCCTGAATATCCACTATATACAAAAACATATTTATTGCCGACCTTTCTTATAGATGAAGCCTCGAAGAAATTATATTCGCCAGCTTTCTCGCCATCAAAAAGACATTTATAGTCAGTTCCTTCAGGATCCTTAACATCACCATAACTGTTTCCAGCTGGAATAAAATAATTTATAATATCATGTCCTGGCATTACTGACCACATTGTATTAGGGTCAAGCCTTGCTGCATGAGATTTCTGAAAGCCCCAATACACATAAGCTCTGAATCCGGTTTCGTAATCAGGATCTGATTCGTCATTAACATATTCCACTATAGCGGCAGGATCGAAGTCAATGAAACTTCCCTCAAGAAGGCTTTTACCATCTGAAGCGACATTTAATGGAGTAAAAGGTCCATCCGGTCGGTTGCTTTTTACTACCATACCCTCTCTATTCTTTCCACGGCAGTTTGGATATAGATAATATTCTTTTGTCCCGTCCCTATGCTTTAGCTCAACAATATCAGGAGCATACATAATGTCCCATTCATCACCATTATTGTAAGTAAACACAGGACCTTCATCTCTCCATTGTGATAAATCTTCAACTGGAGCTGACCATGCTCTTACGTCAAAGCCACAATATTCTTTGAAAATAACGTCATGCGACCCGTAAACATACACTCTGAATTTCCCCGCACAGTCAGGATCTTCAAACACTTTAGGTTCACCGTCAGGAACATGTTCCCACAACGGAAGATACGGGTTACCCTGTCCCACATAAACATACTCTTTTTCCTCCATAACCTGTTTATTACCATTACTACATGATGTCATGACACAGGCGAAAATTACGCCTCCCACCAAAAATGGAAGATTCTTCAATAAAGATTTTCTCATATCATTCATTTAATTAATTACCAGTATTCTTTCGCCATATATCATTATTAACAGACGCACATAATGACCAATGCACGCCAACATTATAAATCAATCTAAAGATAGTTAAGATTTATAAGATTCATGTATATTGATATTACATATATTTAGGTTTATGTAACGTTATACAGTAATGATGTTACATATTCTTTACCACACATTACATCTATGCTTTATAACATAAAAGGATATAAACGACTTGGATAAAATGACATGAAAAAGAAGTATTTTTGAGTTGTAGATTACACTATTTTACTGGCAAAAAACGTTGTTATAACATAAAAGAACAATAAAAACATGAGAAAACATTTATTAACATTATCTCTATGTCTTGCTCTTACCACAATTAATGCCCAAGACATTCCGCATTTCATAAAACAGGGAAGCGCTACACAAATGATTGTAGATAATAAGCCAATGCTTCTACTTGCAGGTGAAACCGGAAACTCATCGGTTTCATCAGTAGAAGACATTGAAACCATCTTTCCGAAACTCAAACGTATTGGATTAAACACAGCTCTTGTACCTGCCTACTGGGATCTGATAGAAGCGGAAGAAGGAAAATTTGATTTCTCACTTATCGACAAAACCATTACTGAAGCCAGAAGACACGACATGAAAGTGGTTTTCCTATGGTTCGGCGCATGGAAAAACTCAATGAGCTGTTATGCTCCTTTGTGGTTCAAAAGCGACTACAAAAAATATCCACGCTGTTACACTGAAACAGGAAAGCCGCTTGAAATAGCCAGTCCTTTCTCGGAAAATGTTTTCAATGCCGATTCTAAAGCTTTCGTAAGGTTTATAGAACATATAAAAAGTATTGATGAAAAAGAGAATACAGTAATCATGATTCAGGTAGAGAACGAGATTGGAATGCTTGAAAGCGCAAGAGACCATTCAAAGATAGCAAACGATTTGTTCTATTCTGCTGTTCCTGATGAACTTATAATGTATCTGAAAAAAAACAATAAAACACTTCACCCATGGCTGAAAGAAAAATGGCAGAAGGCCGGTGGAAAAACAGAAGGTACATGGGAAGAAGTTTTCGGAAAAGACATATTCACTGATGAAATTTTCATGGCATGGCAATATGCAGCTTACGTAGAGAAGATGATACAGAAAGGTAGAGAGGTATATAATCTGCCGATGTATGTCAATGCAGCGATGAACAGCCGCAACAGAAAGCCGGGCGAATATCCTTCTGCAGGACCGCTTGCCCACCTTATCGATATATGGAAATGCGCCGCACCAAGCATAGACATGCTTGCTCCTGACTTGTATGACAATGGATTCGTGGACTGGGTAGCGCAGTATAAGCTCCATAACAATCCGCTTTTTATCCCTGAAATAAGACTTGAGCCTAACGATGGAGTGAGAGCATTCTATGTATTCGGACAGCATGACGCCATTGGCTTCAGTCCTTTCTCGATAGAGGATGCTCCCGACGACGGCAATTACAAACTAACCAAAGCATATGCAAAACTTGACGAACTTATGCCTCTGATTACCAGACATCAGGGTAAGGAACAGATGAAAGGCATATTATTCGACCAGATGAACAAGGAAAAGAATATTGAGTGGGACGGAATAACTCTTTCGTGCAAGCATTTCTTTACTCTCCCCTGGGACGCCCGTGCCACTGACGGAAGTGTATGGCCTGAGGGCGGAGGCTTAATCATAAAATTGAACAAGCTGGAATATATTGTTGCCGGAAGCGGTATTGTTATAGAATTCAAATATCCTGACGAATTGAAAGGATTTATACAGAAGAAGCTTGGCGAGGATGGTTTCATTGCTGCCGGAGGGGACACAACAGATAAAGAAAAATGGTACTCAGAAAAACGTATCGGAATAGGTTCGGTAGATGAAGTCAGTATAGACAATGAAGGCAATATGAAATATTTACGCAGGCTGAACGGCGACCAGGATCATCAGGGACGACACGTAAGAATAGGAGTTGACGATTTCAGCATTTTGCACGTGAAACTATACGAATATAAATAAATATACATAGCAAGACTTCCCTGCCTGTACAATAGACGCAGCAGGGAAGCTTAAATATCATCTAACAATCCATTGTTCAGGATTAAGTTTCGCAGTCTCCTTACGAAGCTGAAAATGAAGAACTGTATTTCCGTCGGCATCTGTATTTATCTGTCCGATAACGTCGCGTGTCTTCAACTGGCTGCCTTTTTTTACAATTACAGATTCCAGATTACAATAAACAGAGATGTAACTTCCATGTCTGACAAGCACATTTGCCAGTCCATTATACTGGAACACAGCAGTAACCTCACCATCGAATATTGTACGGGCCATCGCCCCCTGCTTGGTTTTTATATCAATTCCCTTATTGTCAAGGCGTACATTCCTCAAGCCCTCAACCTGATACTGCCCATAATGCCCTATTATAACGTATGCGCCTGTCACTGGTACAGGAAGTTTACCTTTATTACGTTCAAAAGAGCCTGAAAGCTTACTGTCTGACTCATCAACACGATATACATCCATTTGTTCCTTTACCGGCTTATCCTGTTCTTCTGTCGCTTTTTTCTTTGCTGCAGCCTGTCTGCGACGACGTTCTTCCTCAGCTTTTTTACGTGCGGCCTCAACCTCTATAGCTATCAGACGGTCTATTTCAGAATTTAGTCTGTTGGCAGCCTTTCGCTGTATTTCAAGTTCCTTTCTTATTTGAATCTGCTTGTTTTGTATTGAAGACAGAATTTTCTTTCTTTCAGCCTCCTGTTCTTCAAGCTTTTTCTTCTCAGCTTCCTGATGCCTCAAAAGTTCCACTTTGGCATTATACGTTTCTTCAGTAACTTTTTTCTTTTCTGTTATTTCGGCCTGCTTATTTTTAATCTCCTCCCCTTTCAGACGCTGAAAATCAGCATACTGGCGCACATAGCGCAAACGTCGGTACATCTGACTAAGATTATCCGCCGCAAATATAAACATAAGCTTCTCCTGAATAGAGCTGTTACGATGAAGATATTTCAAGGATTTTTCATAACGCGCCTGTTTCTGTTTGAGTTCAGCGCCAAGAGTTTTGAGTTCACTCTCCAGACGATTTATCTCCTGCTGAATACTGTTTATGTCTTTCTGTACCGAAGAAAGATACTTTTTCCTCTCAGAAATCTGTCCGGTTATCAGAGAAAGATTATCAAGCTGACTTTTTACATCCTTACCTGTTGATTTTAACAATGTCTCCGATTCACTAATTCGTTTGTGTAATTCATTACGTTCCTTCTCCAACTGTCTTATTTTAGGCGTGGATTGTGAAAACACTGTCTGAAATGACAATGCAAACAGCAATGATATTAAGAAAGAGATGAATTTGTGAGGCATGTTAATTATGAAGTTATAGAAGTTTTGACGTTAAAGAAGTTATATGACCAACTTACATTTCATCACTTAAGCTGCTCAAATATTTTCAATAGTTCCGGAAGTGAGATTTTTTTATACTTTGAGGACAGTTCAGTATTTGTATCCCAATTTGAGTCAGTTCCAATTCGCGAAAGTTTCATATCAAGCGAATACTTTTTTCCTGTTCCTTCAGTATATAAATTAATTCTCTGTGGAAATACATCACGGTTCAGCATCGTAAAATCTGAATAACTGCAATGCAGAGAGTATGGCAATCCCTTGAGCGATATAACAGTTTCTTCCAAACGTCCGTCTGTAGCCGAAGTAAAAAAACTATAGTCTATCTTTTTTGATGACTTCACCTTAAGTTGCGCTCTGCTATCAGCAGATGTAAGACTGAATTCATCTGCATCCGACAGAGACAAACTTGGTTTGCCAGGCAAAAAGATTTCATTCAATATCAACGATTGGATAATATTGAAATCAATCCGTGTATTCATAAGACTGCTTAATTCGGAGAAACTTACTTCTACATAACGCTTGTTCATCCTGTCCACAGCCAAAACATAATCAGGCGTAATATCAATTCGCACCACTTCAATGCCTAATAAAGGAGCGACACTCAAACGTATTATTTCACCACGACGAATACGCATATTGGCATTGATACTCTTTGTTGAGGAAGTACCTGTATTAAGTTCTATGCGTGTTCGTGCTGTAAGATTTTCACGTGCAGGAGTCCATTCTATTACTTTCTCCATATACTCCACGCCGGACAGGCCGCCAATTGTAGTATTACGAAGCGATTTTCTTGATGTGGAACATGATGCCATCAACACCAGACAAAGTAATAAATATATAATGCGTTTCATTTTATATAAGTTATTTAGTTGTAATTCACTATTCCACATATTTTTCCAATTCTATTTTGCGTTTCAGCCGCTTCAATTCTTCTTCCGACCGCGGGGTACTGCCATCCTCCGGTGTACTTCCCATCGCATCAGCCTTTTTCCAATACTCAAGAGCCTTATCCTTGTCTCCTAATTTGAAATATATATCGCCGCAATGCTCCACTATCACCTGACTGGAATCACCACCGTTCTTCATAGCCTGCTCAATGTAAATTCTTGCTTCAGTGTATCTTCCTTTTTCAAAAAGAATCCATGCGTAAGTATCAAGATAGGTCGCATTCTCAGGTTCGGCCTTCACAGTAATGAAACTCATTTCCTCAGCCTTGTCAAGGTTTGTGCGCTCTACAGACAAGTAATAAGCATAATTATTAAGTGTATTTATATTATTGGGATTATACACCAACGATGAATCGTATGCCGCATAAGCTTCAGCCTTCATTTCCTTTGTGTGATACAAATCGCCAAGTATGGAATAAAAATCTGAGGCAATATTCTTATCACTCTTATCATTAATTTGCTGTACACCCTTATTGAAAACATCCAATGCCTTGTCTGTCTCGTCCTTCTGATAATGAGCCAATCCTAAATAATAGTAAAACTCCATTGCTTCAGGATTATATACTATGGCAGGAGTAGCAACACGTATAACCTCGTCAAGGTCATTCTTGTTGATGGCATAGCTCAAAAGCTGAAGTCTTGCAGGTTTGTTTTCAGGATCCAGTTCCAGAACCTTATTAAGTACAGGAACAGACTCCTTCTCCATTTTTTTTGTAATAAGATACTGTGCATACAGCATCGGCACATCTGCATTAGGCTGTTTCTTTGTAAGAATGGTTTCGAAAAGACGGATAACCTTTGTACTGTCCCTGTCAGTCTGTTCCGATCTTAAAATCTGCTGACGCATGAAATCAAGTTTCAGCTTTGTATCCACATTTTCGTTCACCAATATGGAATCCAATTGCACAGCATACAGGCTGTCCTGACCTGTTTTCTGATAATATGATGCCAATGATACCATAGCAGGAGCATAATCAGGCTCTTCCTTCAGGATGTCCTGATATACTTTCAACGCCTCATCGTTACGGTCATTGCTCAGATATACATCACCAAGAACTGTTCTGTAGCGCATATCGTACGGATATTCATCCACTAAAGACTGTATCTCGCTGAAAGCCTTCTCCATATTGTCAAGCTGGAGATATGCACGGAATTTCTCCATACTCAACTGCTCGGATTTTCCGTCAAGTTCTTCAATACGGTCAAGCGTAGCGACAAGATTGTCATAGCTTTTAGTACGACCGTAAAGATCGGCCAACGAAAGCAGAGGTTCAAGACGTGACGGGAATATATGTGCCATATCTTCATACACTGATATAGCCTTCAGCCAATTCTGTTTTGACTGATAATAAGATGCCAAAGTCTGTTTATACCAAAAATTACCCTCGTCGGAACGTGAAGCCTGTTTTAATGCCTCCTCTCCCTTAGCTTCCTGACCTAAGAACATATAGAACTGTGATATTTCGTACAGAACTGCAGCCGACTGTGGGTATATGTCAAGGCAATGTTCGTACAGTTTGAAAGCCGCATCGTATTCTCCTTTCTGCTTCATACGTACAGCTTCCAGAAAATAATAATCAAACTTACGGCGTTGTTCATATGTCAAAGGGTCTTTCAGCTCCGAAACGGCCTTGTCCGCACGCTGTTTCTTTTGATTCAATGTCCCGCAAGAAAAGAATAAAGGCAATATAAAAATTAATAAATAAATGTACTTCATTGGTTTTTCTATAATCATTTCTTTCCGCTGTGGCCGAAACCTCCAGTTCCACGCTCAGTCTCGTCCAGTGTGTCAGTTTCATCCCATTCGGCCTGTTCATGACGCGCTATAACCATTTGTGCTACACGCTCACCATCTTCTATTACAAAAGGCTCGTTCGACAGATTAACGAGTATGATACATATCTCACCTCTATAATCGGCATCTATCGTACCGGGACTGTTCAATACAGTAACACCTTTCTTTATAGCCAAACCGCTACGAGGACGCACCTGTGCCTCATAACCCTCTGGGAGCGCCATGAAAAGCCCGGTAGGAACAAGACAACGCTGAAGGGGCTGAAGAGTAATTGGAGTATCAATATTCGCACGTAGGTCAAGACCTGCAGAAAGTGATGTCGCATACTGCGGCAACGGATGTTTGGATTTATTGATTATTCTAATTTTCATATAGACAAGTGTATTTATAATAGTGCAAAGTAAATAGAAATATTTTATTTCTCAAAATCAAACGGCCGGCAGGCTGTTACCATTAATTTTTCTATACAAATCAAGTGCATATACATCCGTCATTCCTGAAATATAGTCAAGGACTGCTATAATTCTTCCATATAGTGTAGGCGCAGAAATGTCATATTGTGCGGAAACTCTGTTTATAAGGAGTTGCGAATATGCCTTTTCGGGATAGCGTACAGCCTCTATCATCAAATCAATAAGTGTGGATATAACCTGATAACCTGCCAATTCAATATCTACGACATCTTTCGAACAGTATATACGCTTGAAAGCTGTATCCGAACAATTCTCGTATGCTTTCCGCACATGCTCATCAAGATGGCTTATCAACTGCCCTTTAAAAGTTCCCGCCAGAATACTTTCCTCGTTTTCCAGAAAGACACGTGTACATTCCTTGACCAATATTCCGATGGCAGTGCTGCGGAGATATGCTATCTGCTCGTTAGTATCTGTTACCATAGAGCATATCATGTCCGTACGTTCCAAGCGTTCCTTACTCAGGAAACCTCTGTACAACTGTTTTGTCTCCTCCGATGTAAGAATTTTCAGCTTATGGGCATCTTCTATATCCATCATCTGATAGCAGATGTCATCGGCAGCCTCTACAAGATACACTAACGGATAACGGGCATATTTCACCGGTTCGCCTTCCTTGCTCAATCTGACAATGCCAAGCTCATCGGCAATCTTCCGGAAATATTCCTCTTCGGTAATGAAGAAACCGAATTTCTGTTTTCCGCCTGCCAGGACAGATGAATAAGGATATTTCACGATAGAGGCGAGAGTGGAATATGTCATCACAAAACCACCCTTCCTACGTCCTTTGAATTGATGGGTTAGCAACCTGAATGCATTGGCATTCCCTTCGAAATGAATAATGTCATTCCATTCCTCAGGAGTAAGCAAATCTCTTAACACTTGGCCTTTACCTTCGGAAAAATATGTTCCGATAGCCTTCTCGCCCGAATGTCCGAAAGGTGGATTGCCAAGGTCATGGGCAAGACATGCCGCAGATACTATTGAACCTATCTCGCTTAGATGTGTATTTGCCAGTTCAGGATGTTTACAGAGCAAACCCTGAGAAACTTCATTTCCTAACGAACGACCTACACACGACACTTCCAGACTATGCGTAAGCCTGTTATGGACGAAGATACTGCCCGGCAACGGAAAAACCTGGGTCTTATTCTGCAGACGACGGAACGGAGCTGAGAACACAAGTCTGTCGTAATCCCGCTGAAACTCTGTCCTGTCGTCCTTACGCAATTCATGAAGATGTTCCAATCCGAAACGTTTATTTGATATAAGTTGCTGCCAATTCATGTATATCTGTATTTAGTAATGCAAATATATAGTTTTGTTTCCCAAAATTCAACTTTTTGATAATCAATAAAATCGGGCAATTAAAAAGGGCGAAGACAAAAAAAACTCTCCGCCCTATCAATATATTATCCAATTTTCATTGTTATCTCATTAAAGGATTTGCGCCTGAAGTAAGATTCAAAGCTTCAGGATGTTCCTTTATGTAAGATTCTATGTGACGCACACGTTTTTCTTCAAGAATCTCATCTACCGCAATAAGTATTCCGGTTTCCTCCACATCGCCAAAACCATAATTTATGGCAGTACCGAACATGCGCATTGTTGGCGACAAGCTCATATAGGCATTAACCAAAGGAGGAATATTATATCCAAGTTTACGTACCTCGGTGTTAAGTATCTTATAGTCTTCCTTAAACGTATCGCAGCAGAAAAGTTTTTCAAGCACTTCCACGTCTGTTTCTATTTTAAGTGGCTGAACCGGAGTAATAAGTCCGTCAGGATCGCTGAAATGCTTGTTAAGGAAATACAGAATCATGTCACGTCCCAGTCTGTTATAGCTCGGATACATTGTCATCTTTCCGAAATAATATTTCATATTCGGATTGATTACTGTAAGGGCTCCAAGTCCGTCCCACAAATTATCAAGGGCAAACAGTCCTTTAGAACCAGCACGGCTTGACTGATATTCAAGAGTAACGAACGAACGTCCAAGCTCCACGGTATATGGCATATACTCTTTAAGGAACTTCTCTGAAAAATCGAACATGTGAGCTGTAGCAAGCACAGGTTTTCCATGTTGGTCAAATTCCACTTCATCGCCAAACAAATAGCGATATCCGCCCAATATTTCCTCAGCATCAGGATTCCATACCACAAGCTGCTTGTATGGATTCTCCATCAAATCATATTCGTCAAGGTCAAGCGACTTGCCTGTACCACCGCCTGCTTCGCGGAATGCGATTTCGCGCAGACGACCAATTTCCTTAAGCACATTTGGAGAGTCCTTCCATGTAACAATATAAATCTCATTGTTACTCTTATTGGTAAATCTTAATCGCTTTTCTTCAGTCAATTCCGATTTTAAGATTTCCTTGTCAATCGGAGCAATAATATCTTCCATATATCTTCTTGTTTATTTTCTATCTTATCTATAGCTTGTAAACTATATCGCGTACGTATGCCGCCCATGCCGCATGCGAACGCGACTTATCAAAAGTCTGCCAAGGTATAGGCTTGCCAATCGTAATCTTGAATGTCTTATGTCTGTTTTTATACATCTCGTCGGCAAGATACAACATGGCGATATTGAATTTTATTCCCAAAAACTTACACAGATTGGCCAAGTTATAAAAGAAATCAGAGTTTCTGCCCTCGAAATGAACAGGGATGACATCCCTTTGAGTTTCAATGCTCTTGGTTATAAATGTCTTTTTCCATTCCAAATCTCTTATCACTCCATTACGCCTTCTTGAGCATAAACCGGCAGGGAACATAATTATATGTTGGTCCGAATGAAATCCGGCCTCCACCATACGTGGAAAATCTCTTGACTGCGAACCGGTTTTATTTATAGGAATACATAATGGAGCAAGACCATGCAGATTCATCAGCAGGTCGTTTACAAGATATTTTATTTTCCCGTCGTAATGCTTGCCCAGAACATAGCCTAAAGCTATACCGTCCTGGCCTCCAAGAGGATGATTCGATACGAATGTACATAATCTGTCATCCGGAAGGTTCTCAAGTCCTTCTACTTCCAACTTAATATCCAAATAATCCATACATGCTTCCAGAAAATCTACACCAACTTTATCTGATACACTTGTAAGGAAAGCATTTATCTCATCCTGATGAACTATTCGTTTGAGATAGGAAACCACAAAACGCGGAACACGACGAGCTTTATCACCCGCCTTTTCCTTTAGGACTTTATCAATATCAATCAGAAAAACAGAATTGTCTGACATATTTATTCTTGTTCTTTTGAAGTTATACACCGCAAAAATAGTGTATCTTTTGCAAAAAGTTACATTTTCTACTAAAAATTATACAATAATACGCCAAAAAAGATGGAATGGCATATTTTCTGGAAGATATTTTACATCTGATTGAAATAATCTCTTTTACCGAGGAATGGGCTTCATAGACATCAGATATACCACATTTTTTGGTGCCGACTATAGTGGGCAGCATTGCTGACAATCGTGGGCAGCATTGCCGACTACAGTGGGCAGCATTGCCGACTACAGTCAGCACCAAAAAGCCTGCCGATGTTCTTATCAGCATTCAGCCAGCCCATCATTCAGCCATATAAACAGTCCCGCAAAACAACTGTGTCCAAATTTTAAGTCACATACCGTACCTGTTGATAACTTTTGGAAAGATTTTCAGAGTTTGATACCAAACTTTTGTAAGGAAATTTATAATTTTACGCCTCAATTGGATATATAAGGTATAAAGCATTAAAAAACAACATATATGGACGATATTAAACAGACATATCATGTTCCGGTCCTTCTGGAAGAAAGTATAAACGGATTAGACCTGAAAAAAGGGGGCGTTTATGTTGACGTTACTTTCGGAGGCGGAGGACATTCCAAAGAGATATTGCGAAGGATGGATAAGAGCTGCAGACTTTACAGCTTCGACCAAGACGAAGACGCTGAAAGAAATATTGTCCATGACGACAGATTTACTTTTGTAAGAAGTAATTTCAGATACCTGAAAAATTTCCTCAAATATTACGGAATAGAGGAAGTTGATGGTATATTAGCCGACCTCGGAGTATCGTCACACCACTTTGACGATTCTGAAAGAGGTTTCTCATTCAGGTTCGACGGCAAACTCGACATGAGAATGAACAAAAGAGCAGGAATGAATGCGGCCGATATCCTGAACAACTACGACGAAGATAAACTGGCTGATATTTTTTATCTGTACGGTGAACTGAAAAACAGCAGAAAATTAGCGTCGGTCATTGTAAAAAGAAGAAATGTAAAGTCTTTTGATACCATTGAGGACTTTCTGGAAGTAGTGAAACCACTTTATGGCAAAGACAGGGAGAAAAAAGAACTGGCCAAAGTATTTCAAGCACTCAGAATTGAAGTAAACCACGAAATGGAAGCTTTGAAAGAAATGCTGTATGCCGCAACCGAAATGCTGAAACCGGGAGGAAGACTGTCAGTCATCACTTACCACTCTCTTGAAGACAGAATGGTGAAAAACATCATGAAGACAGGTAATATAGAGGGTAAAATGGAACAAGACTTTTTCGGGAACATCAAGACTCCGTATAAGATTATAAACAACAAAGTCATTGTACCGGACAACGAAGAAATAGAAACAAATCCACGCTCAAGAAGCGCGAAACTTAGAATAGCCGAGAAAAAATAAAATTAAATTATGAGCAGCAAGGACAAGACAAAGAACGAGCACAAAGGTTCAAACATTACCTGGGGAAGTATTCTGGGAGGAGACATCCTTGCCCATGATTTCTTCAGGAGACAGATTAACCTGCTATGCCTGATTGTAGTACTTACAATTGTATATATCGACAACAGATACTCCAGCCAAAGGGAAATGATAGAGATAGACAAACTGAAAAAAGAGCTTACAGACATCAAGTATGATGCACTGACTATCTCGTCTGAGCTTACAGAAAAGAGCCGACAGTCGAAGATTGAGACTTACATTTCCGAGAAGAGCAATCCATTGAAGACTTCTGCACAACCACCATTCTTGATTAAGGAGGATTATTAATGATACCTGGACATAAAAATATTACTCTCAGATATACGTTTTTCGTACTTATCATGGCACTGCTTGCTATCGCTGTAATAGTCAAAGCAGGAATTATCATGTTTGCCGAAAGACAATACTGGAAAGATGTAGCCGACAGATTTGTCAGAGAAAACGTAATAGTATTCCCTACAAGGGGTAATATCATATCATCCGACGGTAAACTCATGGCAAGCAGTCTGCCTGAATTCAGAATTTACATGGACTTCAAGGCCGGAGGAGTGAAGAAGGATACTATGCTGATGAATCATTTGCAGGAAATATGCGAAGGACTGCATAGAATTTTCCCCGATCAGAGTGCCGCTGAGTTCAGAAGGACAATACTGAAAGGAAGAAAGGCCGGAAGCAGAAATTATCTTCTTTATCCCAAAAGAATCTCATACATCGAATATAAGGAAGTAAAGAAATTACCTGTATTCTCGCTCAGCAGATACAGAAGCGGACTTCACGAACTGGCATATAACCAAAGGAAGAAACCTTTCGGCTCGCTTGCAATGAGAACATTGGGCGACCTGTATCCTGACACCGCACTTGGAGCAAAAAACGGATTGGAACTTACATACGACAAATATCTTAAGGGAGAGGTAGGTATAACGCACAGACAGAAAGTCAGAAACCAATATCTGAATATCGTGGACAAAGCTCCCGTTGACGGATGCGACCTCATTACGACAATAGATGTCGATATGCAGGATATAGCAGAAAAAGCCTTAGTGGACCAGCTTACAAATCTTGAAGCCGAAGCCGGTGTCGCTATTGTTATGGAAGTGAGTACCGGAGAAGTTAAGGCCAACGTAAACATGACAAGAGCAGGCGACGGCAAATACTACGAAATGAGGAATCTGGCCGTTAGCAACCTTATGGAGCCAGGTTCAACATTCAAGACAGCGTCCATCATGGTTGCAATGGAAGACGGTTATATCACTCCGGATTATGAAGTAGATACAGAGCAAGGTACAGTGAACATGCATGGCAGCAGAATGAGAGACTGGAACTGGTACAAGGGTGGATATGGAGTGATAGACGTAACGAAAATCCTTGAAGTATCATCAAACATCGGTGTATCAAGAATAATCGACAAATTTTATGGAGATAACCCTCAGAAATTTATCGACGGACTGAAAAGGATGAGCATAGATACTCCGCTTGAGTTAGGATTTACCGGAGAAGCAAGTCCAAGAATATTAGGTCCGAAAGACAGATATTTTGCCAAAACGACTTTACCATGGATGAGCATCGGTTACGAGACCCAGATACCACCTATCTATATACTGAATTTCTATAATGCAATAGCAAACGACGGAAAGATGGTAAAGCCAAAATTTGTAAAGGCAATAACAAAGGACGGCGACATAATAAAAGATTTCCCGACTGAGACAGTAAACGAACAGATATGTTCAGAAAACACACTAAACCAGATAAGAACAATTCTTAAAAGTGTTGTGGCTAATGGACTTGCCAAACCTGCCGGAAGTAAACTTTTCAGCGTTTCAGGTAAGACAGGTACGGCTCAGATTTCACAAGGAAAAGCCGGATACAAAAATGGCGGCACCAAACACCTTGTAAGTTTTTGCGGATATTTCCCGTCAGAAAATCCTATGTACAGCTGTTATGTAGCTATACAGGCTCCTAAAGCCAGTCCTTCGGGTGGTGTTCAGGCGGGAAGTGTATTCAGCAGAATAGCCGAACGAGTTTACGCAAAACATCTGTTCTTTGATTTGGCTCAGGCAAAAGACTCTACGTCCATTATGATACCAGACGCAAAGAACGGCTACACAAGCGAAACAGCATATATACTTGACGAGCTAAATATAAACTGTAACTCGTTAAGCGGCGATGCAAAATGGTGTAAGGCGACAAGTGGAAGCACAAGCGTACAACTTAGCGAGCTGAACACAGACGAAAAAACTGTCCCAAACGTAAGAGGGATGGGAGCCAAAGATGCTGTTTTCCTGCTCGAAGAGAGAGGATTAAGAGTGAGACTGAACGGCATGGGTAAAGTCGTTTCGCAAAACATACAACCTGGAAGCACTGCCGTGAGAGGACAAACGATAACATTAAACCTCAAATAATAAGGTATATTATATATAAGGAATAACAAATTTAAAGTTCAGATTTATGTTACTTAAAGAACTATTGCAATCAGCCGGCAAGTATGTCATTTCTGGTTCAGATGAAATTGACATCAACGGCATAGAAATAGACTCAAGAAAAATCAAAGGCGGGAATGCGTTTATTGCTATCAAAGGAACGCAGACTGACGGACACGACTATATTTCTAAAGCCATCGAACTTGGAGCCACAGCTATCATCTGCGAGAAATTACCTGAGACACTCGCCGAAGGTGTTACTTACGCGAAATTTGATGACACTGAAGATGCCGTAGGTAAAATAGCCACAACCTTTTATGGCAATCCTACAGATAAACTTGACCTTGTCGGTGTAACGGGTACAAACGGAAAGACGACTATAGCCACATTATTATATAATATGTTTAGAGCATTTGGCTATAAAGTGGGACTTATCTCAACCGTTTGCAACTACATTGACGGCGAAGCCATACCTACAGAACACACTACTCCTGACCCTATAACCCTGAACCAACTGTTGGGAAGAATGGCTGACGAAGGATGCAAATACGCATTCATGGAGGTCAGTTCACATTCTGTCGCACAAAAACGTATTGGGGGATTGAAGTTTGCCGGAGGTATATTTACAAACCTGACAAGGGACCATCTTGACTATCATAAAACTGTTGAGAACTATCTGAAAGCCAAAAAAGCTTTCTTCGACGGACTTCCAAAGACCGCATTCGCACTTACAAACGCCGACGACAAGAACGGTATGGTCATGGTACAGAATACAAAGGCCAAAGTTGTCACATACTCTTTGCGTACGATGGCTGACTTCAAAGGTAAAGTTCTTGAGGACGGTTTCGAAGGTATGCTGATGGATATCAACAACAAAGAAGTAAACGTCCAGTTCATTGGCCGATTCAATGCGTATAACCTCCTGGCAGTTTATGGTGCCGCATGCATGATGGGTAAAAATGCTGATGACATTCTGCTTCAACTAAGCGTACTCAGACCTGTAAGCGGACGTTTCGATTCCATGCGCTCACCTGAAGGTTATACAGCTATAGTGGACTATGCCCATACGCCTGATGCTATAACTAATGTATTGGATGCAATACACGACGTGCTTAAAGGAAGAGGAAAGGTAATCACTGTAGTAGGAGCCGGAGGCAACAGAGACAAAGGTAAAAGACCTATCATGGCAAAAGAGTCTGTAAGACAAAGTGATAAGGTGATAATTACATCCGACAATCCTCGTTTCGAAGAGCCACAGGACATCATAAACGATATGCTTGCAGGACTGGACAAAGAGGAAATGAAAAAAGTACTTGCCATAACAGACCGTAAGGAAGCTATCCGTACTGCATGTATGTTGGCTTCGCAAGGAGATGTAATCCTGATTGCAGGAAAAGGGCATGAAAATTATCAGGATATAAAGGGAGTAAAACATCATTTCGACGACAAGGAAGTTGTCAAAGAGATTTTCTCAAAATAATTTGTAACTATCGAACGAGTTTAGAACTTAAATAAACATAGAAACTTAATGTTATACTATCTATTCAAATATTTGGAACAGTTTGATTTCCCCGGGGCAAGAATGTTTGGCTACGTCTCCTTCAGGGCAATCATGGCTGTGATATTATCACTTCTGATTTCGGCTATATTCGGTGAATTTTTCATCAACATGCTGAAAAAGAAACAAATAACCGAAACACAGAGAGATGCGTCTATAGACCCTTTTAATGTAAACAAAAAAGGAGTTCCAACAATGGGAGGTATAATTATTATTGTAGCTATACTGATACCATGCCTTCTTTTGGGCAAACTACACAATATCTACATGATACTTATGCTCATAACTACTGTTTGGCTCGGAACATTAGGCTTTCTTGACGACTACATCAAAGTTTTCAAGAAAGACAAGGAAGGGCTTCACGGCAAATTTAAAATCATAGGTCAGGTCGGACTGGGATTTATAGTAGGGCTTACGCTGTATCTCAGCCCTGACGTAGTGATAAGGGAGAATGTAGAGATACAGAGAAACGGTGAGGTAGTTGACGTAATCCACAAAGCACAGGATGAAAAATCAACAAAAACTACTATCCCATTCTTTAAAAACAACAATCTGGACTATGCCGACATCGTAGGCTTCATGGGAGAACACGCCCAAACAGCCGGATGGATTGTTTTCGTAATTATCACAATATTTGTTGTTACGGCAGTATCTAACGGAGCAAACCTCAACGACGGTATGGACGGCATGACAGCCGGAAACTCTGCAATAATAGGGGTTACCCTCGGGATATTAGCGTACGTATCGAGCCATATTGAATATGCATCATATCTTAATATTATGTATATTCCAGGAAGTGAAGAACTGGTAATATATATTTGTGCCTTTATCGGTGCATTGATAGGTTTCCTATGGTACAATGCATTCCCGGCACAAGTATTTATGGGTGATACCGGCAGCCTTACTATCGGAGGTATAATAGCTGTATTCGCAATCATCATCCACAAAGAACTGTTAATACCGATATTGTGCGGAATATTCCTTGTAGAGAATCTGTCTGTTATATTACAGGTCAAATATTTCCAGAGAGGGAAGAAAAAAGGAATCAAGCAAAGGGTGTTCAAGCGTACTCCTATACACGACCATTTCAGGACCACAATAGCACAGCTTGACCCTAACTGCTCATATATTTTCACAGGACCAAGTAATGTTTTCCACGAAGCTAAAATAACAGTTAGATTCTGGATTGTAACCATAGTACTTGCTGCTATAACTATTATAACTTTAAAGATTAGATAAATTTTTCACCATGGCAAAAAGAATTGTCATTTTAGGAGCCGGAGAGAGCGGAGCGGGAGCTGCCGTATTGGCTAAAAAAGAAGGATTTGACACGTTCGTATCAGACATGTCGTTGATTAAGGACAAGTATAAGTATATGCTTGACAGTAAAGGTATAGCTTGGGAAGAAGGCAAACACACAGAAGAGCTGATACTCAATGCGGATGAAGTTATAAAAAGCCCGGGAATACCGAACGACGCACCTATGATTTTAAAAATCAAGGAAAAAAATATTCCTGTAATATCTGAAATTGAGTTCGCAGGAAGATACACAAATGCGAAGATGATATGTATCACTGGTAGTAACGGAAAAACGACCACTACATCACTTATTTACCACATATTCAAGAAAGCAGGATTGAATGTGGGGCTTGCCGGAAATATAGGGCAGAGTCTCGCATATCAGGTAGCTGAGTGCAATTATGACTACTACGTGATAGAACTGAGCAGCTTCCAGCTTGACAATATGTACGATTTCCACGCCAATATTGCTGTGCTCATGAATATCACTCCTGACCATCTGGACCGATATGAATACAAAATGCAGAATTATGTGGACGCAAAATTCAGAATCATACAGAACCAGACAGAAAATGATGCGTTCATATTCTGGAATGACGACCCTATAATACAACGCGAATTACACAAATACGGCATTCACGGTCATTATTATCCTTTTGCCGAAAAGAAAGAAGAAGGAACAGTGGCATACGTGAAAGAGAAAAGAATTTGTTTTACAGAACCTATCGCTTTCAATATGGAACAGGAGGAGCTTGCACTAACAGGTAAGCATAATCTGTTCAACTCTATGGCGGCAGGATTGTCTGCCAACATAGCCGGAATCAAGAATGAATGTATCCGCGAGGCTTTAAGCGACTTCAAAGGTGTAGAACACAGACTTGAAAAGGTTGCCAGAGTAAAAGGAGTGGAATATATAAACGACTCGAAAGCTACAAACGTTAACTCATGCTGGTACGCGCTTCAAAGCATGACAACAAAGACTGTGCTTATTCTTGGCGGAAAAGACAAAGGAAACGACTATAACGAAATAGCCAACCTCGTTAAAGAAAAATGTAGCGGGCTTATATTTATGGGGCTCCACAATGAAAAACTGCATGAGTTCTTTGACGGTTTCGGTTTACCAATTGCCGACGTACAGAGCATGAAAGACGCAGTGGACGAAGCATACAAGATGGCAAAGGATGGTGAAACAGTTCTTTTGAGTCCTTGCTGTGCAAGTTTCGATTTGTTTAAAAGCTACGAAGATAGAGGAGAACAATTCAAAGAGTGTGTAAAAAAACTATAATACGCTATTAAGATGGATTTGCTAAAGAAACTATTTAAAGGCGACAGAATAGTATGGATTATTTTCATGCTATTCTGCCTTATATCAATTATTGAAGTTTTCAGTGCTTCCAGTACGCTCACATTCAAGTCTGGCGACCATTGGAGACCTATAACTTCGCACATATCATTGATTATGGCAGGTACCATCATAGTATTTTTTACACATCTGATGCCCTGCAGATGGTTCAAGAAATTCAATCTGTTTCTACCTATATCATGGGGGTTGCTTTTATCTGTTCTCATTATCGGGGCAATGACCAATGGAGCAAAAAGATGGATTGATTTCGGATTCTTTCAGTTCCAGCCATCGGAAGTTGCAAAGATGGCACTGATAATATCAGTAGCCATGACGCTTGCAAAATTTCAGTACGAAGATGGAGCCGACAAGAAAGCATTCAAATACATTCTTATATCAACAGGGATTACTGTGGCACTGATTATCTCGGAAAACCTTTCGACAGCCGCACTCCTTTGTGCGACAGTTTTCGTAATGATGTTCATCGGCAGAGTTCCAATGAGACAATTAGGAAAACTTGCCGGAGCAGGAATATTAGTATTGGTTATCGGCTTATGTACAATAAAGTTTGTTCCTAACCAGGCTTGGGATGCCGTAGGACTACACCGCTTCACCACATGGAAAAGCCGATTCGAGAACCATTTCAACCAGGCTCAAGTGCCGGCCGCAAAATTCGACATCGACAATGACGCACAAATAGCGCATGCCAATATCGCAATCGCCACCAGCAATATCATAGGAAAAGGTCCGGGCAACAGCGTGCAGCGAGACTTCCTGTCACAGGCTTTTTCCGACTTCATCTATGCCATTATAATCGAGGAGCTTGGATTAGTGGGTGGAGCATTCGTTGCCATGCTGTACATAGTCCTGCTATTACGAATAGGCAAGATTGCCCGAGGGTGCGATGAGCCTTATTATGCTTTACTCATTATTGGCATTGGCATATTACTGTCAATTCAGGCAATGTTCAACATGCTTGTAGCTGTAGGAATAATCCCTGTAACAGGACAGCCTCTTCCATTAATAAGTAAAGGAGGAACATCAATACTCATCAATTCTGTGTATATAGGAATCATATTGAGCATAAGCCGACACGTTTCCGATCTGCAGGCAAAAGAGGAAGAAGAAAAGGCAGCTGAAGAAGCAAGACTGCACGATGCCGCAGTATCAATACTGAAAAATGCGGCACTCGAACTGGCAGAAAAAGGACCGGAAGAAAAGAAAGGCGAAGATTGAAACTAAAAAGTTGTAATATAACTATATAAAGATATTAATTTATCATTATTCTATATTTATTTGAAGTTTATTAATAACTTTGCGAAAAATAGTTTTAAGAGAGAAATAATAAAATAACAGGTTGAAAGCCTTACAAAATATAAAACAATGAACGATAATCTACGTATAATAATAAGCGGAGGTGGAACCGGAGGACATATCTTTCCGGCGATATCTATAGCTAATGCAATAAAAGAACTAAGACCTGACACTGAGATTCTTTTTGTCGGAGCTGAGGGAAGAATGGAAATGCAACGAGTTCCAGCTGCGGGTTATAAAATCATCGGACTGCCAGTAGCAGGTTTTGACAGAAAAAATCTGTTGAAGAATTTTTCTGTTATCGTAAGACTGATAAAGAGTCAGGCTATTGCTCGTAAGATTATCAAAGACTTCAAGCCTCACGTTGCCGTGGGAGTTGGAGGTTATGCAAGTGGACCTACCTTGAAAATGGCTGGAGCAATGGGAATACCTACTTTGATACAGGAACAGAACTCGTATGCAGGAGTTACAAACAAGCTTCTTGCCAGTAAGGCATCCAAGATATGTGTCGCATATCCCGGAATGGAAAAATTCTTTGAAAAGGATAAAATAATTATGACAGGAAACCCTGTCAGACAAGGTCTTCTTGAGAATAATATATCTAAAGAAGACGCAATAAAATCTTTCGGTCTGAATCCTGACAAGAAAACAATACTCATTGTTGGAGGAAGCTTAGGAGCAAGAACACTAAATAATTGCGTAATGCATTCTATTGACAAAATCAAGTCTTCGGATGTACAGTTTATCTGGCAGACAGGTAAATTCTATATAAAAGAAGCCAAAGCTTGTAGTGAGGCTGCAGGAAATCCTGAAATGCTTCATACTACAGACTTTATATCTAACATGAATGCCGCATATACAGCAGCTGACCTCGTTGTCAGCAGAGCCGGTGCAGGTTCAATCTCTGAATTCTGCCTTTTGGGTAAACCGGTAATATTGGTGCCATCGCCTAATGTAGCCGAAGACCATCAGACAAAAAATGCTATGGCATTGGTTGACAAAGAGGCAGCAGTATATATCAAGGACTCGGAAGCCGAAGAAAAACTAATTGACTCTGCTATAAAATTGGTAAACGACGAGCCAAAACTAAAAACACTTAGCGGCAACATCAAGAAACTGGCATTCAACAATTCGGCTAACGTAATTGCTGAAGAGGTTTGCAAACTGGCCGATAAATACAAAAAAGAAAATGAACATTAATACTATAAAATCCGTATATTTCATTGGTGCCGGTGGTATCGGTATGAGTGCATTGGTCAGATACTTCCTGTCAAAAGGCAAGGAAGTGGCTGGCTACGACCGTACACAAAGCGAACTGACAGAAGAACTGATAAAGGAAGGAGCAAATATTCATTACGAGGAAAACATATCACTAATTCCTGATAGTTGCAAAATAAAAAAAGACACATTGGTAATATTCACTCCTGCCATTCCACAGACACATAAAGAGTTCACATACTTCAAAGAAAACGGTTTCGAAATCCTAAAACGTGCACAGGTTCTCGGAATGATTACAACAACCGAGAAGGGACTATGCGTGGCTGGAACACATGGTAAGACAACGACTTCTACACTTACAGCACATCTGTTACACCAGTCCCACATAGGCTGTAATGCTTTCCTTGGCGGAATTTCGAAAAATTACAAAACAAATCTGCTACTGTCTGAAACAAGTAATTATGTAGTTATTGAAGCCGATGAATTCGACAGATCTTTCCACTGGCTGACACCGTTTGCGACAGTAATCACTGCGACTGATTCGGATCATCTGGATATATACGGAACACGAGAAGCATATCTGGAAAGCTTCAACAAATATACCTCTTTAATATGCCGTGGCGGATATCTGATAGCGAAAAAAGGCATCGACCTTTCACCTGCGGTACAGGAAGGAGTAAAAATATATTCATACGGAATTACAGACGGTGATTTCAAGGCTGAAAATATCAGAATAGGAAACGGTGAGATTGTATTCGACTTTATATCTCCATTCGGGAATATTAACGACATCAAACTTGGAGTACCAGTATATGTCAATATAGAAAACGGTATAGCAGCTATGGCTCTTGCACAAATAGCTGGAGTAAGCAATGAAGAAATAAAAAATGCAATGCCTACATTCAGTGGCGTGGACAGACGTTTCGACTTCAAAATAAAAGAAGACAACCTGGTTTTCCTGAGCGACTATGCCCATCATCCAGCAGAAATCAGACAAAGCATATCATCTATAAAAGCTCTTTATCCTGATAAAAAGGTAACAGCTGTATTCCAGCCTCATCTTTATACCAGGACAAGAGATTTTTATAAAGAATTTGCCGAAAGCCTGTCATTGGCAGATGAAATCATTCTGCTGGACATTTATCCGGCAAGAGAGCTCCCTATTGAAGGCGTTACAAGTAAACTTATTTACGACAATATACAAGAAGGAAAAGTCAAGACTCTTTGTAAGAAAGAAGAACTTTTAGACTTACTGAAGAAAAAGGAGATTGAAGTTCTTATCACACTCGGTGCAGGAGACATTGACAATATGATTCCACAAATTTATAATATATTAAAAAAGTAAATGATAAAACGAATTCTCATACTCTTGGCTCTGATCGCAACATCGGTTTACCTGGTGCTGGCAGTCACTATATTTAATGCAAAGCCGCTTGACCGGAATTGCAAGGGTATAGAATTGGAAATAATGGATAAGGTAGATTACAATTTCGTCACACAGCATGATATAGAAACAACATTAAAGAACAAAAAACTCCTTCCAACGGGGGTAAAACAAAAAGATATCGATATCCGGAAACTTGAAACAGTACTTGAGGATAATCCGTTTATCAAAGATGCTGAATGTTATATGACGAAAGGCGGAAAGGTCAAGATTGACATCTACCAGAGGATTCCACTAATGAGAGTAATGAGCAGCAACGGCGACAACTACTACATTGACAACGAAGGCAAAGTAATGAAAGCCAATGGCAAGGCAGTACGAGTAGCAGTAGCGACAGGATATATCGACAGGAAATTTGCCAGCGAGAAGCTTTACCAGTTGGCATGTTTCCTTAACTCAGACAAATTCTGGAATTCACAGATAGAGCAGGTAAATGTTACCAGGGAACAGGAAATAGAACTTGTGCCAAGAGTTGGTAATCATATACTCTTCATAGGGAAACCGGAAATGTTTGAGACTAAATTCAAAAAATTAAAGGCATTCTACACTGAAGGTTTAAACAATGTAGGATGGAATAAATATAAGCGCATTAGCGTTGAATTCAACAACCAGATAATTTGCACAAAAAAGGAGTAACAATATATGGCAGCATCAGATTTCATAGTAGCGATTGAGCTTGGTTCTACAGAAATAACAGGTATCGCAGGTAAAAAGAATGCAGACGGCAGCTTGAACATTTTAGCTTATTCTTCGGAAAGGTCAGCCGACTGTATTAAGAAAGGAGTTATCTATAATCTGGATAAGACTACGCAAAAGCTTACTTCCGTAATCAAAGACCTTGAAAACAAACTTCAGGCTGGGATTAAGAAGGTATATATTGGCGTAGGTGGTCTGTCTTTAAGAAGTATCAAAAATACTGAAAACAGACAATTAGGCGAGGATACCAGAATATCGCAAGCCATAATAGACAGCATGATGGAGAACAATCTGGAAATCCCTTTACTTGACTATGAGGTACTGGCGGTAGAACCACAAGAATACAAGATAGGCAACAATCTGCTTACTGAACCTGTAGGAACAACTGCCAACAGTATCGAAGGGAACTACCTTAATATTATTGCACGTCCTTCTGTTAAACAGAATATAAGACAATGCCTTTCTCATACCGGATATGAAATAGCAGGATTTACAATATCTCCGATGGCTACTGCAGACGCCGTACTTACTACAAATGAGAAAAGATCAGGTTGCGTGCTTATTGATTTTGGCGCTGATACTACTACTGTTAGTGTTTACAAAAACAACATACTCCGCCACGTATGCGTAATTCCTTTGGGAGGGAATAATATCACAAAAGACATTACCAGCAAACAGATAGAAGAAGACGAGGCTGAACAAATAAAGTTGAGATATGCTTCCGCATATACTGAATACAAAGAAGGTGAAGAAGTGCAAGACTCTGACTTATCCATTGACGGGAAGGTAGTAATCAAATCAAGAACTCTTGAAGATATTGTAGAAGCCAGAGTAAACGAGATACTTAACAATGTGTTCAATCAGATAAAACTGTCAAACTACAGTGACACACTGATGGCAGGTATTATAGTAACAGGTGGAGTGGCAAATATGCCTAACATTGATAAAGCCATTACCAACATCACAAAAATCGATAAAGTAAGAGTAGCTTTAGCAGGTGACACAAATGTAGTAGGCAATATTGTAATACCTAAAAATGGCAAACTAAATACCATAATAGGCATACTGATGTCCGGTGAAGAGAACTGCTGCAGAATAGATCCAAGGAAAGGACATCAGTTAGACTTCAATGAAGAGCCGGTGGCCGTAAACGAAAAAGCTGACGATATCATTGTAGAACAACCTGAGAAGCAAGAAGAAAAAGTTGAAGAGGACAAAATAAAAATAGAAGTTGTTGACTATTCAAAAGAGTGTCATCAGTTGGTCATTACAGCTTCCCAGTTGATATTGAGCAGGGATTACTCTGAAGCACTGGAGATTCTTGACAAAGCCAAAAAGCTGAATGTAGAAGCTAAGGCAAAGGAAATAGAATCATTGGAAAAAGAAGCTAAAAGGCTGCTTGATGAGGCTGAAAGAGTAAGAGCCATAAAAGAAGCCGAGAAACAGCGTGAAGCACAGAAAAAAGCAATTTGTGAAAAGCTGCTGGAAGAAGCGGTCGAACTGATTGACAAAGCGCATTACGATGCAGCCAAGGAAAAGCTCAAAACAGCCAAAGGATATAATTTTGCAGAATCAAACGCTGTGATAGAAGAACTTGAAGAAAAAATTATCAAAGCTCAGAAAAACAAGAAAAGAAGTATATTCGACAGAATAAAACAAGGTATGAGCAAAGCTTCTGAAGAGTTTTTCGATGGAATAAAATAAGGCACTGTACTTGTATAAAATCAGGTAAACAGTTATAAATATAATTTTAGCAAATAAATTTAAATACTAAGATAATATGTCAGACGAAACAACAATGCCTTTCGATTTTCCGAGAGACGTACAACATATAATTAAAGTCATTGGTGTAGGTGGCGGTGGAGGTAATGCTGTCAACCACATGTATAGGAAAGGTATCCACGACGTAAACTTTGTAGTCTGCAATACAGATAATCAAGCTTTAGACGAATCGCCTGTACCTTTTAAGCTTCAGTTAGGAAGCGAAGGCCTTGGTGCCGGTAACCGCCCTGAAAAGGCAAGAGCAGCTGCCGAGGAAAGTATAGAGCAGGTTAGAGAAATGCTTAGTGACGGATGCCGAATGGCATTCATTACAGCCGGAATGGGTGGAGGAACCGGTACTGGTGCGGCTCCTATCATTGCAAAGGCAGCCAAAGACATGGATATACTTACTGTAGGTATCGTTACTATTCCATTCATGTTCGAAGGTAACAAGAAAATAGACCAGGCATTGGACGGTGTGGAAGAAATGAGCAAACATGTCGATGCTCTCCTTGTTATCAACAATGAAAGACTGCGCGATGTTTATTCAGACATAAGTGTAATGAATGCTTTCGGAAAGGCAGACGACACATTATCTGTTGCAGCAAAAAGTATTGCAGAAATCATCACATTAAGAGGTAAAATAAACCTCGACTTTAACGATGTCAAGACAGTACTTAAAGATGGTGGTGTGGCTATCATGAGTACAGGATATGGCGAAGGTGAAGGCAGAGTGACAAAAGCTATCAAAGATGCGCTGAACTCACCACTACTTAACAATAAAGACATATTCAACTCAAAGAAAGTATTGTTTGTCATTACGTATAGCCCAACAAGTGAACTCATGATGAACGAAATGGACGAGATACATGATTTCATGAGTAAATTCGAAAAAGAATTCGAGACAAAATGGGGACTCTACGAAGACAGTACACTTGAATCAAAAATCAAGTTCACTATATTGGCAACAGGTTTCGGTATCTCGGATGTCCCTGGCATGGATAATGTAATACAGAAACATACCAGAGAGGAAGAAGAGAAACTCGCCGAACAGGAAGAAATCAGACAAAAGAATGAGGATCGAAGAAAAGATTACTATCCTGAAGCCAAAACAAACAGAAAGAGAAGACACCACATGTATATATTCAGCCAGGAAGATCTTGACAATGATGATATAATAAGTATGGTGGAAACTACTCCTACTTACAAAAGGACAAAGAAAGAACTTGAAAGCATACAGTCTAAAGCTGCCATGCAGGAAACTACAGTACAATCATCAGATAACAATAACGCAGAAAGTACTGTTATAAGTTTCTTCTAAGAAGTTACAAGGCTTCAGTTACAAGTCGACAAGGCAATCTATCCGGATACTTGTCAACTTGTCAACTTGTCAACTAACTTAAAAACTTAAAAATTTAAAAACTCAAAAACTCAAAAACTTATATATTATGGATTTATTTGAACAGATAAGCAACGATATCAAAGAAGCCATGAAGGCTAAAGACAAAGTAAAACTTGAAACTTTGCGTAATGTGAAAAAATTCTTCCTTGAAGCAAAAACAGCTCCGGGAGCCAACGATACCCTGACTGATGATGCCGCACTGAAGATTATGCAGAAACTTGTGAAACAAGGAAAAGATTCTGCTGCAGTGTATGAAGGACAAGGACGCGCCGACCTGGCTGAAGCTGAAATGGCCCAGGTACACGTAATAGAGACATATCTTCCTAAACAGCTTTCTGCAGAAGAACTGGAGGCTAAGCTGAAAGAAATTATCGAACGCACAGGAGCCAAAGACGGCAAAGACATGGGCAAAGTAATGGGAGTCGCTTCGAAAGAACTTGCGGGTCTTGCTGAAGGCAGAGCTATATCAGCCAAGGTTAAAGAGCTTCTGGGCTAATAATCACGACATACAAAAATAGAGACAATACAAGAGACAACGGTATATAGATTATGACACAGATGACGACACATGCATAATTTATATACCGTTTTTTACAACTTAAAATCAAACATTTATGAGCGAATACTTCTTGGAAGCGCATAACATAGTGAAAAGTTATGCCAACCACACGGCCCTCAACGGCGTCAGCATAAATGTTCCGAAAGGACAGGTCTTCGGACTGCTGGGACCTAACGGAGCCGGAAAAACTACACTGATAAGAATCATCAACCGCATTACAGCCCCTGACTCGGGTGAGGTATATTTCGACGGACATCTTTCGCAGGCTGACGACATCTACAAGATTGGCTATCTGCCTGAAGAAAGAGGACTATACAAGAAAATGAAAGTAGGCGAACAAGCCATCTATCTGGCACAGCTCAAAGGACTGGACAAACATGAAGCTAGAAAACGCCTGAAAGAATGGTTCGACAAATTCGAGATTACACAGTGGTGGGACAAGAAACTCGAAGAACTCTCAAAGGGTATGCAGCAGAAAGTACAGTTCGTAATCACTGTACTCCACAAGCCTCAGCTGCTGATATTCGACGAACCGTTCTCCGGTTTCGACCCAGTGAACGCGGAACTTCTGAAGAGAGAGATACTAGAACTCAAGAATCAAGGCCACACCATTATCTTCTCTACTCACAACATGTCGTCGGTAGAAGAGATATGCGACAACATAGCACTGATAAACCACTCGCAGGTGGTACTTCAGGGGGAAGTGAACGAAGTACGTTCTCAATTCAAAACCAATACTTACAGACTGGGACTGCGCATAGGAAAAGAGCTGTCTGCCAACAGCATGTTCGAAATCCTTTCGTCAGAAGTTAAAGGCGGAGAACAGATATTCACTATCAAGAAGAACAGCGACCTGAGCAACTCGCAACTGCTGGCCGGTATCGCAGCTGAAAATGAGATAACTTCATTTGCCGAATGCCTGCCGTCGATGAACGAGATTTTCATCAGAACTGTGGAGAACAGCAAACCGTAAAACCCACAAACTTATAAACTCAAAAACTCACAAACTCACAAACTTATATATGAACAAGACATTCATTATAATTCACCGCGAGTTCATGAACCGCGTGAGCAAAAAATCATTCATCATACTGACTGTTCTGATGCCGTTCATCTTCGCAGCACTGATATTCGTACCGCTGATGCTTTCGATGGTAAAGAGCGACGAACAGAAAAACATTGCCGTGATAGACCATACAGGAAAATATTTCCCAATGATGGCTAATGACGAATCCTATCTTTTCTACCCTGAGGAGGAAATGAAAGAGGAATTCCGATCGGATACAACAGCCTACAGCGCAGTAATAGAAATCACAGCCGACCTGATAGAGAATCCTGATGCGGCAGCCATCTATTCGCGCAAGGAGATTCCACAGGGACTGTCACGAATAGTGAACAATGCCATCAACGAACAGATCCGTCACGACAAACTGGTAAGCTACAATATTCCCCAGTTGCAGAGGATTATGAACGATTTCGACCAGACCTACAGCATACGCACAATCAAATGGAGCGACGATGGCAGCGAGAGCGAATCGAATGCGGGAGTAGCAGTAGCAGCAGGTATGATACTGACATTCCTCATCTATATGTTCGTAATGTCATACGGAGGTATGGTAATGCAGAGCGTGATGGAAGAGAAAACTAACCGTATCGTAGAGCTTATGATTTCGTCAGTACGTCCGTTCCAGCTTATGATAGGCAAAATCATAGGAATAGGACTTGTGGGAATACTTCAGCTTGCCATTTGGGGAGTAATGCTCGCCATAATAATTACCGTAGCAGGATTAATGTTCGGAGTATCAGCAATGTCAAATCCTGACGCAATGATGGCTGCTACTTCGACACCAATGCCGGAGCCTTCGGAAGCAAATGCAATACTTGCATCTATCCACAACCTTAACCTGCCTGCACTGGGTGGTATCTTCGTCCTGAATTTTATAGGCGGATATCTGGTTTATGCCTCAATATTTGCAGCAATAGGCGCGTCTATCAATGAAGCAGAAGATTCACAGCAGTTCATGACACCAATAATTTTCCTTCTGGTGTTCGCACTCTATGCCGCAATCTACAGTGCAGAAAATGCCGACGGTCCACTAGCCGTTTGGTGCTCAATGATTCCATTCACTTCGCCTGTAGTTTCCATGGTGCGTGTTTCGCTGGATGCTCCGGGATGGCAGACAGCTCTATCGCTCGTTATTCTCTATGCATCGGCATTCACACTGATATGGCTGGCTGGCAAAATTTACAGAGTAGGAATACTTATGTACGGCAAGAAACCTTCGTTGAAGGAAATGATAAAATGGATAAGCTATAAATAATATATCAGCACTTCCCTAAAGATGATACAATAATACTTCCCTGTTGGTACAGCAATGCCGGCAGGGAAGTATTGTATTTATATAAACAATTCCTGCAATACAGGCAAAGACTTCAGTTCCGGGAAATCAGGCAGATGCAGCCTGTAATACTCGTTTATGATATCAAGGCACCTGTTTCTCTCCATACGGTTCATGGCAAACAGATGCATATTGTCGTACTTCATACGCATCAGATTAACTATACGTGCCGACTCCTCCGGATGGAGGAACATCCCATGAAAAGGTTTCTCCATTGTGAAACAGGCATTCATAAGGTCGAAATAAGCACCTTCGGCATAATCCTCTGTATTGGGATAAAGTCCGAGAAACCTCGACAGGCGAATGAGGAACACAAGATGGAAATTCGAAAAACTTTTCTCGCAGGCATCAAGCCACATCACCGAACCGGACAAATACGAAAAAAGAGCCTCATCCCTACCCTCTTCTTTCAAGACACGAAAAAGGAACTCAGACAGAAACATCGCTATTCCGGACTTATACGGATTATATGGGAGTGAACCGAATACATGCCAAAGCCGGGCTTCACGAACAGGATGCAGCGAAGAACGGGGACGAATATCAGCTTCAAGTTCAACCATCGCCAATGGCTGGAACAGCAAACTTATGGCCCCCTGCTTCTTCGAACGTGAAGCTGACACAAGAAAAGACATTCGCCCATTCTCACGCGTGAAGACATGGGCGATATTTTTTGTGTCATTATACTTGAATGAACATAATACTATTCCTTTATATCTCTGCAACATATCAATACAAAGTTATCAATAAAATACGAAACACTGAAACCCGTTGTAAAGTTATTTAAACGATTGGCGTATTTCTTTTCCTATATGATAAAATGCACTTCAAAGACTTTAAAAAAAACACGGCCGTGTTTGACTTCGAATAACACCACGTTCGAATCAAAACACGGCCGCGTTTTATTTTATTATTACAGCAGCATCAATCAATCTCCAGTCCAAGTGCTTTTGCCACTCCACGGCCGTAAGCCTCATCGGCTTTCATACAGTTGTCTATATGTCTGCGCTTGATTTCTACAGGTATGTCGCCCATAGATCTGGCTGTGTTTTCAAACAAAACCTGCTGCTGTTCCGGAGTCATCAGACGGAAGAGGGCCCTTGTCTGTGAATAATAGTCAGTGTCGTCCTCACGGTAATCCCACTGATATGCTGCTCCGTCAAGTTCCAGAGGTGGTTCCTTGTATTCAGTCTGGTTCATCCATTCACCGAAGCTGTTTGGCTCGTAGCCGATAGTAAAACCATGATTGCCGTCCACACGCATCTGTCCGTCGCGGTGATACATATTAAGGAACGGACAACGGCTACGGTTTACAGGTATCTGATGATGGTTCACGCCGAGTCGGTAACGCTGGGTGTCGCCGTACGAGAACAGACGTCCCTGAAGCATGCGGTCAGGCGAGAAGCTGATGCCCGGAACCACGTTTGCCGGATTGAACGCAGCCTGTTCCACATCGGCAAAATAGTTTTCAGGATTACGGTTGAGTTCCATGATACCCACCTCTATCAGCGGATATTCTTTCTGCGACCATACTTTGGTCAGGTCGAACGGATTGTAAGGACAGTTTCTTGCCTGCTCCTCTGTCATAAGCTGTACGAACATCTTCCATTTCGGGAAGTCGCCCCTCTCAATACTTTCGTACAAATCGCGCTGATGGCTTTCACGGTCTTTTGCTATGATTGCCTCTGCCTCCTGGTCTGTAAGGTTCTTGATTCCCTGCATGGTGTGAAGATGGAATTTCACCCATGTGCGTACACCTTCGGCATTGATGAACGAGAATGTATGACTTCCATATCCATGCATGTGTCTGTAAGAATACGGAATACCTCTGTCGCTCATAGTGATTGTAACCTGATGAAGTGCTTCGGGAAGCAGTGTCCAGAAGTCCCAGTTGTTCTTAGCGCTGCGCATGTTTGTGCGAGGGTCACGCTTCACGGCATGATTCAAGTCAGGGAACTTAAGCGGATCACGCAAGAAGAATACCGGAGTATTGTTTCCCACGAGGTCCCAATTGCCTTCCTCTGTATAGAACTTAATGGCGAAACCTCTGATGTCGCGTTCCGCATCGGCAGCTCCGCGTTCGCCTGCCACAGTAGAGAAACGTACGAACAGTTCTGTCTCCTTGCCTACTTCCGAGAAGATGGCAGCTTTGGTGTATTTGGTAATATCATTAGTAACAGTGAATTTTCCGAAAGCGCCCGAACCTTTTGCGTGCATACGCCTTTCAGGAATTACCTCTCTGTCAAAATGAGCCAGCTTCTCAAGGAACCATACGTCCTGTAGAAGCATAGGTCCTCTCTTTCCGGCAGTAGCCACGTTCTGATTGTCGGCTACAGGTGCCCCCTGGGCTGTTGTCAGTTTTTTTGTTTCCATAAATACCTCCTTTATTTAGTTAACATGTTGTTTTTTATAAAAGCATCGAGTTTAGTTTTGTCTTCGTCTGTCAAACGGGCCGTTTTCGATTTCAAAAAACCGTTTACGCCTTTTCCGGTCATATTCATAGCTTTTCTCATCCTGCGGTGCATACTTCCGGTCCTTATCTTATATGTAGTAAAAAACATGACTTTGCGTTCGTCCACAAAATCTGCTGCAGACTTGCTGAAATCAATCCATCTCCGATGCGGATGTTGCCCTATCACAAACCACCCACACGTCCAGCATCCCGACAGCACAATGTCTGAATTCAGCAACCGCTGCTTATCGAAATCGGAAATAGAAGATAAACTGACATCAAGACCTTTCGACCACAGATACATTGCTATCTCTCTGGCGTACGCAGCCGTCCTACCCGTATGGCTATAATATAAAACCGTTGCCCTCATGATTATTACTCCTTCACTACTATTACCCTGCTGTTTGGCAAATCAGGTATATAGATGTATCCCTCTTTAACTGAAATATCTGCAGGGCCTATCAAAGGACTGTCAAGACTGATATTGACAGGAGCGACGGAACGGTCGGAAAGGCTTACTTTGCTTACAGAAGCCGGAGCCCAGTTTGTGATATATATGTAATTTCCGTCGGTAGATGTTGCAATACCGTCATACTGTCCTGCAATATCGACAAACTTCTCAAGTTTAGGATTAGCCATATCACCTATCTTATATATAACATTCTTTCCTGTTGTATTTCCATCTGCAGGATAAGATGCTACATACATGCTGCCGTTATTAATGAGCAAACCGTTAGGGCCAGGCACTTTCAGCCATTCTTCAGGAGTATAACCTTTGTCACCGCTGATATCGATTCTGAATATACGGTCCGAATTTGTAACAGAAGCATACAGGTATTTACCGTCAGCAACAAGGTCGTTTACGAACAGATGCCCTTCCGGCAACCTGATAACTACAGGCTTAGATGTCTTATTAACTGTGCTATAAACTACAATCTTGTTTACATCACAGACAAAGAGTCTGTCTCCTTGTGCAAGCATTCCCTTAGGAGCGGACAGATTTCCGTCAGTAGGAATAAACGTCTCCGTTTTTCCATCCTTATAATACATTATATATCCCTTGCCTTCATCATTCAACGGATTCAAATTCTCAGTTCCGAAATTGGCTATAAGAATACCATTGTTATAAGGTAATGTACTTTCGCAAAAACGTAAACCGTCATTTACAACACTCAATCCTGCCTGTGCTGAAACATATCCACAGACTCCAATAAACATAATAGTCAATAAACTTTTCATACGCATTTAAAATTTGTAACAAATATAAATATGCAAAAGATATTTTACTATATTTGCGAAATTCTATTTTCCGATAACAGTTATTGATAAAAACGATAAAGCCTAAATGGAACTAAGACAACTGAAATATTTTGAGAAAGCCTGCGAACTGAAAAACTTTTCCGAAGCATCAAGAATGCTGCATATCTCACAAAGTACTCTGTCGCAACAGATCAAGCAACTGGAAGACGAACTCAACGTTCTGCTTTTCGACAGAATTGGCAAAAGAATCATACCGACTGAAGCAGGACTTGCCTTTCTGCCTTTCGCCAGAAACTCAATACTTGAAGCTGAAAACGGGAAACAGATTATAAAAGACTTGAAAGGCATCATGACAGGCACACTTAATATAGGTGTAACTTACAGTTTGAGCCATCTGCTGACATGTTCAATTACTGAATTCAAGAAAACATATCCAGGAATAAAAGTCATTATAAATTTCGGAACATCAAAAGAGCAGATAAAACTCCTTGAAGAAAAGCTGGTGGATTGTGTACTATCATTCGAACCGGAAGAAATCGATGAAGAATATGATAAAATAAAACTGTTCTCATCAAGACTATATTTCATCGTACACGAATCAAGTCCTTTGGCACATCTATCTTCAATATCATTAAAAAGGCTACAGAACATTGAATTAATACTGCCTGCGGTAGGGTTTGCCACAAGAATGAAGACAGACGAGATATGCTGTAACAACAACATCACACTAAATACAGTAATGGAAATAAACGACGTACAGACTATTATTAATCTTATAAGGAAAGGAAACTGGGGAACAATATTGACGAAAGCTGCCATTAAAGATGAACCTGACTTAAAAGCAATTCCAATATTATCGGCAGAGATACTTACATCACAAGCTTATCTGTTTTGGCCCAAAGGAAGCTATAGGAAAAAATCGGCAATCGAATTCGCCGAATTCGTACAAAAAGCAGTAAGAAACGGATAACAAGTAAACATCTTAATACGCTTAAACTCATTCGTAAACGGATACAAACTATATTTATCTGCAATAAAACACTTTTTCTCCCCTCTTAAGAAAAAAAATAGTATATAAGTTTTGGTATTTAGAAAAAACTTCATACCTTTGCATCCGCAATCGAGAAATAATAAGCTCGAAACATCGGAATATCCGATATAGGATGGCCCGTTCGTCTATCGGTTAGGACGCAAGATTTTCATTCTTGAAAGGGGGGTTCGATTCCCCCACGGGCTACAAATAAACAGTATAACGAACAATATTAAAGATTAGTCGAGATGGCAAATCACAAATCATCTATCAAAAGAATTAGACAGGAAGAAAAAAGAAGACTTCACAACAGATATTATGCAAAAACCATGCGTAATGCTGTAAGAAAACTTCGCGCTACATCAGACAAAGCTGAAGCAGTAGCATTGTATCCAAAAGTACAGAAAATGTTGGATAAATTGGCTAAGGTTAACATTATCCACAAGAACAAGGCTGCTAACTTGAAGTCAAAATTAGCTGCACACATCGCTAAGATTGCTTAATTTTGGTACCTTAAAAAGATATTAAGGCTAGGTTTTTACCTAGCCTTTTGTCGTTTATACACTTCGCATCCGAAAGCAAGGTGAGAATCAAAAAACATGCTGATTTTCACCTTTTTTTTGGCTATTTGAAAAGGTTATTACATAGATTTTTCGTAACTTTGAACGATTAAATAAACTATTTAAAAACATGAGTGAAGAACTGACACCAAACAGCGGAAGTAACTACTCGGCTAGCAGTATCCAAGTACTTGAAGGACTTGAAGCCGTACGTAAACGTCCCGCTATGTATATCGGCGACATCAGCGAAAAAGGTTTGCATCACCTCGTATATGAAGTTGTAGATAACTCTATCGACGAAGCGCTCGCCGGATATTGTACACATATAGAAGTAACTATAAACGAAGATAATTCAATCACCGTACAGGATAACGGACGTGGTATTCCTGTCGATTTCCATGAGAAAGAAAAGAAATCTGCTCTTGAAGTCGTTATGACAGTACTGCACGCCGGAGGTAAATTCGACAAAGGTTCATATAAGGTTTCCGGAGGTTTGCATGGTGTGGGTGTATCGTGTGTGAACGCACTTTCAACTCACATGACTACAAACGTATTCAGAAACGGAAAGATTTATCAGCAGGAATACGAATGTGGTAAGCCACTTTATCCTGTAAAGGAAATAGGTACAACAGAACTCAGAGGTACCCGACAGACATTCTGGCCGGATGCTTCAATATTCACCGTAACCGAATATAAATACAACATACTTCAGGCACGTCTTAGAGAACTTGCATATCTGAATAAGGGTATCACAATTACCCTTACAGACAAGCGCGAGAAAGAAGAAGACGGAAGCTACAAGAGTGAGGTATTCCACTCTGACGAAGGTGTTAAAGAATTCGTACGTTTCCTCAATTCTACAAATACTCCACTTTTTGATGATGTAATCTATCTGAACACTGAAAAACAGGGTGTTCCTATAGAGTGTGCCATCATGTATAACACAGGTTTCCGCGAGAACCTGCATTCATACGTAAACAACATCAACACTATAGAAGGCGGTACTCACGAAGGTGGTTTCCGTGCGGCACTTACACGTGTATTGAAGAAATACGCCGAAGAAAGCAAGGCACTGGAAAAAGCCAAAGTTGAAATCTCAGGTGAAGACTTCCGCGAAGGCCTTATCGCAGTAATCTCTGTAAAAGTTGCAGAACCTCAGTTCGAAGGTCAGACAAAGACCAAACTTGGAAACAGCGAAGTTAGCGGTGCCGTGCAGCAGGCTGTGGGCGAAGCTCTTTCAAACTATCTTGAAGAGCATCCTAAAGAAGCAAAAGTCATTGTTGACAAGGTGGTGCTTGCGGCAACAGCACGTATTGCAGCCAGAAAGGCACGTGAGTCTGTACAGCGCAAGAGCCCAATGGGCGGCGGTGGACTTCCGGGAAAACTGGCAGACTGTTCAAGCCGTGTGGCAGAAGAATGCGAGTTGTTCCTAGTAGAGGGTGACTCTGCGGGTGGTTCTGCAAAACAGGGACGAAGCAGACAGTTCCAGGCTATCTTGCCTCTGCGAGGAAAAATCCTTAACGTAGAGAAAGCGATGTGGCACAAGGCATTCGAGAGTGATGAAGTAAACAACATCATTCAGGCACTTGGAATACGTTTCGGTGTTGAAGAAGAAGACAGCAAGAAGGCAAACATCGAAAAACTCCGCTACCACAAGGTGATAATCATGACAGATGCCGATGTCGATGGTTCTCACATCGACACACTTATCATGACTCTGTTCTACAGATATATGCCTGAAATCATTCAAGAAGGTCACCTGTATATAGCTACTCCTCCATTGTACAAATGTACAAAGGGTAAGGTTAGCGAATATTGCTACACCGAAGAAGCGAGACATGCTTTCATCCAGAAATACGGTGACGGAAGCGAACAGGGAATACACACTCAGAGATACAAAGGTTTGGGTGAAATGAATCCGGAACAGCTTTGGGAAACAACAATGAATCCTGAAACACGTATCCTGAAACAAGTACAGATAGAAAATGCCGCTGAAGCGGACTATATCTTCTCTATGCTTATGGGAGACGATGTAGCTCCACGACGCGAGTTCATAGAAAAGAATGCCACTTACGCCAATATTGACGCATAAGGTGGTTTATGTTTAACTAAATTTTTTACCTCCTCACATCTTACACGGAGGAAAGCCTCGGAATTCACAAAGTTCCGGGGCTTTTTATTTATAAAATCATTATATTTTATCATAGATAAATCACGTCCAGAAAGCGTATAAACGGGTTTCATGTCATAAAACATTTATATTTTTCATATTTAAGGATTATGTATAATTATAAAATAGCTACATTTGGAAAAAGAAACAATTAAATAAAAAACTAATACCTAAGAAAGATATGAAACTGACATTTCGTATTAAGTATTGTACCGTATGGGGAGAAAGTCTGAGAGTTATTATCAATAACGATGAGAAAAACTCATTAGCTCTCTTCACCCGCGACGGACAAGAATGGCAAGGAACTTTCGATTACGATTTGCCCGAGAATGAAGACATGGCATCATACAGATATGCCGTATTCAGAAATGAAAGATGCGTAAGGAAAGAGTTCGGAGCAATTCCTCACTCTATTATAAAAGGCAATGCACAGCAACATCATTTTATTTTCGATGATTGCTGGAGAGATCTTCCTGAAGGAAATCACAGATACAGCTCAGCATTCAACGGTATTCCACACACCGAAGAGCCTAAAAAACTTAAAGACAATGTAGGCAGCTGTATAACATTCAGGGCATTATGTCCCGGATTGAGACACAAAGCACAGGAACTTGGAATCATAGGCAGTTGCAACATACTCGGCAGCTGGGAATATTACCGTCCACTCAGAATGCAGGAAGTATTGCCTGACGTATGGTATATCTCTATAGATTCATCTTCACTGACATTCCCTTTTGAATATAAGTTTGTTGCGGTAAGTTCAAAGAACGGAGCTGTAGAAGAATGGGAAAACGGATGCAACCGTACATTCAACACCCAGCCACTCATGCGCGGTGAGACATATTTCCCTATGGAAACGGAAGTATTCTTCAACCTGCCGGAAAGAAAAATCGCAGGAAGCGCAATACCGGTATTTTCTCTCCGCTCAAAAGGCAGTTTCGGAGTTGGCGACTTCGGCGATTTGAAAACATACATCGACTGGGCTGCCGATACCAACCAACAGGCCGTACAAATATTGCCTATAAATGATACTACCATAACAAACACATGGACGGACTCATATCCATACAACAGCATATCCATATATGCGTTCCATCCTATGTTTATAGATTTAAGGCAATTGCCTGCATTGAAAGACAGTGAAAAAGCTACTGAATACGAAAAGGAACGTGTCAAACTGAACAGTTTGTCGCAGGTTGATTACGAAGGAGTGAACAACGCCAAAAGGGCATATCTGAAAGACATATTCGCCCAAGAAGCCGAAAACATACTTTCATCGGAAGATTTCAAATCATTTTATGCAAAGAATGAAGAATGGCTTAAACCATATTCTGCATTCAGCTACCTAAGAGATTTATATGGCACAGCCGACTTCAATACATGGCCTGAATACAAGGAATACAATGCTGAAGAAATAAACAAATTGTGCAATACAGAATCCGAAACATATAATAATATAGCATTCTATTATTTCATTCAGTACATTCTGCACATACAATTGCTCGCAGCAACAAACCATGCACGCGAAAAAGGCGTAATACTTAAAGGCGACATACCTATCGGAATAAGCCGCAACAGCGTGGAAGCATGGGTGGAGCCATATTACTTCAATATGAACGGCCAGGCAGGAGCGCCACCAGATGCTTTCTCTACCAAAGGACAAAACTGGGGATTACCTACATACAACTGGGACGTGATGGAGAAAGACAACTACCAGTGGTGGAGAAAGCGCTTCTCAAAAATGGCAGAATACTTCACAGCTTACCGTATTGACCACATACTTGGATTCTTCCGTATTTGGGAAATACCTATACACTCCGTACACGGACTATTGGGACAATTTGCTCCTGCACTACCAATGAGCGAGGACGAAATAAAAGGCTTCGGACTGAACTTCCAGAAAGAATTCATGACAGAGCCGTTTATAAACGACTATATGCTCAACACTATGTTTGGCGACAAGAGCGACGAGGTACGCAACACTTTCGTGGAACATGTTCATCATGACATCTACCGCATGCGTCCTGAATTCGACACCCAGCGTAAGGTTGAAGCCTACTTTGCAGGAAAGACCGATGAAGAAAGCCTCAACATGAAGGAAGGACTCTATGCCTTGATAAGCGATGTGCTGTTCGTTAAAGACAGGAAAAACCCTGAAATGTACCATCCAAGAATATCTGTACAGAACGATTTCATATACAGACAACTTAACTGGCAGGAACAGGAAGCATTCAACAGACTGTATAACCACTACTACTACCAGCGACACAACAAGTTCTGGTACGACGAGGCGATGAAGAAACTGCCTGTACTTACTCAGTCAACCTCAATGCTTGTTTGCGGTGAAGACCTCGGAATGGTTCCGGACTGTGTGCCATGGGTAATGAACCAGTTGCAGATTCTTTCTCTCGAGATACAGAGAATGCCTAAGGACCCGAAAGACGAGTTCGGACATGTCTATAACTATCCGTTCCGCTCGGTATGTACCATAGGTACGCACGATATGTCGAGCCTTCGCGGATATTGGAAAGAAGACCCGCAAATAACAGAAAGATACTATCATTACGAATTAGGTCATTGGGGAGATGTACCTCAGGACGCTCCTGGATGGTTGTGCCAGGAAATTATCAACCAACATCTGGCAAGTCCGTCACTCCTCTGCATCCTGACATGGCAGGACTGGACATCTATAGATGAAAGTCTCCGCAATCCGAATATTGATATAGAACGTATCAATATTCCGGCGAATCCACGCCATTACTGGAGATGGAGAATGCACATCACTCTGGAAGAACTAATGAAGAGAGATGATTTCAACAAACAGATAAGAAACATGATTTCTGAAAGCGGAAGAATCTAATATTGAATTGAGTTATTAACATCTGAACAGGGTTTAAACAGTATTTAAAGGCTGTTTAAACCCTGTTCTTTTAACACCGTATGTGAATAATACATTAATAACTTGGACTATAAATACTGTCGCAATAAAATATTAATGCGTACCTTTGCACCCGGAAATTTTAAAGACCACATAAAGATGCTTTTACCATACTTGAATGAAAACCTTATAGAAGCCGGATGCGACGAAGCAGGACGCGGATGTCTTGCCGGAGCAGTTTATGCCGCAGCCGTTATCCTGCCGAAAGACTTCAAGAATGAGATGCTGAACGACTCGAAGCAACTGTCTGAAAAACAGCGTTATCAACTGAGAGAAGTTATAGAGAAGGAAGCATTGGCATGGGCAATAGGTGTTGTAGAACCGGAAGAGATTGATAAAATCAACATCCTGAACGCTTCGTTCCTGGCGATGCACAGGGCCGTGGACCAACTGAAAATCACCCCCCAACATCTGCTGATAGATGGCAACCGTTTCAACAAATACAAGAATATTCCACACACAACAATAGTGAAAGGGGACGGAAAATATCTTTCAATAGCAGCCGCTTCGATACTTGCAAAGACTTATCGCGATGACTATATGAACAGGCTACACAGTGAATATCCAATGTACGCATGGGATATGAACAAGGGATATCCGACAAAGAAACACCGTCTGGCAATTAAAGAATTCGGCACTTCGCCTTATCACCGCCTGAGTTACAACCTTTTAGGCGACACTCAGCTTTCATTAGATTTCTAAATCAAATCATGGATTTTAACTTCAACAGACGTTATTAACAACATGTTGAAAACCTACGTTATTAACGACCTGTTAATAACCATGTTTCCATGCACTTTCTTTTTGGAAATCATCCGGTAATAATTATAACATTTTTCCAGCATACAAACACTAAGCACGAACATCAAAGTCCACGAGAGGACAATTTGACATTAAAATCGGTACATACAAATGACAATTTGTCAATCCATAAGTTTATCAACACCTGTTAATATATTAATAATGTTTCCATACATTTAAAACCATCGGATTAAAGTTTAAAATCGGATTATAAACATTAAACACCATCTGACAAAAATTCAAGCTTCCAACATCGGCATACAGTTTGCAATATCAATAGTGAACTTGAGGTTCAAAACCAAAAGTTCGGAAACAATTGAAAATGTATAACTTAAATATAGGAGATTAAAACTATGATGCCGATTAGAAAGTATTACAATCAGAACTGGTTACCAAGTATCTTTAACGATTTCTTTGATAATGACTGGATGGAAAAAACTAATGCTACAGCTCCGGCTATCAATGTAATTGAGAGCGAAAAGAACTACAAAGTAGAGGTTGCAGCTCCGGGAATGACCAAAGACGATTTCAACATCCACTTGGGAGACGACAACGAACTTGTCATCTCAATGGAAAAGAAAGTTGAAAACGAAGATAAAGATAAAGAAAACAAGAAATACTTGCGACGTGAGTTCTCTTACACAAAATTCCAACAGTCACTTTACTTGCCTGACAATGTTGATAAGGAAAAGATAAGTGCTAATGTTTCAGACGGTGTATTGACTATCGAACTGCCGAAGTATTCACCTGAAGAAAAAGCTAAGGTTAATCGTGTTATTGAGATACATTAATCATTGGTAAACCAAATAAGAGCCTCCCGCAAACAGTCAACGGGGGGCTCTGTTTTTATGTGAAGAAAACATTTATAAACCACCAACTTTAAAAACTCAAAATATATGGCTTTTATAGATTATTACAAAGTATTAGGCGTAGAACGTAATGCCACACAAGATGATATCAAGAAAGCCTATCGTAAGATGGCCAGAAAGTATCATCCTGACCTGAACAAAGACGACCCTAACGCCAAAGACAAGTTTCAGGAGATAAACGAAGCTAACGAAGTTTTGAGCGATCCTGAAAAGAGAAAGAAATACGACGAATACGGTGAACACTGGAAACATGCCGATGAGTTCAAGGCAGAACGTGAAGCATACCAGAGGGCACAACAAAGAGGCGGACAGTCGGCCTACTGGTATTCCGTGAATGGCGACGATTTCATGGGCGGATTCGGAGGAAACGCGCATGGATTCGGAGGAAACGCAAGCGGCTTCTCCGATTTCTTCGAACAGTTGTTCGGACATGGAGCCTCATCAGGCAGAAGCGGAAGAAGTTACAATATGATGAGCCGCGGAGGTGACATAGAGGCACAGATGAGCCTTTCACTCCGCGATGCAGCCGTTACGCACAAACAGACTTTCAGCGTGAACGGCGAGAACCTGCGTATAACCATACCTGCCGGTATTGCCGACGGACAAATGATAAAACTGAAAGGCCACGGCGAAAAAGGTACCAACGGAGCGCCTGACGGAGACCTTTACATCACATTCCAGATTGCTCCAGACCCAAACTTCAAACGTGAGGGCGACGACCTGTTCACTGATGTTGACATCGACCTTTATACAGCCGTACTTGGAGGTAGTGTAAATGTCAATACCATAGACGGAATGGTCAAGCTGAAAGTAAATCCGGGCACTCAGAACGACACAAAAGTCAGACTGCGTGGAAAAGGATTCCCTGTATATAAGAAAGAAGGTACATTCGGCGACTTGATTGTGACATATCATGTAGATATACCTACATCATTAAGCGAAAAGCAGAAAGAACTGTTCACACAGTTGAAAAATAGTTGATTACGAAGCTAAAGCCTCAATATATTAGTTCGAGTAAATGTTGTATAATTGAGCAACATTTACTAATTTTGCGACATGGAAACTGAAAGGAAAATACGAACATACGGAGGTTACTTTGAGAGATTTATGGAGACCTTAAATGAAAATGAGCAAGAAAAGGTACAGTACGGATTGCTCCTTCTCAAAACCCAAGAAAGATTATCCACAAAATTCGTAAAAAGTATCAAAGACGGTATTTTCGAACTACGTACAAAATACGGAGGAAATATCTACAGGGTGTTTTTCATATTCGATGATGGTAATATCGTAATACTGTTCAATGGTTTTCAAAAGAAAACACAGAAAACACCAAACAGTGAAATAGAAAAAGCTATAAAAATAAAGGAGGCATATTATGCAGACAAACAATCATCAACTGGCAGACTATGATGCAGTACTTGACGCTAAGTTCGGTGCAAAAGGGACAGCAAGCAGACTGGAAGCGGAAGAAAAAGCATACGCATTCTATACCGGACAGATTATTGAAGACGCAAGGAAGAAAGCTAAAATAAGCCAAGCTGAGCTGGCAAGAAGAATAGGTTCAAACCGTTCTTACATTTCAAGAGTAGAAAGTGGACAGACAGAACCGAAAGTTTCAACATTCTACAGAATAATGAATGCATTGGGTTGTAAAATAGAATTATCAATGTCGCTATAAAACCAATACTAAGTAGCATGTCGCAAATTGCGACATGCTACTTAGTACATATATGATAATTCTCTTCCATATCATTTCCGCATTCTTTTCTTATCAAATTTATTTTTGTAAAAGAATTGCAGTATGTTTCCCATTCTACATACTAAAAATACTCAAAACATTCGCTCAAAAAGCAGATATTTTGTACTTTTGCAAGCGGAAAACAAATTGGATTTCAAACTTCTAAAACATATTACAATTATGGCAAAGAAAGCACTTTTAATGATCCTCGACGGATGGGGCTGCGGCGACCATCACAAAGACGATGTAATCTTTAACACTCCTACTCCTTATTGGGACAGTCTGTTGGCTAACTACCCTCACTCACAGTTGCAGGCAAGCGGCGAAAACGTAGGTCTTCCTGACGGACAGATGGGTAACTCGGAAGTTGGTCACCTCAACATCGGTGCCGGACGCATCGTTTATCAGGATTTGGTAAAAATCAACCGTGCTTGTGCCGACGGAAGCATCATGCAGAACCCTGAAGTTGTTTCTGCCTTCACATACGCTAAGGAAAACGGTAAGAACATCCACTTCATGGGTCTTACTTCAAACGGTGGTGTACACTCTTCACTCGACCACCTGTTCCGCCTTTGCGACATCGCTAAAGAATACGGAATCGAAAATACTTTCATCCACTGCTTCATGGACGGTCGTGACACTGACCCTAAGAGCGGTAAAGGATTTATCGAAGAACTTACTGCACACTGCGCTAAATCAGCAGGTAAAATCGCTTCTATTGTAGGTCGTTTCTATGCAATGGACCGCGACAAACGTTGGGAACGTGTGAAAGAAGCTTACGACTTGCTCGTTAACGGTACAGGAAAGAAAGCTACAGACATGGTTCAGGCTATGCAGGAATCATACGATGAAGGTGTTACTGACGAATTCATCAAACCTATCTCTAACGCTAACTTCGACGGTACCATCAAGGAAGGCGACGTAGTTATCTTCTTCAACTACCGTAACGACCGCGCTAAAGAGCTTACTATCGTTCTTACTCAGCAGGATATGCCTGAAGCTGGTATGAAGACTATCCCGGGACTTCAGTTCTACTGTATGACTCCATACGATGCTTCATTCACAGGCGTACACATCCTCTTCCCTAAGGAAAACGTACAGAACACTCTTGGCGAATACCTCGCTGCAAACGGAAAGACTCAGCTTCACATCGCTGAAACTGAAAAGTATGCACACGTTACATTCTTCTTCAACGGTGGACGCGAAACTCCATACGACAACGAAGACCGTATCCTGGTTCCTTCTCCAAAGGTTGCTACTTACGACCTTAAGCCTGAAATGAGTGCTTACGAAGTTAAGGACAAACTGGTAGAAGCTATCAACACTCAGAAATATGACTTCATCGTTGTTAACTATGCCAACGGTGACATGGTAGGCCACACAGGTATCTACGAAGCTATCGAAAAGGCTGTTGTTGCTATCGACAACTGTGTGAAAGATACAGTAGAAGCAGCTAAGGCTAACGGTTACGAAGTAATCATCATTGCTGACCACGGAAACGCTGACCACGCATTGAACGAAGACGGAACTCCTAACACTGCTCACTCACTGAACCCTGTTCCATTTGTTTACGTAACAGAAAACAAGGACGCCAAGGTTGAGAACGGTGTATTGGCAGATGTTGCTCCTTCTATCCTTCACATCATGGGTATGGCCCAGCCGACTGATATGACTGGAAAAGACCTGATTAAGTAATTAATCTACTCAAGTTTCGCATTTGCAAAACTTGCTGTATTAAAGTAATAAAGGAGGTATCAGCCCACTAAATGTTGGCTTCAGGAGATAAAGCATTAAAGTTGTAAAGTATCAAGCTTTACTTTCTTTACCTTCTAAGACAGCTTGCTGTCTGATAGTACTTTAATACTTGCGAAACTTAAGTTAATCTAATATAAAACGAACGGACACGGACGTGAGATTGTATGAATCTCTGTCCGTGTCCGTTTGTTATTTACATATACATAGAATAATCTTCCGCTCTGATATCTGTACCGGATAATGGTGTTATTTTTCCGGAAAGAGCATACTCTTTTCAAATTGGGATAATCCTCACACTGCTTACATAGTACATATATAATGCCACCGGTGGTGCCCTAAAGTGAAAAGGATGGATGGAAGATAATGGCAGTAGGCGGTCTGTTATTTCACGTCGAGGGTGACATTCGTGTTATCACTGTCGAACCTCCACCAGGTGTTCCACATCGTTTCCAGTGCCGCCGTCAGGGTCAGCGTCAGCTGCCGGCCGTCTTTCTGATTGCCGCACTTAAACGTATACAGGTTGGATAGCCGGGTGATGTCCAGCTTGGTCAGTTTGTTATCTTGACACCACAAGTCCGTCAGGTTGGTCAGCTGGCTGACATCCAGCGTGGTCAGCTGGTTCATATTGCAACGCAACGTGGTCAGCCGGGTCAGCCCGTTGAGGTTCAGCTCGGTCAGCTGGTTGTTGGTGCATTTCAGTGTGGTCAGCCCGATGCAGTAGCCGATGCCGCCCAGCGAGGTCACACCTCCCGAAGGAAGATCCAGCTCGGTCATCGCTGCCAAGGCCGTCAAATCGGCATCGCTCAGCGTGACTGTGCCGTCGGCATTCTCGCTTGCGGTTCCGCCCTCGAGTCCGGCATATATCTCCTTGATAACGGCCTTCTCGAAGCCGGTCAATGACAGCTCGCCCAGGTTGAGGATGCGTCCGGCCTTGAGTTCGGTACTCTTGCCGGTGGCCTTGCGGTAGAGCTTGTCCGTGCTGTCTTTGTAGAGCAGGCTGAAGCCGTTGGGCAGCGTGCCGGGAAGCACGACGAAGTAGTAGTCCTTTCCGGCCTCGAAGGTACCCTTGAGGGCGATGCGGGTGGCTTTCACGGCGGAAGATTGATTACCGGTGGAGTATTCTACCCAGTATTTGCCGGCCAGTGCCTCGGTGGCGTTGCCTCCCACGAGGGTGAGGGTGCCTTCACCGGCCATGTCGGCTCCCGCGGTGAACTTCACCAGGGCGCAGAGGTTGTTGAACACCAGGTTGGTGCTGCCGCCTGTGGCCTTGGCCAGCGAGGGCGCCAGGTTAGAGGCAAAAGTGCCTGCCACGGCGGTCTGCTCGGCGGGCAGGTTGAAGTTGACGGACGTGCCGTTCATGCTTTCTACGGCTACCAGGGGGTAGAAGGCGGTGTAGTCGACACCCGGCAGGGCAGTGCCCGAGAAGGTGGCGTTGCTGCCGCTGATGGATTCGGCGTCGACCATGAACTTCTGATAGGCTCCGCTTCCGTCCCATATAGCAATCTCGTCATACTCTACCCAGTGCACATTAAGTCCGTCCAGCTGTGTGCGTGTCTGCGGCATGCCGGCGGTAAAGGTCATGGGCACGGGCTTTGCGGCCTCGTTGCCCGGATTGTTCTCGATGAACTCTTCGTTGCCGCAGGCGGCCAGTGTCAGTACCGCGGCGGCCAATGATAAGATACGTGTTGTTTTCATAAGGCATTACCATGTAAATTCGTCTTGTTGATAAGGGTTGTGCGTGCTGACGTTGCTTCCGCAGAGCACGCCTTCCTGTTGCATCTCGATGATTTCGCACTTGGGGGCCTCGTAGGCTCCTCGTATGGTCTCGGTGTTTAAGGTTGTAATTGCTTTCATATTCAATTTATTTATAAATGAAACATCAAAAGCAAATATAGTGTTTTTTCATTAAGATGTCACAAAAAAAAAAAAAATGTGAATATCGCATCGTTTTATCATTTAATGTCTCATTTATTCCGCGCTTGGGCACAATATCGTGAAAACCGGATAGCAGGCATCGCATTAGTTTTTTTTCTGTATGATAACAAGAATATACCCACTATGACTTATCTTTGCATAAAAAATATACTTTATGGTTCAGATAGACGATGTAGTAGTAAGCCTCGACGTATTCCGCGAGAAGTTCCTTTGCAATCTTGATGCCTGCAAGGGAGAGTGCTGTATAGAGGGAGATGCCGGCGCACCGGTAGAGCTCGACGAGGTGGAAAAACTGGAGGAAGTACTCCCGGTGATATGGAATGAGCTTTCGCCGGAAGCACGCGCCGTGATAGACAAACAGGGAGTGGTTTATACCGACCAGGACGGTGACCTGGTGACTTCCATCGTAAACGGCAAAGATTGTGTTTTCACATGTTACGACGAGAAAGGCTACTGTTATTGCGCAATAGAAAAAGCCTACCGCGAAGGCAAATGTAATTTCTACAAACCGATATCTTGTCATCTGTATCCTATCAGAATAGGCGATTACGGCCCTTTCAAGGCTGTAAACTATCACAGATGGGACGTATGTAAAGCTGCGGTTTTACTTGGGAAGAAAGAGAACCTGCCGGTCTATAAATTTCTGAAAGAGCCGCTGATAAGAAAGTTCGGTCAGGCATGGTATGACGAGCTGGAGAATGTGGCAGAGGAACTGAAGAAGCAGAAACTGATATAAACTCAGTTCTGCGTTTCGCATAACACCAGCTTCCCATAGAAGTATAAAGACTGAGTATCTGCAGTCTAGAAACAACCAATAAAGAGAGAAAACAATTATCCCCTGTTTAGAAACTGTTTACATGTATTTGCCAAACAATTCCAAACAGGGGATAAATAGTAGTTTAACAGTGATTATTTTTATCTGAGTTTATCAGAAATTCAGACTTACTCCCGCCATCACATTGAAGCCCTGAACAGGATAGCCGTTTTCTGTCACATAGTTCTTGTTCAAAAGGTTATTTAGCTTCAGGAATACATTCACCCTGTCGTTGAACAGATATTCTGCCCCAATATTCAGTTCGTTCACGGCATCAGCCTTTATACCCAAAGTCTTCTTGCGGCCTTCGAAAGTATATTCTGCCGTTGCATGTAAGCCTTTGAACACTTTGGCACGTGCATTAAATCCGATACTGTAAAGCGGTTTGAGCCATAACAGCTGCTCCATTTCCTTCTGAACATTCCAGCTGTAGAAATTACCGTTAAGACCAAAGTCCAGCATATCCCTGAACGAATAATCAACAGAAAAACCTGCATATGCCACACGGGCTTTTGCCTGCGCTATTCCATTATAAATACCTCCTCCATCTGCATAAGGCATAGAGAAGAGTTCGTTTCTTGTCTCACGATAACCGCCATATATTCCCAATCCGAGACCCGCAACCGGCGATGCCTTCAGACCAATTTTAGCATCATACGGAGTGTATGAAGTATTCAGTTGCAAAGGGAAATTATAAATTGGAGATTGCACCCAGAACGGAGAGAAACCGTTTATTGTTCCGAAATCATTCAGACGTGTATTACCCGTAACATGAACATAAAGCACATAATTGTCGGCAAATGTATAATCAAACTTTACATCCGGCGAAAGTTTCAGTCCGCCATCGTTCGAAATCTGGAAATCCACATTCACTCCGGCAGTAAAAGATACAGATTCTGTACTTACCGAATAATAAGGACGAAGCTTTATCAGTGAATAGTTGCTGAACGACTTGTCATAGAACACATTGTCCATACCCAATAATACACCTACATCCTGTCTGTCATCAATCCCAGCTGAAATATATCCTTGAGTATGTACAACACTCTCCGACATGCTTCCCGGAATATATATACCATGTTTGCGGTTGAACATCTTATATCCCGTCTGTAAACCGAATTCTACCGGAAGAGCATCTTTCACAGAAGATACACCTACATATCCACCACCTGACATGAACAACTGATGTCCGAACGAAGGTACATCTATTTTCTCTTCAGTCTGTGATGTTGACGCTGACAACTGTACATCAGGCATATAGCTGAATACCTGCGATGCAAAATTACCGCCTACGTACATGCTCACCTTATCGAAATCGTGAGTATATTTAAGCGAAGCACCTGTACGGAAGAAACGATGCTTCCACTCTTTATCGTAATTAAGAGTCGGTATATCCGTCACCGGATCAAAATCATATCCTGCTCCTATATTGCCTGAATACCCATGGAAAGTAGCCATTACATCCAAAACATCCCTGTCGGTGATATTCCACAAATATGAACCTTTCAGGTCGGTATTGTTTCTGTTGCCATAAGACAGACGCACATAGCCTCTTCTTGCCTTATCCTCTGTAACATCCCTATTCATAACATCCATGTGATATACAGGGAAATTGTTCATCTGATGCACAGACGATGCATAGTTAATCTGTGTTTTCGCCACAGTCGGCTCCTCTATTTTGGGCAATACATTCACCTTGAATGCATCCATCACCTCCGGATTATACTGGTTCTCCACCACCACCGTACGGTTTACGGTAGAGTCATTCTTCTGTTGCTGTTGTGCCGCCACATTAGTCAGTGTGACAAGTCCGGCACATATCAAAATCTGTTTTCTATATTTCTTCATTGTCGTTACTGGTTAAGTTTAGCCAATCTGGTTTCTATCATTTCCGCTATGTCATCGTCTGCCTGATAGTTCTGCTGCAGAGACAACAGATACTGTTTTGCATCCAGTTTGCGTCCGAGTTTAACATATACATCACTTAACAGCACAAAGCTTCTTGCAAGCCAATAAGCATGCGGTGTGCTGACTTCAATATACTGAAGGACCTCATTCTCTGCAGCCTCAGTTTTTCCTTCGTCGAAGTAAATCTGTGCCACCAGATATTTGGCTTCTGCACCATAAACATTTCTTGTATCTCCGGCAAGCACTTTCAGGTCAGCAAGAGCCTCATTGCTCTGTCCGTTCTTGATAAATGCCTTTGCTCTATAGTATCTTGCCTCGTTTTCCAGTTCAGGTGCAAGCTTGCTGTGAGCCATCATAGCCGATGCGGCACTGATAGTTTCGTTTGTATCTCCAGCCATATATGCGCTGCGCAAAGCACCGGTCTGTGCCTGAAGACGTTCTTCCTGATTTCCTGCACGGTCCGACAAACGCTTATAAAGTTCCAGTGATCGGCCATATTCTTTACCGTTATAAGCCATTTGTGCGCACAGTGTCATAGCCTCTGTAGAGAATTTGCTGTCAGGATATTCCAGTACCTTGTTCAGATATGTTGCAGCCCCCTGGTAATCCTTTTCGTTATATGCTATGATACCAAGATAATACGAAGCATTCACGCTGAATGCGCCCTGCGGGAATGACTGCAGATACGAAGTAAAGCTATTCTTGGCCTCAGCAATGTTTCCACGCATATAAACACGTTCAGCAGCTACATAGGTCAGTGAATCTCTCTCATTCACATCGAAGTTTGCCCCACCAGGCAAAGACGATGCATACGACATATATTCGTCCACCTTATTTATATCTATATATACAGATTTCAGGTCACGCTGTGCCATCCTTGCCTCTTCACTTCCCGGATAGTCTGCAATTACCTTCTTATATGCTGCGATAGCTTCATTGAATTTGTCATTCTGATAATAAAGCAATGCTATCTCACTTGCCGCCTTGCGGGCCAACTGGCTTTCAGGCCATTTCTCAACAAGAATCTTATAACGTCCTATAGCATTGTCCGCCTGTTCCATCTGCACGAATGCACGTCCCTGTTCATACAAAGCATCGTCAATATACTGCGATGAAGGATATTTAGAAAAAAGGGTGTTCAGTGTCTCTATCTTTCCTGTATAATCACGCTGCAATCCTTTTACGAAAGCTTCCTGGAATAATGAATAGTCTCCATACGACGGTTCGATGGTTACTGCTCTCGCATATTGAGCCCTGGCCTCATCGAAACGGCGTGCATAGAAATAGCAGTCGCCGGCACGGTTGCATGCGTCACCTCTCACCGAAGCATCTATGGCAGCATCCGTATCTGCACATCTCACGAACCATGTCAGAGCCTTATCGTAATTCTTCTGTTTGAACGATGTATATCCCATGTTATAAAGAGCAAGACCATACTCCATACTCTTCTTGTCTGTGGCAAATTCCATATACTGTCTATAGTCGGCAGCCGCCTGTGCAAACCTGTCAAGACGGTATTTTGCCTCACCACGCCAGAAATATGAGTCAGCTTTGGTCTGTGCATTATATCTGCCAAGCTGAAGCGACTGAGAGAAATAGTCTATGGCATTCTCGAACGAAGCCTGGGCAAAAGCCTGTGTACCAAGACGGAACAGCAGTTTCTGTTTTGCTTCCAATATTCGCGTTCCAGGCTGGCTGATTTTAGCAATGGAGTTCAAGGCAGCCATATAACTGCGAGTGTTCATATACACCTCGATAAGATAATCATTCACCTTGTCGGTATATTGAGAATGAGGGAATTCATTCAGGAAACGTTCGAACACCGTGACAGACTCAGCAAACGGGGAATACGATGTTTCGTGAATACACAAGGCATAGTTGTAAAGAGCCTGCTCCTTTATCTGCATATTGCGGTTGGATGCAGCCGCCTGTTCGAAAGCCATTCGTGCCTGATTACGCTCTTTCAAATTTAGATATGCAAGTCCCATGTGAAGATAAGCATTCTGCGACATATCGTCATCAGGACCGGTAACTCTGCCAAGAGAAGCTGCAGCCTCAGAGTAAACCTGTGTATAATAATAACTCATTCCAAGTTTATAAAGAGCATTACGCTGAGGGTTTGACACCTCATTGCAATATGCCGAAAGGTTACGGACAGCATCGCTATAGTTCTTTTGGGCATAAGCAGCCTCACCTGCTATACGCCTCATTTCTACAGTCTTCTCATTTCCAGGATAATTTTTCAGATATTCGTCAGCGACAGAACGGGCCTTTGCATAGTCTCCCGTAATAAGACTTATATCGGCCATATAATAAGGAGCAAGCTGGGCGTAGTTCTTATTTCCACAAACAGCAACAAAACCTTTCATCGCCTGTGAGTATCTGCCGTTTGAATAGTCTATATATGCTAAATTGTATGTAGCATCATCCGCATACTTGCTGCTGCCGGATTTAAGGACAGTAAACCAGGCCGCGGCTTCAGTTGTATTTCCTATCTGCTGATACGACTGCGCCAAACGATAAACATTGTCATCCCTTTCCTCGTTACCCAATGCATCGAAATCACAACCTCTGTACGAAGCTATAGCTTTAAGGTAATCATTGTCGAAGAAATAGACCGACGCTACAAGAGCCTGTACTCTATTCTTATATCTTGATTCAGGATGGGCGGAGAGATATGACTCAAGCCTTTCCATACGGTCAGGCAAGTTCAGTTCGTATGCGGTACATGCCAACATATATTCCGCTTCGTCCATAAACTCTGAACAGTCGCCGGCATTTACATATTGCATCAGTGTCTGGCGTGCCGCCGCGTAATCATGACGCAGGAATAACTGCTTACCATCATCAAACAGTCTGCACGAACCCGTCAACGGCTGGACCTGTTGCGCTCCTACAGCCATAGGCATAACAAGAAGCAATCCTGCCATCAATGCATTCCTCTTATTCTTCATATATATAATTATTTTGTATGTTCTTTAATAAAACGTTCAACCCCTTTACGTACAGAATCCAATCCGAACTCCTCTGGGTTTATCTTATCCATAGGCATCCAGAAAGTTTCCGCCACATCGTCCATCGCTCCCAATGCCGTGTCATCATCCACCCTGCAAAGGAAGAACATATCAAGCGTATGTACAAGAAATCCCGAATAAAGATAAGTATTCGGATAAGAGAACAGATACTCGGCTCTCACCACATCAAGTCCCGTTTCTTCCTTAACCTCACGAGCCACACCTTCTTCCGCAGTTTCGTACATATCTATAAATCCTCCTGACAGGTCAAGTGTACCCTTGGCAGGTTCTTTGGCACGTCTGCATACAAGAAGTTCGTTTTTGGAATTAAGAATAAAGGCAACAGTCGCGGCACTCGAATTGAAATAATACACAAAGCCGCAATCAGCACATTTCTTTGATTTAAAGTTATGTTCTTCAAAATGAGCCGAACCACATTTAGGGCAATAATTGAATAGATGTAAAGGGTGCATAATCACACAAGTTTAGTTACAGTGGCAAAGTTAACAGAAATAATGATAATATGTTACAATTCTGACATAAAGAACAATTTGCCTTATACTAATGTTTATAACATTTAGTTAGTTTATATATGTTTTACAAAACAAAACTATAAAAAATATTGTTATCTAACAGTTAATATGCTCTTTTTATTAAAAAAAGAATGTTTTTTTGACGATAATAACGAATTAATAAAAAAGTTTTTCTACATTTGCTTACAAAATGATATAACAATACACACGATTATGGAAAAGATTGATAAATTAGACAAACAGATTCTGGAAATTATCTCTCAGAATGCACGTATTCCTTTCAAAGACGTAGCAGCAGAATGCGGAGTATCACGTGCAGCAATTCACCAGCGTGTACAGCGTTTGATAGACCTTGGTGTAATCATCGGTTCAGGCTATAATGTAAATCCTAAGAGCCTTGGATACATGACTTGCACATACGTAGGTATAAAGCTTGAAAAAGGTTCTATGTATAAAAGCGTAGTAGCAGAGTTAAAGAAGATACCTGAAATTGTAGAATGTCACTTTACAACAGGCCCTTACACTATGCTTACAAAGCTGTATTCAACAGATAACGAACATCTTATGGACCTCTTGAACTCACGCATTCAGGAAATTCCCGGTGTTACCGCCACAGAGACACTGATTTCTTTGGAACAAAGTATCAAGAAAGAAATTCCTATTCATTTGGATAAATAATGGAAATCATAACCGAACTTAACGCGGGAGGCATTATAATCGGCCTGTGTACATTCCTTATAATAGGACTTTTCCATCCCATAGTGATAAAAGCGGAATATTATTGGGGTACAAAGTGCTGGTGGATTTTTCTACTTCTTGGAATATTAGGTATAGCAGGTTCTGTTATGACCGACAACATCCTTGTTTCCACACTTCTTGGTGTATTTTCTTTCTCATCTTTTTGGACGATAAAGGAACTTTTCGAACAAAGGGAAAGAGTCATGAAAGGATGGTTCCCCATGAATCCTAAAAGAAAGGATGAATACAGGAAATATTCCGATAATAAAAGATAAACATTTATGAGATAAAAGAGTTCATGGATTTCTTTGCTGAAACACATGAGCTCTTTTTTTATCCAATAAAAACCGAAGAATCATGCAAAACATAAAGAACAATCTGACAGAACTAATCGGAAACACTCCGATGCTTAGACTCAACAATATAGAGACAGCTCATAATTCGGTAGCAACAGTTATAGCCAAGCTTGAAATGTTCAATCCCGGAGGAAGCGCAAAAGACAGGATTGCACTCAACATGATAAACGATGCCGAGAAAAAAGGCATACTCAAACCAGGAGCAACAATAATAGAACCTACAAGCGGCAACACAGGTGTAGGATTGGCATGGATTGCCGGACTCAAAGGATACAAACTGATACTGACAATGCCGGAGACCATGAGTCGCGAACGTCAGCTCCTGCTGAAAGCATACGGTGCTGAACTTGTACTGACAACAGGAAGCAAAGGAATGAGCGGAGCAATAGAAAAAGCGAAGGAACTGAATTCGGAAATATCCGGCTCAGTAATATTGCAGCAATTCTGCAACCCTGCCAACCCTGAAGCGCATTATAATACTACAGCCGAAGAAATATGGAGAGACACTGAAGGCAAAATAGACGTATTCGTGGCCGGAGTTGGCACAGGAGGAACAATAAGCGGAACAGGCTGTAAGCTGAAAGAAAAAAATCCGGCGATAGAACTGGTAGCCGTAGAACCGGACTCATCGGCAGTAATCTCAGGCGACAAACCGGGACCGCACAAGATACAGGGTATAGGTGCAGGATTCATTCCTGATACACTTGACACAAAGATTATTGACAAAGTGTTCCGCGTAAAGAACGATGACGCGATGGCGACTGCACGCGAGCTTGCAAATAAAGAAGGAATACTTTGCGGAATATCATCCGGAGCGGCTGCATACGCAGCAATGAAACTATCTCAGGAAAGCAGATACAAAGGAAAGAACATTGTAGTATTGCTACCTGATACAGGTGAGAGATATCTCTCTACAGAACTTTTCGACAGATAACAAAAAGAGGGTGTGTCAAAATGATGCATCCTCTTTTCGTTATATAATCATCGGTTTCTCATTTTTCATAGAGTATGATTTCTATTTTTCCGTATTATCCCTATCTCCATGCTTTCAAGTAGTATAATCGGCTGTAGATGGCTTATGCCACTCTTATATTTTGATAATTTTTGTCTGTCATCTTCTGGTTTTTGA
>NZ_JACJLQ010000070.1 GCF_016902295.1 Bacteroides caecigallinarum | reverse complement strand
AGGAAAGAGTCTTCACCCGTCTTTTTGAGTCTGCCGAGATAGCCCGATTCACTAAAGAACAATATGAGGAATACGAGGACAGCCTCAAGGCTTACCGTGACTGGCTGAACACTATTAATACTGCTGTAATGAAGAGTCGTGCCGAAGGTCGTGCCGAAGGTAAACTTGAAGAGAAAATGGATATAGCCAGGAAACTTAAGAATTCGGGAATTTCCTTTGATGTGATATCAGTAAGTACAGGTCTTTCGGAAGAGGAAATATCTTCTCTTTGATGTTGTCGGTAGAGCCATCAAACTGCCTCCTTTCTTAACTGATAATATCTTGTCTGTATCAATATAAAATTGTAATAAATAAACAAAATATTATCAGCACTTGATTATATGCTCTACAGTGCAGACGATGTAGTGTGTATATGAGTTTGGAGTTTTGTTACTGAATGATTTTGTTCAATAGTGACTGTAATGAGTTTTGTATTATATTTGTGAACTACAATCAATAAAATCATTATTTTATGGGACAGTTTCTTGCAATAGGTTTAATGCTCGGAGTAGCTGTACGAAAGGACTACATACGTAAGCATGTTAATGAAAATCGTACAGAAGAGTATATCCTCAATCAGATAATTGAGAAATTGCGACTTGAGGACTTCAAGAGGATAGAACACGATTGTTATTATGAGTTCGAACTTGACAGAGACTTGCTCGATAAAGAGTTAATTACATTTCTGAAACGTTTTTATTCAATAAGATATATCGGTAAATGCAAATATGAAAGTGAATTTGTAATATCCAAGTTGGAGAGCCTTTCTACTATTGATGAGCGCCTTGAAATCCTGAAAGACAGATCTTTTCAGAGTTACCAGGATGATTCCAAATATGAATATTTTTATGTTGATGATGACAATTGGCATGAGATACCATATAATGCAAGGGAGATGATTCTCAGTATTGACGGAAAAATTATGATGGAGTGTTATGATGAGGTTTTTGATTTTTTCCGCCGTTGCATAGTCTCCCAGTTGTCCGATTTGAAGCTTTCTAATGCTATAGACGTTTATATAAGCGGCTGAGGTCTCTTATTTATCAGCTATAACTTTCCAATATGGTGAGATAACCACTTTGGAAAATCATAAGCAGAGGACGCTCCACATCGGCCTTGTAGTCTATAAACTCTGCCGGACTATAATACTTGCCTGTAAGCTCGTTTACATTCTCATTGAAATGATACCCGTCGTACTGTCTCTTCAGTTGGGCGCGCATTTCCTCGAAAGAGCAACTGTATTCTTCCGCCATTTCCGATATTGCATCTGTGATGCATGAGTCTATTTCTTTCTGTGTTATGCTGCACAATGCATCATATCGTGGTTGTATTAACTGTTGGCCGTACATGTTCCCTATACTAAGCATGGACAATCTCAAAAGTCATAGTAATCCATTCATCGAATTATCTTGAATGATTGCCTGACAGATGTTGGAATACATGTTATATTCTTTTATGCTGGAAATATCATGACGAAAATTGTGTATAAAAAAGAGGGTGTGTCAATTTTGACACACCCTCTTCATTATAGAGGATTAAAGAATTATTCCTTAATCAGCTTTCTATGTTTTTTTTAATTACATAGGGTAAGCTTTTACAGTTACGTTAAATTCATAATCAACAGTTTCACCATTACTCATTGTGAATGTAGCTTTAACTTTAACTGTTGTATCAACTGTAACTTTCACATCTTGAGGAGTAATCTTGATATTATCAGCATTAGTATCACTGCTTAAACCAGTTTTACTTACCTCAATTAAATTATTATTATAATCAAATTCAATATTTGTCACAACGTTATCTGCTTGAACTGCACCTGTAGCACTCTTAATGTTGTAGTAGTTAGTATGTGGTGCATCTGTCTGAGCGTTACCTGTTGGTCTATAGTACTCAATTGTTGTAGATTCTTGAGTCATACCCGAAGTAACAACTGCACTTGCCTTAGTAAAGTCAACGCTGTATGGCTGAGCTACTGCAACCTTCAACTTGAATGATGGAGCATCGTATTCTTTACCAAGAACAGTAAACTTGATACCAGAAACTGTCCATTCACCTGCTTTAGTTGGCTTAAGCTTATTCTTTTCAGTTTGAGTTTCAGGTTTATCATTTCCTGTTATAGTTATACCAGTATAATCAATTCCAGTAGCTGTTATATAATCATTCAAATCAATTATGTCGGTGATATTGTCTGAAACAATAGTCAACACACCATTTGCATAATACTGATTGTTGAATGTGAACAATGAGTTGATTTCAGCTTCTGTAGGATCAGCAATAGTAAATGGAGCTGTCAGAACTGTACGCTCTTTAATCTGATTTTCATCTTTCAATCTGTACCATACAGATATTAATGAAGTATATTCACCTTCAGTCAACCATTCGTAAGTTTCTTGCTCATTATCCAATTTATAGTCCGTATTGAATGCAATCTTCAGTTTAGCAATTTCACTTGCTTTAGTTGCAGGTGTTCCGTCAGACTTAACAGGGGTAACATTTCCTAATATATTTACAACTTTAGTTTCTGAAACTCCACCATCATTATAAATATGTTTAGCATCTCCATATTCACTATAGTCTTCAGAATACTGTCCCTTTATATTAAAGACATCTGTAAGTGTATTGTATTGATCAATATTATCATTCCATACCAATCTTTCATCAGCATTCATTGTGTTGAAGTATTCAGCAAGATCTACTAAGATGAATTGCTGAGAAACTCCACTAACGACCTTAGTTGTTGCGGTATGAGTTGATGCAGCCAATGTAACTTCAGGAGTTTCTGGTATTTCAGCAACCTCGTTGAATCTAATATTGAAGTCCTGACGACGTACATTACCAGCAACATCTATATAATGTAAAGAAAATGCAACAGAACCTGTAGAAGCACTTTCTGCACTGACTGTCAAACCTTCACATTTAATACCATATCTAATCTGATCAGCTTTTGCCTGGTCAACTTTATCTTTATCATTACCATCATACATTGTAATGTATGCATCATATAAATATTCCTTTCCGCTTGTTACAGGAAGAGTGAATGATTTACCTGGTTCAACATATAATGTTATGGCTGAATATCCGCCTTGATAAATTCTATTATTAAATATAATATCTCCATTGTTTATATCTGAAGCTTTCTTTTCATTAAGGGAGAAAGTTAGATTATTACCGTATGGAGAACGAACTTTATCGTTAGCATACAATGAAACGGAGTAACCATAATAAGATTTTTTCTCATATTTATCTGTCAGTTCTTCTGAGATTTCTCCAACTGATACTGGTATTTTATAAAGACCAGATGCGGAAGTTGCTCTTGACATGAGTCCCTTGTATGGGATAGGTTCACCCAAAACTACAGGAACTTCATCATTGTTAGTATCAACCACTTTCAAATCAAGAGCTGACAAATCATAATTTGCAGGAGTAACCTGTACAAGCAATGTATCTGTTGCCTGAGCTGTCATATATTCACCTGCAGCTGGTTTTGCTTTAGGACCATTCCATTCAGCATAACCTGTTCCTATACGAGAGATACCGTAGTTAATTTCCAATGAAGCAGTCTGCAATTGAATCTGAGCCAGACCTTCATTCAAAAGAAGACGTAAGCTCTTTTCGTTCTCACCGTTTTCGTCGCAAACTACAAGATATGCATAGTTGTTGTCTATAGGATCAATATAATAGTAAGGAACGTTTACTGCTGGTGCAGGGATAGAAAGTTCTTCGAATTCTGTTCCATTCCACAAATACCATTTGCCGTTTTCCTTCTTAACTTCAGGTTGAGCGTTCTTACCCGGAGCACCGTCCTGACCATCCTGACCGTCCTGTCCTGGAGCACCGTCCTGTCCATCCTGACCGTCCTGACCGTCTTTACCGTCCTGACCTACAGCCTTAACATCAGTCTTTTCTCCATCACATACCCAATATCCATCTTCAGAGATAGTCCACTGAGTTCCAGGAGTTCCTGCAGCACCATCAGCTCCGTTTGCACCGTCTTTTCCGTTTACAATAGTATATGAGCTATTGTCAGAGAAAGTGATAGTGAAACCGCCTTCAGCGTCAGCAATGTTTGTAATCCACTTACCGTCATTGATTTTTGACTCTAAGTCGGCTAATTGGCTTTTTACGCCATCAACCTGTTCCTGCAAGTTGTTGATTTCGTCATCATAGTCCTTACAAGAAGTAAAAGTTCCTGCTGAAGTCACCAAAAGTGCTCCAAACAGAAGTGCACTTAAATACTTTTTTCTCATGATAAAAAAATTTTAATTTATAAATTAAAAGAATTAAATGGTTATAATTCAACTTATTATAAACAAAACAC
>NZ_JACJLQ010000069.1 GCF_016902295.1 Bacteroides caecigallinarum | reverse complement strand
TACCGGCAAGAAGACCATTAAAGATGTAAATAAAAAAGTTTTAATCGCTTTCATTATAAAGATACTTTTTAGGTTATTATTGCTCATGGTTTATATCTCCGAATGCAAAATTAGAACATATAACAATACACCATTTAAAAAGTATCTCTACATTTAGCTATTAACAAATACGGCATAACACACTGATTATATGCGCATTATGCCGTATTATACAATGATATCAATCTCTACATTTTCTATTTTCAGAACTCTGCCACCCATCTGTCAAGTGTCATATCCTCAGGAAGACCCCCTTCCAGTGAATCACTCAAATGCTTCTTCAGACGGAACTTCTTCTGGGATACCGAAGAGACACTCACACCGAATATCTCAGACATCTGAGTGTTGCTGAAACGGAGCTTGATCAGGATGCAAAGATGAAGTTCCTGCCTAGTCAGTGTCGGGCAGATGCTCTGCATACGGCTCACAAAATTGCTGTATGTACTTTCGCACATTTGCTCCAAAGTCTCCCATTCCATATCATCAAGAACACGGCTTTTTTCTCTAAGTTCCTTCACAAGGCTGTCATTATCTATGACATAGTCGGCAAGCATACGTTCACGCTGCTTCAGGTTAAGGTTCTCTTCTGATATGCTACGGAACTTCTCCGTATCACGGCGGACCTTGTCAAGTTTAGAGGTATATTCTGCAATATGCTGTTGCAGAGTGTTTATATTCTCAGACAGCCTGCTATTCTCTGACTGAAGACTGTCTATCTGTTCACGGTATGAATCTATCTCTTCAGCATTAACTTCCTGACCTGCTATCTGCTCCTGCAGTTCCTCCATATAGCGGTTGTTCTGCATGAGACGTGTCTCATATTCGTGCAGTTGAAGCATGTAGTCCTGCAGCTGTTCCGACTGTTTGCGGATAGTAGTTTCCTTACGGACAAGACGTTTCTGGTAAAAATATGCAACAACAGCTATAACCACAATCAGGCATATCGTGATGATGAACAACAAACGCTGTGCATTTGCCTTCTCCAACTTCAGACACTGCTGTTCGGTGATGAGTTTCTGATGGTCGTACTTCTCTTTGTAAGCGATGATTTCCTTGCCCTTATCAAGAGCTATGATAGAATCGTTGTAAAAAAGAAGAGAATCGCAATAGGTTTTCAGGTATTGACGGTACTTGGGACTATCACTTATTTTATATAATAACTCATATATCAGAGCTTTCGTGTAAACATTATCAGTGTCTAATGATTTTTGAAGATAGATGTAAGCAGAGTCATGTTCATTCAGATAATAGTAATTCTTACCTATAAGAACTGTTGACTGATACTCAACCGGTAATGATTTTGACAATACCAAAGACTTTTCCAAGTTTCCGCTATTGGAATACACTAAAGAAATCTCAGTTTGAATTTGATAATAATATTCATCTTTCTGTCCTAACTCCAAAGATATTGAAGAACATTTGTTATATGTATCGATTGCTTTTGGAAATTCATGCCTAATGCAATAACATCTGGCCAAAAATTTCAATGCAGACATTTGGTAACGTTTATTCGAATCTTTTATAGCATAATTGTATGCCTTTGTACAAGCATCAAGTGCATAATCAGCTAAATTACGGAATAAATAGAGATCAGCTAAAGAAGACATTATCAGATATCCGGTCTTATAATCATCTGTTTTCTCTACTGCCGTCTTGCCTTCCAGATAATACCTCATGGCGTCCTCTATATTGCCTAGCTCATAGTTTATATTCCCCATGTAAAGGACCGACATCGCCTTTCTGCGAGCATTATCGGTAGTCTTGTAATAATCGTATGCTATCCTAACAAGGGAATCAGAAGGGATTCTCATTACCTGTTTGTACTGTGCCTGCGTTACCAAGAGACACCACAGTGCATGGTTCTCCTTATCCCAGCGTGCTGAAGGCATCGGCATGGTCTCCAGAATATGAAGCGCACTGTCCGGATGATCAAACATCACAGATTCCGCATGAACAAGTTCCGGAAGCGGTGATTTCTCCTTGCGGTTTCCGCTGCATTGGATATTCAAAAAGGCTGTAAAAGCAATCAGAATGTACAGTATATAGTGGGTTATCTTTCTCATTTCACAAAAATTTCCTGCAAAAATAAGAATATTCCAACACTATACACATCAATTCGTACATTTTGTTAAGTGAAAAGGGCAGCCTTAATGACTAAAGCCACCCTAGTCTGAATTTAAGAGAGTTTTTTAAACTAATTGAATCAAAATATATTTACATACGGCTCTTCTGGCTGTCTCCGGCTCCTGTTCCTTTGTACTTGCTTCTAGTTGTATTAAACTTATAGCGGACAGTCAGGCTGACACTGCGTGCATTGGGGTCGTTATACATCTTGATAGTACGCACCTCTCCGGAATATAAAGTCCCGTATTGTTTTTGAGTATTAAAGATATCATTGGCTTGAAGCAGAAAACTCATTCTGCCATTCATGATAGATTTATGCAAGCTTCCGTTTACCGACCAGCTCTGTTCGTCCAATCTGGTATTCTGCATATCGCCTGTACTCATCCATCTGACACCCATGTTTAAAAGGAATCCCATAGGCAATTCAAGACTGTTGTCCCAGTTAAGCATAAACAATGGCTTGTTCAGATTAATGTTACCTTCAGGGCTTTCCACCTCCAGCCATTGTTTGTTTAAGCTGGCTGTCCAGGAAGGCGACCATTTACCTATGGTAGGAGCGGCAGTTATAGCGACAAACAGCATGTCATAAGCGGGTGAATTGTTCTGGCTTATCAATGCGATGGTAGGATCTTCGCTTGAATATGGATAACTTGTATTAAAGATATCATCTTTAAAATGCTGGTATCCGGCACGTCCTGACAACCATCGGTAGGATACACCCAAGTTAAGTGAGTTTGTCATGACAGGTCTCAACAACGGGTTTCCGCCTTCATAAGTATAACGATTGATATAAGCCACCTGACTGCTCAGTTGTGAGTAACGCGGACGCTGTATCTCAGATCGGTACTGCAACATAACCTGTGCTTTTCCAAGTGGAAAGAAAATCGATGCCGAAGGAAATACATTGTGGTAAACTTTGCTCTGATCTTTCTGATGTTCATCATTTACATAATAATCAAAATCATCGTATTCATATCGGACGCCTAACTGAGCGTTTACTTTGCCAAATGCCTTGCTGTATTCTGCATAGGCAGAAGCGTTGTTCTCATTAATTTCATCTTTACTGTCGGATATGATACCTTCGGGATTACGATAGTCCATGTTTCTGTTCATATATCCGTATTCTGCACCAACAGAGAAATTACCTCCCCATAAAGGGCGTGACAATACAACCTTGGCAGCGTAAAATTCATATTCAGTGTCACTGTATGTAGTTACATTGCGGACAGAGTTGGTTCCGTCCATGGCATTTATCTGCTCATTTGCCAGATTGTCTGCATCAGTTGTCTGCCAGATAGCATTACCGTCCACATCAATTTGCCAGTTACCAAGATTACCGTTATAATACAGATCAAGAGTATGTTTGGTATAATCATTAGAGCCGACGGAAGAGTTGTCAGAAGATTCATAATCCTTTCCATCACTGAATACATCGGTATATACATCCATATAATTTTTATCATACGGTTGCCTTGCGACACGATAATATGCGCCCAACGAATGATTGTTATTAAACACATAATTCATACCCAGCCTACCGGTAAATGTCCTGCTCCGGCTTTCCACATCTGTAAGACTTTCCTGTTTCCAGTGTTTATCCAGATAAGTATCCTGAACGGCCTGATGAGTCTTCCAGTAGTAGCTGTCAGAATAAAACAAAAGACCAAACAAATCAAAGTTATTCTTCCGGTAATTAAAATTGAACTGGTCAAGCCATCCCGCTTTCTTGTTGTAATCTCCCATTAAACGATTGTCAAAGCCAAAGCCCTCACCTGCCGGTTTTTGTGTATTAATACGTATAACAGCCTTCACAGATGCATCATAACGAGCCCCCGGGTTCATCACGACCTCCACATTCCGAATACTGGTACTGGATAACTGGTCAAGTTCTGAAAGGTCACGTACCTTGCGTCCGTTTATATAATACTCCGGTGTTCCTCGCCCTAATACTTGCAAACCGTTGCCTACATCTGCCACACCAGGCAATTTGCGCAATACATCATTGGCTGTACCGGCATAAGACAGTTTGCTATTCTTTACTTCAGTGACCATGGCATCACCCTTAACGCGTGTTTTAGGCAAATCACCCTTTACCACCACTTCACCAAGCATCTGTGCATCAGATACGAGCTGCACGATACCGATATTTGCCGAAGATATCGGCTTACACACGGTCTTATATCCAATAGAAGATATTTTCACTATCTGGTTTTCCGATGTTGCCTCCAGTGTGAAAGTTCCGTCCTCACCGCTGATGGTTCCGCTCACAAACGCAGAATCCGGCAAAGACAGCAGTACAACATTAGCAAAAGGCAGTGGTTTGTTCTTCTCGTCAACCAGTTTTCCGCTTACGGTCTGTGCGGATAGAATTACCGGCAAGAAGACCATTAAAGATGTAAATAAAAAAGTTTTAATCGCTTTCATTATAAAGATACTTTTTAGGTTATTATTGCTCATGGTTTATATCTCCGAATGC
>NZ_JACJLQ010000068.1 GCF_016902295.1 Bacteroides caecigallinarum | reverse complement strand
GTAAGTTCTATCAGGCATTAGGGAGAAAGGAAGAAGCCGTATTCTCCTTTGACTTGTGTTGGCATGTTTTGTTGTTCTTCTACCTAAAAGAGAAAATGAAAGAGGAGTTAAAAGGAATAAGATAAGTTTATAACAAGGTTGAGAAAACAACTTAACGTTGTCTCTCACCAAACCATTACCGATAATAACAAATAAATTAATTTCATCATGGGACTATTTTTACAAATTACGTTTCAATCACAAGGAGGAAGAACACCCGAAAAAGCATTTAAAAATCAAAAAATTTTAGACTATATTATAGATGGCCTAAACGATTTTGATTGGCAAGAATCAAATTCGACCAAACTAACTACTCTTGATCCCCAATACAGCCATATTACAATTGGCGCAATTCTTAGATTTTTCCTTTCAGAAAATATAGAAGGTGGCAATTTAAAATCATTTTACAGATACCTAAAAAAAGATGATAAACTTATAATAGATCAAATGCTTACAATAGATAAATACGATGATTTATCTAAAGATGAGACGAGAAAAGCACTTTGTGATGATATATTCCTATATTTCAAAGAGGTTATTTTAAAATATAAAGACCGCTTTCTTGATTTTAATGCCGTTGCTTTTATCCCATTGCTTGAAGAAAGGTTTGAGGACATAAAAAACGGTAAATTAGTAAGTAGAAGAAAATATGAACAATGGTAATTATAGGCTATCAAAGAAGGTGGGTAAATTGCTTTATCTCATTTCTTCATCGAAATTTTATAATATCAAAATAAGTAAAAAATATCGGTAACGAAGCGTGATAACGCTTACAGCGTTCCCCGCTAAACCATTAGCAACAAATAAAAATAAGAAATATGAACTATAAAACAATGCTCGCAAAAGTTCTTGGAGAAAAAGAACTTATGGAAATGAATGTACAGACTATTAAAGACGATGAAAGCCTGTTCTATAAATTAGTGGATAAAAATTTCCTCTTAATAGTGGATTGGAGTGGAGAAGATAGACAAGGAATGTTGTATAACTTCTTCAACAACAGACTTCAATCAATGTTGGGGGTACAATTGGTTGTGTCCGAAGATGAAGTTTATCAAAAATATAATCAAGAAATAGAAGAACCCAAACGAGGTGATTTCATTCCATTTGCGTTATCCTATTTTGATAAGCAATTGGAAAAGCTTGGGGCAAGAGTTGTATTGCTTGACTTAGAAAATGACACTTATAACATATTGGTGGCTTATAAAAAAGATGCCAAAAAACTAAAGTCTATAAAATCTGATTTTTGGAAGTTATCAACTTTAGAGCAAAAGCAAGGTCGAGTGGTTATTTCCATAACCTGCCCTAATTGTAAAGATTTTGCATGTTATGACATGTTGATTGAAGAGGAAAGCAATATGGCAAATGAAAAGTGCGAAGTATGTGGAACACTCTTTTGGGATGAAAATGCAAATGAAGTTGTAGAAATGGAAAAGACTTATTATTAATGTAGTTGCTAACAAGCACCTGTGCCACTTAACAGTGGCAAGCTGCAAACCATTAGCGAAAATTTCAGAAAGATGAGATACAGAAAAGAAACAATAAGTCATTTCGCACGAAACAATCTGATGCGAGAAGGGGAAAAATACAAGTATTATTTTTTTGACTACCTGTATTATCGGTTATATGTGGTTTATCGAAAACATAATGAAGCTGCACGTCTCAGTGCCTGCCTCTTATTGGGCATGGTTTCTATGATAATATTTTTCTTTTTCAGTATCTTCTTTAACAAAGTACTGACAGATGATTGGTTTTCATTAGAGAACTTCACTTCCATTCAGATACAAAGTATATTTGTGGGTGTAGGTATGTTGTGCTTTATCGCATTCTTTTTGCGATATACTCGCAAAAGGACAGCCGCTATACTTTTGAAATACAAAGGTAACATGTGGAACAAGATACTCCCAGCATGGATGATATATTGTTCTCCTCTATTGGTGTTCTTGGTAGGAATAGGTATATGCAAATTGATTTATAACTAAATATGATAAAAAATTTCAAGTAATATTTCGCTAACAACGCAGGATAACGGCAAGCCGTTCCCTGCTAACCATTATGAACAATTAAAAAACAAGATATGGAAGCAAATGATTTTATAAAACATTGTCACACATTATTACAAACAATTTCCACACAAATGGATATTAACAAGTTGCATGGCGAGCAAAATATTATGATACTTCATAATTTGCAGCTTGAAGGTTTCATGGATTTGTCTGTCCGGGAGAATGGCATAATGTTTTCATTTGGAGCCGATGATAAGTATGTTTATTTAATTAAGAATACTGATAAACATTTATTTGATCCTCCTGTTTACTATAATGACGGGGATCTTTTTCTTGAAGAATCTTCTAATTTTCTACTTATAGAATTAGCCTTATGGATTTCAACAAAATCTAAAAATACATACTCAATACGGAAATTTAACTATTTGAAGATACGTGATTATTTCCCTATTTGGATTAGAGGTACATATTGTTTATATACATTAAGGATAAATACAAGTCTGTCATCCTTTTTTATTCGACAAGGAGATAAGAAAATAACATTTGTTGCGCCAAGCCCAGAAGTGTTAGATAATATCTTACAATCTGTTGATTGCAAAAAAGAATCTTCTGAGCAAAAATCAACCTCCAATAAGATTTTTGAGGTTGATTTGTCAGGAAAAAAATTGAATGTAGAACTTGCATACTCTCCAGATAGTCCACAGACAGAAATAGATAAATGGCTATCTATTCTTAAACCTGAAGAATTGGATAAAATGAAAATTCGACTAAGTAAGAAACTAACAAAAGATGTGTTTTCTCAAACAGATAATGTTTCCAAACATGATCTTGTGGAACAAACCAACTTACTTTGTGGGGATTTGTCTATTGATAAAATCATTGTTGACAAAGGATATATTACAATCATTTTCTTGGCTCCAAATGTTTTACCTGATTATGTTATTAACTGTCAGTTAAACAAGAGGCTATCTATAATTGATTATTATCTGGAATAATGTGTGATAAGTAAAGTTCATAACAAGGTCGAGATAACAGCTAAACGCTGTTCCTCACCAAACCATTATAAACAGTAATGCAAAATATGAAACAGAAAATATACCATATCAGTATCTTTTTACTCTTTTGGTTTTGTGGAGTAGCCTATCCACAAAATCACAAAGCGGATATTTTGCAGCAAGACCTTTCTGGCTTGTTTGACAATTCAAGCATGATTGGCATATTAGGAGAAGATTGTAGCCGAATTGACATTCATATTACCGATGCTCGGAAAATAGATAGTAGAGAATATGAGATAATTGGTATCAGTCGTACCCGATTGTCCGTAATATGTCCGTTTAAGGGAAAGGTTTGTATAGATAGCATTTCTTCCTGTTCTCAAATAATAAAAAGTGAATATACGGAAGTGGACGGTTTCATATACGGGCATTACTCGTTTGAGGAATACGGAGACAAACGATATAGCGGTACATTCTCCGGTTCTTTCAAGCAAGGTTATCGGATGAGAGGACAACAAATAGAGAAAGGACTAAATGAAATATCAGAACTGAAATTGAACTTATCTGAATATCGGGGTAAGTGGAAATCCGCAAAGGGGCTGACAAAAGTCTGTTCCTGGGCAGATGAAATCATACCAGATACTCCAGCAAACTTCTGCCTGTTTAATGATGCAGGAGAATGGGTTGTATCACCGAAATATCGTAAGAATGGTTGGGAAAATCTATATAATGCCTATCACAATGAGAATCTGACAACGGACGAGATACAAAAGGCTCGTGAAGTGGAAAAACAGGAATGGTGGGTAAATAAAAGCCAATCATGCAAAGTAAATTGAGTTTATAACAAAGCGTGATAACGCTTACAGCGTTTCCCGCTTAGCCATTAGTAACAACATTGTTATGAGAAAAGAAGTTGAACAATTAGCTTTAATGGGTGCTATGCCCAATGAAACAGACGAACGAATAACGGCTGAATTAATTTATGAATATGAAGACTTATTATGCAAGATAGTTAAGCCTATCACTTGGGATGAAGCACATATTTTAATCAAGCTCTTTCCGCCGACTGCTTTATATGGAATAGAATGGACATTGTTACATTTAATAGAGTCTGTGTATTCAGAAATAAATTCTCTTGAATACAGAGAACTTATAAATGAATGTAATAGTACAGAGTTTAAGGAAATGCTTGTTCAACGTCTTAATAACTCACAACAGAAAAAAGTTACTAACAAAGCGTGATAACGCTTGACAGCGTTCCCCGCTATCCCATTAGTGATAACAGCATAATTTACAAATTCAAAATATATAGGTATATGATTGTATGTGCAATAACTATTATACTCATAGCGATTTTACTCTCGCTATTCTTGTTTAGGAAAAAAAAGTACAGTATCGGAAAGAAAATAATATTGATAGTATGCTTTTCGATAGGCATGTATATTTTGTTCAGTATCATTATGCTGCTATATTTCTTCTTAGGTGATTTCTCCGCAGAAGAATTATGGTAAAAATATCACTAACAATGCAGGGTAACGGCAAGCCGTTCCCTGCTGAACCATTAGATACAATTATATATGAATATACCTACTGCAATAAAGGAAATACTTGTTCATAACCATTGGGATGAATTTAACTTTCAAATGATGTCGGATTGTTACGCTG
>NZ_JACJLQ010000067.1 GCF_016902295.1 Bacteroides caecigallinarum | reverse complement strand
AGCAGATGAGGACACGCTGATGCGTCAGCTTATCGAAAACAACAAGAGGCTGGAAGCACTACAGGCATATGCACAAACTGCCTAAAATCTAAATCAGAAACTTGAGTAAATGAATATTGGACAGCCCTAAAAATATGTATCCGTAATGGTTATGAAATCACCAATCCTTCTGAATGGTGTGATTATATCAGACTACTGAAACACTTTGGAATGGACATTCACAATTCCAAATACGTTTGTCCAAAAGATATTGTTTCCGAACATGACAAGTTGGTCAAAAGAAGGAATGATGAAATCAGACGAGAAGATAATGAACGCAAAAAGGCTCAAGCTATTGAAAATGAAAGGATATATAAGGAACAAAAGGGTAAGTTCTTCGGTATTTCATTTACGGACGGCATAATTCAAGTACACGTTTTGAGCAGTGTCCATGATTTTATTGAGGAAGCTGAGATAATGCACCATTGTGTATTTTCAAATTCCTACTATCTGAAAGAAAATTCTTTGATACTATCGGCTACCATTGAAGGTAAACGCATTGAAACTATTGAGGTTTCATTGAAAACTTTAAAGGTTGTACAAAGTCGAGGTGTATGTAATAAGAATACCGAATACCATGAGCAAATAATAAACTTGGTAAATCAGAATATGGGAATGATACAGAAATGTTTGGTCGCTTAACGGATATATGAGATATGAAAACTACAGAAATAAATCAGAGTATAATTGGAAAAAGGTGTGAATGTATGTTCACTGGTATGATGGCTAAAGGTATCATCACGGAAATTGAAGATTGTAAATATTCAGTGAACGTAAAAGTTGTATTTGACTCCCCACAGCAGTGGGGAGATGATATGTATGAATACGATTGGACATGGGGAAGAAAATCCGATGAGTTCGGACCTCTTAAATATCTCAAGTTAATAGAATGAAGGTGGGCGGAATTTCCGCCCACTACTTTTTACAGTGAGCTTCAGTCGGCGCAAAAAGTAGCAAAAATCCTTTTATTAAATAATATTAACTATATAAATATTTGCAAATATCGTAATACGATATATATTTGCGGTATAAAAAATAAAACATAATATATAATGATACATGATATAATAGCAGATAAACTTAAAATGAGTGGTATGACACAAGCAAACCTGGCTCGTTTGATTGAAACGTCACCTACTCAATTGGGAAACTATCTCAAAGGCCAGGGGTCCTTGACTGAGAAATCATTGAATAAGTGTTTTGATATTCTTGAAATTAATATTGAACGATATAGAAACATTTATCAAGTGGCTCAAGACGCATCAGAAACTTTAAAAAAGAAAGGTTGTGATTTTGAAGAAGTTATACGGATGAATAAAATGGAATTAGTAAGAATAACGGGTATTGAACAAATAAAACAATTTGTAGATGTATATTCAGAAGAGGAATATGAAGATATTATAAAATATAACATCATAGATTACCAATCAACTTTTCCATATTTTAAAACCCTGGTTGTATATTTTATGAATACGGGAGAAAAAATTACTACAAAAAGTAATGCAACAACTTGGACATTATTGTTTGGAACTCTTGCTTTAAGTACTGTAGTTGCTGGTCCAGTTGGTTTGCTTGCTTCTGGGATACGTGCAGGTATTTCTGCTGCTATTGGTGCAGTTGGAGGAGTTGCATTATCTAGCATTCTTAAAGAAGATAGACCACTGGAATCTTTTAAAGAGTTAAGTAGAAAAATAATTAAAAATTTTAAATATTGATTTATGGAAGATGGCAAGAAAAAGAGTTTAATGGCTATCATAGCGTTAGCTACTCTTGGATTAATTGAATTTACTCGCGAAAAACTCCGAGATAAAGGACAGAAAGCATTACAAAAGAAAGTTGATGAAACTCAACCTAAGCCAATAACTAAATATAATGATGAAATTACAATAAAAACTGTAATGATTGAGTCAATAGACTCTTTAGATTTAGAGAAGAATTATAAAGAGGTTGTAATGGATGAAGCAGAAATTAACAATTGGAAATCATTGATTTGTAATACAAGTAGTGAGATTATAAGAACTAGTATTATTAATGGATCATTTTCTGGTTTACTTAAATGTGATATTCCATTATCAGAATTGGCTAAATCTAAAACGGATTCATCTCTTATGAGAGGGTTTGTTACATCCAATGGAAAAATTTCACAACAAGCGAACTTTCAAGAAGTTGGATTTAGTCAGTTAGCACCTTCTATGATTTTTAATTGCTTATCGATTCTAACCTCACAATATTATTTGAAGGGCATTTGGAATGAGTTAGATAAAATAAATAAACAGAATAGAAAAATAGAAAATCATATAATAAATGGAAGTTGGGCTTCTTTAGGAAGTAATTATGATATATTAAAAGAAATTAATAATAAAACAACATATTATGACACTGATTTTATGCTTGCACATAGTGCAGCCAAAGAAATATCTAAAGAATTAAAAAAATATCAAGAAAATTTAAATGGAAATTTTAGTCTTAATGTAGAATCAAATTTGACAGATTTCAAAGAAGCAGAAAGTAAGATAATGGAATTAGAGAGAAGTAATTTTTTTATATATTTTAATATTGTAATGGGTGCTGAAATGTTAAATTATATAGCAACAATTATTTTGTTAAAAATAGCTCATTTTCTCAATAAAACAGAAGATGCAAGTAACTTTTCTGATAGGGTTAAACTTAGTTCATGGAATTTTTATTTATCAAAATTTTGTGAGGTTAAACATGACGTGCTCACTTATTTAGAGTATGAATCGGAAAGTTCACTTTTTTATAAAAATAAAATTAATAAGCTTAAAGATGAATGTGAAACTATGTTTCAGCAGACAGAGAGACTGATTAATGATACTTATTCGGTGATTAGCCAGCCAATGACTAATTATCTATATATAGATACCAATGGTAATATGAAGAAGTATGTAAAGGATGTGGACGTTTGGGAATAATACACTTTAAAAATAGTAGCAGTATGGTAAATATTCAAAACTTTTATATTCTGAAAGAATCAGGTTTTATAGAGACATATAAATATATACATAGTGCCTTGGATTATTACTATAATGATCCAAAGATATGTTGTAGGCTATTTAGGGACGTTTTGGAGTCTTTATTAACTGATATTTATTGTATTATAGGTGAGACCAAGCCCGAAAAGAATAATGATGCGATTGAAAATCTGTATATCCATCTAGTAGAATATGTAAATGATTGTGATAATATATTATCGTCACTTAACAGGCTAAGGTGTGTAACTAATCAATATAATCATATTAATATAAATCGTAATGTTCAAAAGGATAGATTAATTTGTTATCAAGAGTCACTTAATATATCCAGATGGATTGTTGATTTTTGTATGAATTATTCTAAATATAAAGAAGAAATAAATGAAGATAATAATAAATTTTTGAAGAGATGTTTCTATGCTTTATCTGGCTTTGCTGTAATATATACTGTATTTACTACTTTGAAAAATTTAAATGATGATAAGTAAGTCGTAGATACATCTACAGAAAAATGAGTATCCCGTCATTGAAGATGTTTCAATGGCGGGTTTCATTTTCTTATAATAGTATGCAACATAAATTCTTGAGTCTTAATATAAATTTAGGTCATTTTTCTTTATTAATTGCCATTAAAGTATGTGCAAGCTGTCCATATCTTTGTAGTGCTTAACAAAAGATATGTAAATATGAAGAAAGTTTTATCTATTATTGTATTGCTCTTAAATATAGCATCAATTGATGCACAAATAAGGCACGAAACATTTAAAAATGTTTTTGTAACCAATGCTGCATTTGCAGGAATAAGTGGAGATGAAGCATTAAAGCATATTCAACAGGTGACATCTGATGGTTCAACAATTTCCATCGATGAACAAAAGAGTATGATAAATATTAAAGTACACTTTCCTAAGAAAACAGATGTCTTAAAAATTGAAGATGTTAGTGAGGATGATAACTACACGATCTACTCATGCGTAGGAACTGAAAATCAAGGTGAAGCTTCAGTCTTGATATACAAAAACAAAGATTGCATTATGGTAGGTTTCGCAAGTGCAATTTTCATTTTTACAGATATGGATAAAAGAGAGATATTAGGGTTATATTAAAAATTACAAAAATGAAAGGTAAAATAAAATTTGTATGTCGATTAATAAAGGTTGATGATGGCTCGAACTATAATGATACTGACAAAAATCAAGGTATAATAAAAACATATACTTTTGCTGTGCTATATAATAAAAAAAGAGTAGGTATTGACGAACAGGAAATAAGAAACCGATATGGTGGAAATATTATTACAAATTCTACAATAAGCCGATTAAATAAAGAACTTCGTAACAAAGAAATAGAGTTTCAAAAAATAGAAGATTATTATAGTTTAAAAGAACCATTAACAGTTTACTTGTAAATGCAGTGTTGCAATGTAAGAAGCCGTCATTTTGGCGGCTTTTATTGTAAGCTTCCAAAATTGGCGTATTGACTAGCATGTCTCTTTCCCATACCTTCGTGCTAAACTTAAAACTTGAAAGATTATGTTTAGCGAAAAAGTTTTTGAAAGACTGTGGTTCCTCTACAAGACCGAGGGCGAACCCAATGGAGTTTCCATCAACTCGTTCTGCATCAGCAACAATATTCCATACACGGCATTCTATGACTGGTTCAAGAAGACACAGAAGAAGGTTGTACCTGTAGAAGTGGAAGGTATTCCTGAAGAGTTGCTCCAAAGCGACAATACACATGAGGATGTTGCTAAAGACAAGCCCAAACGTACATCTCCCCATAAAGGAAGCATCATGGTAACGATAAGAACCCGTGAGGGCTTGTGCATACAGAAGAAAGGCTTAGACTATCAGGGGCTGAAAACACTGGTGGAGAAATTGGAGGGTTTATGCTGAGCATCAACGGCCTTCACAACTTCTACTACCTTCCTGAGCTTCACGACATGAGATGCAAGGCTCAGCGTATATGTGAGATAATCCGCGGCAGGTACCACCGTGATCCGTTAAACGGCGATGTTTACATGTTCATGTCTAAAGACCAGCGCAAGGTTCGTATGATACACTATGAGCGCAATGCCTACTACCTTCATGAGAAGTCCTTCATCAAGGGCTATAAGTTCATGAAAATAGAGCGTAAGGACGATGTGACAGTATATAAAATAGACTGGAAAGACCTGGTCACGATACTTGAAACTCCGGTAATAACGAGCATAAGAATTTAATGATATAACTCTGAATATCAGCAATAAAAGTTCTCTAAATATTTGTGTATCTCACTGAAAATGAGTATCTTTACATAAAATTGTGCGACAAGAAGTCGTACAAGTAATTGTTCAGCATGATGTCTGAACCTGTTGTTCCGTCAACAGTAGCCTAAAGAGGCGTGCT
>NZ_JACJLQ010000066.1 GCF_016902295.1 Bacteroides caecigallinarum | reverse complement strand
TGTACACACTTCATAAGCTATATCGTTATTGGTTAATATTGTTTTTCTCTTATATACAAAGTTAACTATAATGGTATAGCTTTTTTAGTGCTATCTTATGTTATCCGTCGCTTCCGATTTTAAACATAGGAACTATATTTCTAAATATTTTATTTACAATAATACTCTGCATACCATTGAGCAAAGCTTTTTAATCCATCCCTTAAAGAAGTAGAAGGCTTGAATCCGAAATCCTCTTCAAGAGGAGTTGTATCAGCATATGTCACAGGTACATCACCTGGTTGCATTGGAACAAGTTTCTTATGAGCTTCAAAGTCATAATCTTCAGGCAGTACACCTGCATTAATCAATTCTTCTTGGAGAATCTGAACAAAATCAAGCAAATTTTCTGGCTGGTTATTACCTATGTTATAAACCTTGTATGGAGGAATAGGCAGTCCGTCTTCACCATTTTGCTTTTCTGGAGCATGCTGCATAACTCTTACTACTCCTTCTACTATATCGTCAATATAAGTAAAATCCCTCTTGCAGTTTCCATAATTGAATATTTCTATGGTTTTTCCTTCATGAAGCTTGTTTGTGAAACCAAAATAAGCCATGTCTGGGCGTCCTACTGGTCCATATACAGTGAAAAATCTCAATCCTGTAGAAGGTATATTGTATAGTTTTGAATAAGCATGAGCCATCAGTTCATTACTTTTTTTGGTTGCTGCATAAAGTGACACTGGGTTATCTACTTTGTCTTCAGTGGAGTATGGAACTTTCTTGTTTGATCCATACACAGATGAAGAAGAAGCATAAACTAGATGTTCCACTTCATGATGACGGCAAGCCTCTAATAGATTGTAAAAACCGAACATGTTACTCATTATATAAGAATCCGGATTTGTTATAGAGTAACGAACACCGGCCTGAGCTGCAAGATTTACCACTACAGCAGGTTTATAAGTAGTGAAAATATTTTCCACAGCATCACGATTAGCAATACTGTCCTCTATGAATGTCCAGTCACGATTAAGAGTTTGAATATGTGACAGACGTTCTTTTTTAATATTCACATCATAGTAATCAGTCATTGAGTCAATACCAATTATTTTGATATTTTCAAATTCATCGAACAGACGTTTTACTAAGTTTGAACCTATAAAGCCTGCAGCTCCAGTAACTAAAACTGTTTTTCCTTTTAAATTTACATTATACTCTAACATAATTAAGTTTTTCTTATAGATATTACTTATATAAATTTTATTAGCAATATCATCAAGACACACATCATAACGTGTGGCTATTATGACATTATTAAAATATAATTTTATAATCTATTGTATATTTTTATATGAGCATTTATAACATCTTCTATAGAAAAATTATCTTCCGCAAATTTTCTAGCATTATATCCCATTTCCTTTCTGAGATTTTCATCTTCGAATAGAATCTGTAATTTATCTGCCAATGTTGCACTGTCCTTTATCGGTATAAGGAATCCTGTTTTTCCATCAATAACCGTATCTCTGCATCCTGTAGAGTCACAGGTTATTATTGGTCTTCCAATGGCTGCAGCCTCTATACATGATTTTGGTAATCCTTCTTTATAATATGATGGGAATGCGAAAATATCCGAACTTTCTAGGAGTACCTTTATATCATTACGTTTGCCCAGCCATTTTATGTATGTATTGTCGCAAAGTTCATTTAAAGTTTCTTTTTTAATGGCAAGAGGATTGGTTTCCAGACCACCGCACAACAGGAATTCCACTTTATCATAGTATTTATCTCTCAGGATATTTGCCGCATCTATTAAAATTAGCACACCTTTGTCTTCTACCATTCTAGCAGTAAACAATACTCTTAGTTTGTTGCCCTTTTGTTTTTCTACATATTTAAAAACATTTAAATCTATTCCCGATCCCATTGTTCTGACACAATGTTCCCTATTAATTATTCCATTACTTACGAATAAATCTAAATCATCAGTGTTATGGAAAATACAATATGTGTTTTTTCTATGATGAATAAATCTCATCATTTTCAAGATACATTCAGACATCAGCCCATGATTGTATTCTGGAGAAAACATAACTCCAAGACCGCTGACTGCAGTAACAAGTCCGTTTATCTTTCTCAGTCTGGCTGCCAGTCCTCCCCATAATATAGTTTTTAGTCCAACCAGATGAACAATATGAGGTTTTTCTTTTTTGAAAAGGGAATAGAGGAACTTAAAAGTTTTTAGTTCCTGAAATATATTTGTACCCGTTTTATTAATAGGTAAGTTAATAAATCTCAATCCTAAAGATTTTATTTCTTCTGATTTACCTGTATCACTGGCAATGATTGTAACATCATATCCTTCTTTTACTGCTCTTAATGCAATATCTTTCCTGTGTGAAAGAAAAAAACTATCAACATTAACTACAATAAATAGTTTATTCATATATAATTTCGCATTAAAAAATAAATACTGCAAATCTCCTGATAAAAAAATCACTATTTACAAATATATGACAAAAGAATTATATCTCACAATCTTTATACTATAAAAAAAATTATAATTTTCATATATCATATTTGGATTTACGGTAAACGTTCGTTTACCTAATTTTTTTTATCTTCCATTGGATTATTTAAATTAAGTACTAGGTGTAATATAACGTACTACCTTTGCCGGACTTCCAACAGCGATACTCCAGTCTGGTATATCTTTTGTGACGAGTGAACATGATCCAATGATAGAGCCCTTACCTATTGTTACTCCAGGAAGTATTGTACTATTTAGTCCAATCTGCACATTATCCTTTATCACAACATCTTCATACTTAAAAGGTAACTTTGTAGCCATATCTTCTTTATGATAATTAGTTATATCTCTTTTATGGCATAAGATGTTAACACCATTACTAATCACCACATTGTTACCAATATATATTCTATCAGTATTACCAAAATCAGGAACTACAAAATGACCTATATGTACATTTTTTCCAAGATGTGCTCCAAGTTTCTTCCATATCCACGGCCTAATGAATTTCTTATTGATAGGTTCAAAAAAGTAGTTCATTACCGAATAAGTAAATAAAGCTCTTTTAATAAAAGTTTTAGGGACGTACCATAGAAAACCACAGAATGTTATATTACCATGCTTTTGGTAATCCCTCATCAAATTTAGTTTGTAAAGAATACGAAATGTTAAAGTTGTGTTTTCTAGCACATTATCTGTATTGTTCATATATTTATGAAATATAATTATGTAAACGTTCTATTTTTCGACACTCCAATTTTATCGGCTGTAAAATAAGTTTCCAATTTTAGTGTATCCCCTTTTAGACGGGCGCCAAGGAGGTACCCGTCTAAAAAAGAGTCCACAAAGATAGTGAAAGGTGAACGCAGATAAACAAGCTTGCTTGATTAAATTTGCTGAACCGCATCCTTCCTTATTTAAATTTAACGATTATTATTTGCATATTGTCATGGGAATAAGACTTTCGTAATCCGTTTTTCCCTTATTTTATTCTCTAAGCAGCTTGCAGAAGTAATCCCTGAAGGAGACTCATGCCTGATTCCAGAAGTTCTTCAGATAGTTAAGGACCTTGCTCATAAGTTCGCTTCAGTTCTCATCCGGATTTGCTGAGAAGAAAAGGCACTGTCTTGCAGGGTAATCTTCTTGAGAGTGGGTATCAGCTTGTTGAGCTGTATGACACCTTTGTCGGTCCAGTTCAGCAGGTTCTGCTGAGAAGTGTTCCAGTCCATATCCGACAGACGTTTTATGATTCCCCTGCATGCAGGTATTAACATCCTTATTCTATTCATTCTTGCCATCATGCTTTCCTTTTACGACCTTTTTACGGTCAATTCCTTTGAAACTTTTGGATGAAGCGTAGGTTGGGCTGTTCATAAGTGAAAGACGCTCAACAAGGGTATTATGCTTTTTCTCAAGCTTTGTGTATTCCTTGTCGCGGAACTTGTATTCAATGGCAACCTTCTCTGCCTTGCTGTTTGCTTAAGCAGGGTATCTGTAATGGAGACAATCTTACGGTTGGTTCCTTCCAGGTCTTTTCCTATTTCATCAAGTCGTGCTATCATTTCATCAAGTTACTAGCTCTTGTTCTGATTCTTCTCAGACAGGAACATGGCGAACCTCTTTATCTGCTCTTGATCCATTCCTTCAAGGGGTGTTAGTTGATTCTTGTATCTCATGTCATGAAGCTCTACTTTCTTTATCTACCAGTGTTTTCTGCCCCTGATAGTCTAAGTATGTCTTCTGAATGCATAAGTCCTCACTGGTTCTTATTGTTACTATGATACTTCCCTCTACCTCTACAGATACAACCTTCTTCTGTGTCTTCTTGAACTAGTCATAGAATGCCGTGTAGGAATGTTGTTACTAATACACAACGAGTTTATGGACACTCCTTTTGGTTAGCCCTCGGTTTTGTAGAGAAACCAGAGTCTTTCAAAGTCTTTTTCACTAAACATAATCTTTCGAGTTTTAAGTTTAGCACGAAGGTATGGGAAAGAGTCATGATAGTCAATACGCCAATTTGGGAAGCTTATAGGTGCAACAATAGTCTGTTATTTTAGTTTAGTCTAAACATCTTTTTTATATAATATCTAATTATTGCTAGACTCCAAATGTATCTGAATGAACTTACCGACCAACCGTTTCGCGTTATGAACAAATAGAAGTCATTACGTTTTTTCCAAATAGATTGCGAAGTTGTTCCACCCTTTCTAAAACGTGCAAGTGGCTGGTTTATATGACAAAATTTTGCCCCTGCTTTAGCAAAGCGAACAATTAAGTCTATATCCATTTTGTATTTTAAGTCAAGTGCATATAAACCCCATTTATCGTAAGCCGACTTTCTAATAAAACGTGCAGGATGAGCTACATTGTATTGCAGTTTAAGGCGATTAAATTCTAAATCTGGAATATGAGTTGTATATTTGTCAGTTTGATCATTCCAAACTAAAACATTTCCACTATAAATATCAATAGTTGGATCATAAGAATTTGCAATTGCTTTTAACGCGCCTGGTTCTAGCAAATCATCAGAATTAATGATTCCAATAATTTCACCAGTTGAACGACTGATACCTTTATTAAAAGCATCACTGATACCTTTATCTTTTTCAGATACAAATACGTTGATATAATTCTTATATCGTTCTACTATTTTTTGTGTACCATCTGTAGATCCCCCATCAATAATGAGATATTCTAAGTTCTCATATTGCTGATTAATGACACTATTAATCGTTTCCTCAAGATGGAGTTCGCTATTATAAGTTATTGTAATTAAAGATATTTTAGGTGTTACCATAATTCAACTTTTTTATAATCATATCATATTTTTTTTGTATGAAGTAAGATATTATAAAAATTAAAGGAATAACAATGCATATAGCAATAGGTACAGGAATTGATGCATTTCTTAGATTTGATAAATTATGTAGATTACATGCAACAACTGCTACCATATAAAAATGTCTATGAAACAGATAAGCAACCATTGAGCCTATACTGATGAAGTTAAAAAACTTCACTAATATTTTATATCGATTAATTAATGAAGATAATGATATAATAAATATAATAAACATATAATCTAAAAGAATTCCCTCATATATACTAATTCTTTTTATAAAAGTGATTGCCAGTATCCATGGTATGAATATCAGAGGAAAGAGGCTACCCGTTGGCGGAATTAAATTGATAAAAGATTTATGAATAAAAAGTTGTGCATGTTGTTGATATTTAGTAAATTAAAGATGCCCAAACTTTTAATAGACAAATATCGTA
>NZ_JACJLQ010000065.1 GCF_016902295.1 Bacteroides caecigallinarum | reverse complement strand
CCGTCCTTATGTTGGCATTATATTTATGTTGGCATCATAATTAAAGTCCATAATTAACAGTACTTTTACCTTTTTTGATGCCAACATAAAATATATTACTGTAAAGATTTTAAGAAAGTAATAATAGACTGATCCGTTATTGGTTTTACTTTCAAGTCTGGATTATTCAAATTACAAGATTCTATAGCTTTTGCTTTCATCTTTAAGTTTGTCTCAGCATAGATGTTTGTGGTATTTATAGAAACATGCCCTAGCCATGAACGAATTGTATTAATATCTACACCAGATTCCAACAAATGAGTTGCCGTTGAGTGTCTTATTGTATGTGGACTGACATTCTTTTTAGCTATGCTAGGCATTAATTCAGCCGCTTTTGCTGCATATTTGGTTACTAGTTCATATATTCCAAACCTTGTGATTGGATTACCATATTTATTAAGGAATACAGCATCATCCTTGGATCTATGTAGAAAAGGTTCAATAAGTTTCACTGTCGTATCCCATAGTGGACATGGTCTTGTTTTATTCCCTTTTCCACGAACATATACAACCGAAACTGTGTTTGGAGAACCGATATGTATATCTGAGATTTTAACATTAACAACCTCAGATGCTCTGGTTCCTGTATTATACATAAACATTAAAAGTACATAGTCTCTCATCCCTTGCTTCGTAGTTTTATCAGGTGCATTTAACAATACCTGCATTTCTTCTTTCTCAAGATAATGGATTTTAGGTTGTGCAGCACCTTCAAAGGTTTTAATATTTTCCTTTTTATTCGGTATATATTTCAACCTTGAATACCATAATAGATATTGGGGCTCAACTGACGATACGTACTTAGCAAAGCTACGTATAGCGGCTAATCTTAGATTTCTAGTTGTAACAGAACACTTTTGGACTACTTCTATACTATTTAAAAAATCGGATATAATGTTTAATGTCAAGTCTTCTATTTTAAGCTTAGAGACAACAAGTCCCTTTGATTTTATAAAACTCAATAATTGACAGAAACAATAGCTATAGCTTTTGATTGTATTCTGGGATCCATTTTTAATAATAGGAAGATAGTCTGCCAGATAAAGTTTTAACCAATACCCAACTAATAATTTTTCATCAGATTTATTCATAATCAAGATTCTACATAAGTTTTAAAACGGATATTTGCTTTGTCTAATAGTTCGTGAGTCATTGAAAGATATATTGATGTATCTTCTAAATGACTATGTCCTAGGTAAGTAGATAATACAGGTAATAAAGTTTGGACATCCGCCCCTTCTTTATACCATTTTACTAATCTGTGAGTGGCGAAACTGTGCCTGAGATCATGGAGACGCACATTTTTACCATCTTTACGAACAATATTTGCTTTAGTACAAATAAGACGGAATGCTTGTTGTAATTCATGTTGAGGTACTCCATTCCCTCTTTTATCAAGGAATAAATGATTGTTGACAAAATGATTTTCTTTTACTATACTCTTTCGCCAGTCAAGATATAATTTTAGCATTTTCATAACTGGAGCGTTTGCTGTAACCAGTCTACTCTTATGGAATTTCGTTTCATTGATATATAACAAATCATTATTTAGATCTATATCTTCAACTAATAGTCGTGTCGTTTCACCAGAACGCAAACCAAGACAGTAAGTTAATTTCAACATTGTTTGTATGACATACGGATATTCAATATTATATCGTTGTCGGTAACAAAGTGCAGTAGCAAAAATTTTATTCAATTCATCCGTACTATATATATACGGTGTAAAATCATGTCTGATTGTAGGACGGATTTTGGGTAACGGGATAGAATGTATAAACTTTCTGGAAAATGCCCACACGAAGAAGCGTTCAAGCTTGCAGAATTGATAATCCCAATACCGAGTATAATTATTATTTTTACGTCCTTTACAGTTTAAGAAGTTCTGGCAGTCTGTTTCTTTAATCTCATCAAGTTCAACAATAGGATTTATATATCTCTCAAAACGCAATAATAAATATCTTACATCTCTAATCTTTTCTCCCAAACTTTCCTTATAGGAAAGATAGAGATGAATGGCTTCTTTTATATTCATAACATGACCTCCCATTCTATTTGTGAGACTTTGCGCAGATTAGTAATATCTATTTTTGAATAGATTCTGGTTGTATCTTGTAATCGATGACCCAGGATGTCCCCGATTTCTTTTAAAGAAACACCATTGTTGATTAGATTGGAAGCACACGCATGGCGCAAAGAATGTCCACCAATGTGTTTTATGTTGATTGGTATTTTAAGTCCTTTGTATGCATCCGAAACAATCTTATAAATGCATGATCTTGTTAAAGACTTATATGGCATGAATGTAGTCATAAAAACCTCCTCAACTTTTCTTTTATTGTCCCTTCCATTTACGATATAATCAATTAAAAGATTGTAGACATACGGTGATAATGGTAAGCTTTGCACATGCCCATTTTTTACATGATAGAAACATAGCTGTCTTTTATCCCAATCTATGTCTCTCAATTTAAGTCTTGTGACCTCACTCGTTCTTAAGCCATAAATTGAAAGTAGGGCTAATATCGCGGTATTACGTTTGCCTACTATTGTAGAGGTATCATAAAAGGACAACAATTTCTCTACAATATCCCAAGAAGGTGCAGAGGGCAATGTTGATAAACTGTACTCTTTAGGATGGCGTATTCCTTCTACACAAATATCACAGATTCCTTTGAAGTTTAAGAATTTTACGTACTCTCTGATATTTGTTGTAAGGAGAGAAAGAGTTCGTTTGCAACATCCTGCGTTGTGTCTATACTGTATATATTCGTCAATCACAGAAATATTTAAATGAGCCAAGTCTGTTTTATCCTGAATAAAGAAAGAGAAATCATTTATCCTTGAATGTCTTCCTTTTAATGTAATATCAGAAAGTCCTTTCATTGATTTAGACCAATTAATATATTCAATAATTAAATCATTATCACGTGGGAGTTGCTCTTGAGAACGTTCAAGTATACCAATAAAACTTAGCCATTTTATTGAAACCGCTTTAAAGGTTTTCATCCATTTAAGACTGTTATACGCAGCTAACCTAATAATTGTCTTGTCTAAGACATGTTGGTGTATTATCTTTTTTTCACTTATTCCTAATTCATCTATAATATGGAGTTGCATTTCTGCATGTTCCCGAAGTCTATTAAATGACATTCCAAGTGACTGCATATAATTTAAATAAGACAGTCTTTCGTGATACATGGGATAGGTAATATACCTAATGCGATAATGGCATATTGTGCTAAAATGATTGAATAGTAAATTATGATCACAATACCTCAGGTCGAGACGCCCTATTTCATTTAACCAATTGATGGTTGTACTGATGAAGAATTTGATTTGCTTCTGATTCCTGAAAAGAGAACTTTTTTCTAAGATCTCATCCAGAGTGATAATAGACTTATCTTTATCCTTAAGAGATAAGATATTTACAGTTTCTAGTAAAAGAGATGCAAGAATTTGCAATTCTCTTGTTTGGCATCCTTCCGATTGCTTCCTAACGAGAAAATCTTCTCTTTCCTTTAATAGAGGAACACCTCTATGCTTAAGGAGATTTGATTCACTTTTAAATAATAATTCCAGCATATTGTTTGTGGTTCCATTTGAGGTCCCATAAAAATATGCGTAATTTTATGTAGTGAAAAAAAATTTCTTATAGATTGATTTACAATATTTTATTCTATTATGCCAACATAAATATAATGCCAACATAAGGTAGGTTATGTTGTACACTACATAACCGTCCCAGAGTTATCGGCCGGATGGCATTTTCGGCCAGATTATTATCCCAAAGCAGGCGTCCGTCCTCCAGGCATCTCATCATGTTGTCCCATCGGGTATAGGCATACGTGATGGCTTTTCCGGCCTGGGAGTTGGGACTGTACTTGATGCCTTCCGTTTCCATCCATACCTTCATGGCATCCATGACAGGTCCGGCCAGTTCCCGGCGCTTTGCCTTTCGTTCATCGTACGACAAGCCGGCCTTATCGCAGCAATGCTCAATCCTGTATATATGCTGTATCTGGGTCAGTCCATGTTCGGCCATCTCCCTGTTTTCATCAAGTGCCTGTTCAAAATGCCGGCGGATATGTACCAGACAATTGAGCAGCCGCACGTCGGGATTGGTCTTGAAGGCTGTTTCATAGCCTGCAAAACCGTCGCATTGAAGATAACCCTTGAAGTGATATTGATTTGTCAGGGATTCGATGACCGCTCCGGCCCGCGATCCTTCATCGTAATGGAAGATGACCAGTTTCTCCATGACCGACCTTACCATCCAGAGATATTCCTTGTCGGCCCTGTGCTTTTCCCGGTTGATGACCGGAACGGTAGTCTCGTCCGCCTGTACATAGTCATAGGAGAAGACTTCCCGTTTGAGTTCTTCATACAGAGGTTTAAGCAGTTCCACAGTTTTCTTGAACCATCCGTCCAACGTACTTTCGGTCAGGCCTTTCATTCCAAGATGGCGGTACTGTTGTATCTGACGGTAGAACGGGACATGATATTCATATTTCTGAAGCAGTATCTCGGCAAGCAGACTGGTGTCAGCGATACATTTGTCAACGGGCATCAGCGGCATGGGAGCTATCTCTACGCCTTTCTGTCCAGCCGGAGGAAGCAGGGTGCTGTCCCTGAGCGCATATTTGGGACGGATGATTACCTTGACATAAAGCATACCCGGTTTGTGTTTGACGATTTTGGTTACCTCTTCGCCAATTTTACGGTACAAGGACAGGTCCACACCGGCCGGTTCTATAACTTCGGTTTCGAGTACGGGCAGCTCCTCCAGCATTTTGCGGTTCTGACGCTTCTGCTTCCGGATTTCTGTAGATTCCTTTTCAATCTTCTCCACAGCCTCGTCCCGTTTTTCTTCCGCCTGTTGCCGGAGTCCGGCAAACTCATCAGCAAACAGGTCGGGTATATTGGGGTCATATATGCGGAGCTTCTCCGATTTACGCCCAAAGAGCTGACGGTTCAGCCATGCGACCTGAGCCGTCAGCTCTTTGATACGTTCCTGCAGATTCCTAATCTGTTCCGCCTGATTTTTATTGGTGGCAGACAATGAAGCTATAGAGGCATTCAGCCCTTCTATCGTCTTGAGTAATATTGCCTTTTCTTCCATTGTCCGTACCTTATTTATTGATGTAAATATACTAAATAATAGCGAATTATGCAACAATATCCGTACTTTTATTCACACTGGAAAGCATGTCATACATGGTATTCCTTACGTTCGGCTCTCAGCCGTCGGAGCCTCTGTTCCGGATTCTCCTGTATACCTTCAACCATCATCACCAGGTCACGCCACTCCATGGGATAGCTGTCCGATTCCGGATCATACTCCGGCAGTTTGAAGCGACCGGCCTCCAGGCGTTTTACATACATCACCATGCCTCCGTCTTCGGCATGAAGCAGTTTCATGAGCCTGCGGCTGGAGCCGATGAAGATGAAGACATCACCGTTCTTCACTTCACTCTTCATTTTCTCATGTACCACTCCGCACAGCGAACTGATACCTTTACGCATATCTGTCCTGCCTGGACACAGGAAGTAGCGCATCGTGTCGTTCAGGTTAAACATGGCCGCCTCGAAGACTTTGGGTCAATACTTCCATCAATATCTCTTCGGAACCGCTCCCGAAGTGGGCACGAAGGCCATTGGGAAACAGCAGTGCCACACCATGCGGAAATTGTTCTTCTTGGGAAGACTCCGTAACTGCCTGTTTAAAACTGATGGGAGCCAACTCTTGTTTGATACTGTTCCTCTCAACGGAACATTTTTTACGCCAGTAGTGATAGGTCGAATAACTTACACCTATCTGTTGAAGGTACGACTTCAACGGCAGGTTGCTTTGTTGCACCTGCAATGCTAATTCTTCAAATTCTTGTCTGTTCATAATAATTGAGGTTTGATTGTATTCGCTACCGCAAAGCTACAACCAAACCTCAAACTATAAAAGGTGCATTTGTTCGAATGCTTACAAATAATCCCTTTGACATAAAGATTATTATATTACTCGTTGGCGGAATTAAATTAGCGCATATTTAACTCTACCAATGGGTTTCTCATTTTTATAGTTAATATATTGCAGGATTGTAAGTGCGCTAATCTTCCCGACAATT
>NZ_JACJLQ010000064.1 GCF_016902295.1 Bacteroides caecigallinarum | reverse complement strand
AGTCTATATGACTAAGTAATTTCTACTATGTGTAGATAGCTTACCAATTATAACCGCGTAATTATGTCTATATGACTAAGTAATTTCTACTATGTGTAGATTAGAAGATGCGCAAACAGAGTGTTTCTAGTCTATATGACTAAGTAATTTCTACTATGTGTAGATGGATACAGTACCGTTTGCAGCCAGTAGTCTATATGACTAAGTAATTTCTACTATGTGTAGATGTTGCACTGCTTGAGGATGTTCAGGGCATCGTCTATATGACTAAGTAATTTCTACTATGTGTAGATGTAAACAACAATGTCATAGAACTCCTCGTCTATATGACTAAGTAATTTCTACTATGTGTAGATTTAACCTTCAACCTTTTTCTTGTACGGCGTCTATATGACTAAATAATTTCTACTATGTGTAGATGGCAGAAGACGGCCTTGGAATTGTAAGTCTATATGACTAAGTAATTTCTACTATGTGTAGATGTAATGATGCGTTCTTGATTTCTCAGGTCTATATGACTAAGTAATTTCTACTATGTGTAGATTAGTCCTATTATAAAGACTGTTTTCATTTGTCTATATGACTAAGTAATTTCTACTATGTGTAGATGGAAAGACCACGCAATACGAGCATTACGGCGTCTATATGACTAAGTAATTTCTACTATGTGTAGATAATTCGAAGTCTTTTACGATTGTATATAATAACTTAAAAGTATACCACCCTAATAATTAAAAAATATACTATAGACAGTCAGTTAAAACTAAGTAGTAGTATACTTTAAAATTATTATGCATATACTAATTTGAAAATATTTTTATTTTATAGACAGTAAAAGTTTTTTGTTTACTTTTGTAATTGAAAAACATATATCTGACCATGGTTGAGCATTTTTATAACAACATTATATCCACCAACCGAATAGGAAAAATATTTGACAAAACAGTAGCCACATACAAATATTTCTGGTTCCTGTCAATCATGCAAATACATGCAAAGACAGGAAACTTAAATATAAATGTATGGAACATAGTTACGCAGATGGTAGCCAATGCCTGGTATCCTATACATTATTTCAGGTTATCGTTTGGGAAAACAGATTCATTGTACGATATAGTTACACAGTTGCATAAAGAAATAAATATTCCTATTGATGCAGGAACGGAAGCTGTTATAGAAAGTATAAAGTCGCATAATGAGAGTCCTTTGGTTAAGAAACTGTTACGTACGCTTACTAATTATGTTCCATACAAATTCTTGAGTCCTTGGCTTGGAACATCAACAGATAAAGAAATAGTAAGACGCTCGCAGATGTTAGAGAATGATTGTCTGTATTCCATTCATAAAGAAGGGGCAGATTTTTATATCCACATCAATCCAAAATGGAATGATTTCCTGCATAGGCATTATAATGTACTGATAGATTTCGCCTACTGGAATCTAACTTTATTTCTTCAGGCACGAAATCCTAATGTTCCTGCTATACCAAATAAGTTGATTAGACCGGAAGTAAGGTGTAGCTTGGCATCACAACATCGTTATTGGAATGATATAATAAGGCTTTCGGGGCCTGTAAACTGTATTTATACAGGGCGGAAGTTATATATCAATGAATATGAACTGGACCATTTTATTCCTTGGAGTTTTGTCTCGCATGATTTAATCTGGAATTTGATACCGGCTGATGGAAGTATTAATTCATCGAAGAGTAACAGGTTGCCGGATTTGAATATATATCTTCCTAAATTGGCTATGATGCAATTACATGGACTTAAAACCTTTATAAAATCAGATAAAAGTTCGAAAATACTTGAAGATTTTATATCGCTAGGTTATACTGCAAATGAATTGGTAAATATGAGTGAGGTGGAATTTCTTAATGTCTTTGAACGAACTTTTACTCCTATGAACCAAATAGCTTTGAATATGGGGTTTGAAACTTGGAAATACTGATAATATGGAAAAAATAAATCATCCTTACCTGACGGCTATTAAACGTACTAATCTGTCTGTGCCGACACGCTTTCTTAAAGACAATAATCTGCTGAAAGGCAGAATACTTGATTTTGGCTGTGGATATGGTTTTGATACTGATGAGTTGCATAGACAAGGTTATAATATTACTGGTTATGACTATTATTACAGACCTGGTTTTCCGGAAGGAAAGTTTGATACTATAATCTGTAATTATGTGCTTAATGTGCTTGAACCATATGCACAGGCTGAAGTGATGATGAATGTAACAAATCTGCTTAAACCTGATGGTACTGCTTATTTTGCGGTAAGAAGAGACTTGAAGGAAGAAGGATTCAGACTACATGCTATTCACAGGCAATATACTTATCAGTGTAATGTGAAACTTCCGTTTAAAAGTCTGGAGTGTAATTCAAGTTATGAACTGTATCAGTATAATCATTTCAATAAGCTGCCTAGGATGGAGAATACAGTGTGTCCGTTTTGTCGTCTTGCAAGGCGTGTTGAGATTATTTGTGAAACAGCTACATGTGTTGCATTTTATGATGGTTATCCAGTATCACCTGGTCATGCGTTGATTATTCCAAAAAGACATGTAGCTTCATATTTTGATCTGACAAATCATGAGAGGGAAGCAATGAATGTTATGCTTCAGTTTGTAAAGCAGAAAATTGATGAAAGATTTCATCCTGATGGATATAATATAGGTATTAATGTGAATGAAGCTGCCGGTCAGTCGGTGTTTCATGTGCATATGCATCTTATCCCAAGATATAAGGGTGACGTTCCTAATCCTAAGGGTGGGGTGAGGGGAGTTATCCCGTGCAAGCAGAATTATAATGCAGCTCCATTGAAAAATGAGACTATGATAGCGCCAAAGCCTCAGAATACGAAAGCCTATACGGTGGAACAGAAAAGAAGCGAACACGGAAATGCCTATGTTCCATGGGATGATGAAGCGGATAGATTGCTTTGCCGCATGTATGATGAAGGTAAAAGCATCAGCCTGCTTTCGGATATTTTTGAACGTACAAAGGATGCTATCAGAAGTCGTTTGAAGAAATTGGGGAAAATAAAATGATATTTTGACATTTTTCTTACCTTTGTAAGGCCTGGTATCATAATTTTGGAATATTTGCAGGAAAAGAAAATGTTAAACAAAAATCTATGAATATGAATGATAAGATGAAAATATTCGTGAGTTATGGACATGACGAGTATACATCTTTCGCATTTAAGCTCGTGGATTATCTTCGGGAAAAAGGGTTTGATGTATGGATTGATGTTAGGGATATCCATGAGTCCTCGTTTTGGGATGAGGAAATAGAGAGGGGATTGATGAATGTGTCTGCAGCTGGTGATAGAGGGAAGCTGGTTCTGATAATGACACCGAAGAGTATCGGCAGGCCTGGTGGATTCTGTCTGAATGAGATTGCAATGGCTTTGGATAAGAAGATTAATATCCTTCCGCTGATGCTTAAACAGGCTACTCCGCCTATCTTTATCTACAGAATACAGTATTTGGATTGCCAGAACTGCATGAATGGAAATACTTTAAATGAGGAGCTGTGTAAATCAGTGTTTGAAAAAATCGAAAGTAATATCCGGAACTATTCGCTGGATACTTTGGGCAGTTATTCCTCGCTAAGGTCATGTCTGTCGCCTATTGATTTTTCTTCTGATATAAACCATTTCCAGCGTTCGTTCGTCGGGAGGACGTGGCTGGACAATATTGTGAATGATTGGCTTGGTAACGGAAATGAGAGATTCCTGTTTATCAAAGGGAAACCTGGCTCAGGAAAAACGGCTATATCGACTCATCTTCTTACTGTTTTGCCTAATATTATGGCTTATCATATATGCAGGAGAAACAATTGTGAGAAATCAAATCCGAAAAGGGCTGTCTGTACTATTGCTTATCAGATTTCAACTCAGATTCCAGCATATTCTGAAAGGCTCTTGGCTATATTGACTGAGAGGAAAATTGATTCGTGGGATAGTAGGACTTTGTTCGAGGAACTGATTGTAACTCCTCTTTCGTCTGTCAGACTTGATGATGATAAGGATAGGGTGATATTGATTGACGCACTGGATGAATCGTCTGTGACGGGTGGGGAAAGTATTGTTTCTTTCCTGTCGTCTTTGTCGCCGCTGTTGCCGGATTGGGTAAGGCTTATAGTCACGTCCAGACCGCTAAATGATATCATGTGTCAGTTTAATGTTTCTACAAAGTTTGTCAATATTGATTCTGTGGATTATGAAAGTCTTAATAAGATGGACATGTTGTCGTATATTGATAATACTTTGGAAAAATATAGAGGGGAGGAGTGTTATGATACGGCTAAACGTCAGATAGTGGACAATGCAAATGGAGTCTTTCTCTATGTGAAAACTATATGTGAGAATATCCTTTCAGGGGAAATGGATATAAATAATCATGAAACTTTCCCTAAGTCGATTTCGTCAATATACAATAATTTCTTCAGAACAAAATTCCCCAATATAAGTGTATATAATTCCAGACATAGAATCCTGCTTAGTCTGATGGCTGCTTCTTTTGATCCTCTTACGAAGGATATGGTGTGCCGATTGATGAAGATAAGGAAGCATGAACTGGAAACCTTGGTGAATGATTTGGGGGAATTTATAATTGTGGGTTCGAATAATGAACTTCAGTTTTTTCATCTTACAATGATGGAATGGCTTTTGGACGATTCTGCTTCAGGATGTTTTGCAATAGACCGGAAGGATGGTGATGAAATTTTTGTAGGATATGGTATTGATGATAATATCCTTTCTGAATACATGGTAAGACATCTGCCCAAACATCTGGCTTTGATGGGAGATATGGACGGACTATTGGAATTATTTAACGACAGTGAATATGTGGAGACTTTGGAGGGGTATTTTGCAAACAGATATGAGGTGATTGATGTGCTTTTTGATAATTTCAGATATTATTATGATAATTTCTGCATACGAGGCAGAAAAAGAAATTTGGAGTCTTTTTATCTGTGCAACTCTGTTATTGATGTGTTTAGAAATTATTCATTCTTTCTTTTTGACAAGGAGTACTATAAGAAATTCGGTGAGATGGGGTTCTATAATTTTATCCGTAATTCCGACTTTAAGTCACTGCCAGAAATACTAAGGATAAGGACCATCTCATATTATTATACTTATGGATTGATTGGGGAGGCACTTAAACTTGACTTTTCTGATATTGAGGATGTGGATATTGAAAAGATATCTGAAGAAAGAAGGGGGTATATGGCAGGATTTTATAATATACTTGGTGTTGCCAATAGAATATGTGGAAATATGGAACTGGCGGAAAAGTATATTTCCCGCTCTGCCGATTATTATCTTAAAAGTGGGAATCTGGATAGCGGGCATGTGGTGGCGGCAAATGTCTCGCGTGTGTATAAGTATAATCTGGAATTTGAAAAGGCTGAGGATATTCTCAGACGTGGAATGGAATATGCTTTGTCTTTTGGTATCCCGGATACGTATAATGATGAGTATGAGAGAATCCTGCATCTGCACAACGGCCCGACTTTTATACTGGCTGAATATGCAATTGATGTATATAATATGGAACTGGCCAGACAATGTATCGGAATTATAGCACGGTTCTTTGAAAAAACGGAAGCGCGCAGAGGAAGCAGGTTTTATCCAAGGTATTTATATACGATGGTATATCTGTCATTAATGGAAGGAGATTGGGAATCGGCTGTGTGGTATAGGGATAAATGTCATGAGATTGCACCTACGGCAGAGAGTTATTATCAGGTGGATGCTGCTGCATGCTGGTATAGATATTTTGCATACGGATGTAATGATTTGTCATTGATAGAGGAGGCTGTAGGGTATTTACTAAAATCAATGAAGGGGTGTGTGAAGGGTAAAAGATGGGAGTCGTATGCATATGTTTATCCTTTATATGGTTTGTGTTGTGAGATTTTGGGAAAGGAACCCGAACTTGATGCGGACTTTCCTATGGCTGTATTCAAGAGATGGATAGACTATCGCAAGAGTTTCTATCTGAAGTTGGTGGAGAGATTTGATAAATTAAAATAATAGATAGTATTATGGAAACAAAATCAGCTCAAGTGGTTATTTTTTCATCAGGGAGTCAGAAAAATACTATCTTAAAGCTTTCTGAGGAACTTGAAAAAATGAACTTTGATTGTACGTTATGGATAAATTTGTTTACTCGTCAGAACGTAAATAGTAAATTTGCTTTGTTGCCTACTTTACTTAAAAAAATTCCTACTTTCGACTTTGCCATAATTCTGGCTACTCCAGATGATTCGGTCAATAGAATTAGAGATGGTGTTGAAGAAAGTTTTCAGTGTATGAGAGATAATGTTATTTTTGAAATAGGACTATGTGTTATGGCGCTTGGGGCTAACCGAACCATTATACTTCAGAATGAGAAAGTGCATTTATTTGATGATCTGATAGGAATGTCCGGTATAAATGATAGCGAGACTATGTTGTCTGCGTCTGCCTTGGGAGTAAAATGTTTTACATATTCAAATATAAATTGTCTGGAACATTTGTATGATTCTATTGCTGAATATATAAATGTTGAACTTCAAGTGTATTCGCCAGTAGTAATCGGGGCTGCATGTTCGACGGCGATTGGATATTATAATATGTTCATAAAAAGGATAGTTAGTGGCTTGCGTAATCCGGATTTTGGAATGGGAAATAAGGAAGTAAGAGTGTTGGTCCCATTATATATCAGTAGTAGTATTTTTAAGGATATAGACAATTATTATGTCAACAATGGATTTATCAAGATGACAAGGAAAATGGATTCGGGAAGAGATATGTCATTTTATTATAAAATAGGAAATGACCGATTTATAGTATGTGATATTCCAACCAGTATCGGAGCATCATATCAAATGGCTCGCGATATATTATCTATAGAGGCTGCTGATGTTGATGATATGTATTCTGAAAAACGCTTCTTGATGAAGGAGGCTAATATGTTTTACTTGACATTGAAAAAACTAATTGCAGAAGAATCTCTGGATGCTAATGTAGAGATTGTGCTTGAAAGAATGTCTGGAAATTAATTGTTTAACCCGTTGGCGGAATTAAATTAGCGCATATTTAACTTTGCCAATGGGTTTGTTGTTTTTATAGTTGATGTATTGTAGGATTGTAAGTGCGCTAATCTTCCCTATAAT
>NZ_JACJLQ010000063.1 GCF_016902295.1 Bacteroides caecigallinarum | reverse complement strand
ACTACATTTTAATTTTGAGAAATGCTAAAGCTGATAATCAATGGATTAGTGAAATTATACAGCTAAAAAATAACTAAAAATTTTTTTTGGCTATCAAACTTGGGTTAAGTCAGAATAGAATAATTGTTCCAATTCTTGTTCCAACAAAATTTAATTCTAGTTCAAATGTATTTACTTCTTCAGTATATGAAGATTCTATATATAATCTATAGGTAACGGGTGAAAAGGGATTACAAAAACTTATTTCTAATGTTTTTGTACATTCAGGTGCGATTAATGATGATCCGAGTCTAGGTTTAGATTGGATTATAAGTCCATATTCTCCAACACCAACAATTATTGAAGCAGCCAAGAAACTTTATGATAATCATACTGTTGAAGATATTACAAGACATGAGGCTGATAAAGTTTCAACAGATAAAACAATAAATTATATTCTTAATGTAATCAAGCAAAGTCGTGAAAATAAACAAAAGAGTATTTGTTTTGTTACTGGTGTACCTGGAGCTGGAAAGACTTTAGTTGGTCTGGATGTAGCTGTGAAGCAGTCTTATCAGGATGGAGATAAATTTATCGAAGATGAAGGAGCTGTTTATCTGTCAGGTAATGGACCATTAGTTGCAGTTCTTACAGAAGCATTAGCAGTTGATAACCAAAAGAAGTGTAAGGAACGTTGTGAAAGAAAGAACCTTTCGGATTCAAGAAGGGAGGTAAGCAAGTTTATACAGATTATACATAGATATAGAGATAATATGTTAGCCAAAATAAAGAATCCTGTCAGAAATGGAGTTCTGGAAATAGATCCGGATAAAGCTATAAAACTTGCTAAATCTGGCTATGGCGAAGTGGAACATGTTGCAATTTTTGATGAAGCACAGCGTTCATGGACCCATAAAATTAAAAGGGGAGGAACCTATGGAAATAAGCTTAAAATAGAAAATTTTCCATATTCGGAAGCTGCTTTTTTGATTTGGTCTCTTGATCAACGAGAGGATTGGGCTACAATAGTATGTTTGATAGGAGGAGGTCAGGAAATAAATACAGGAGAAGCTGGTATTTCTGAGTGGTTAAATGCTCTTAATGATAAGTTTAAACACTGGAAAATATACATATCTGATAAACTAACAGAAAAAGAATATGCAGATGGTCGAGTTAATGAGTTATTGAGTAAAAATAATCGAGTAACATATTCGTCTAATCTTCATTTAGGTGTAAGTCTACGTTCATTCAGAGCGGAAAGTTTATCTGCTTTTGTACATTCTTTGTTGTCATTTAATCCTGATGCTTCTGAATGGTATGCAAAGATAAAGGATCGTTATCCAATTATGCTTACAAGAGATATGGATAAAGCTAGAGCTTGGTTACGTTCGCAAACTAGAGGGTCACAAAAGGCAGGTGTTTTGGTAAGTAAAGCTGCTGCTATATTTAAACCATTGGCTGTTAGTATCCTAGAACAAGGAGATGAGAATGCTGTTCATTGGTTTTTGGAAGATAAGAATGATGTTAGGTCATCAAATTATCTCGAAGATGCTGTAACAGAAATTCAAGTTCAAGGTTTAGAATTGGATTATACTTGTCTTTTATGGGATGCAGATATTAGATGTTATAATAGGGAATGGAGATTTTATAATTTTAATGGGAAAACTGCCTGGCGTGAAGAGACAGGAAGAACAGACAGTAGTATTGAGCGAAGGAAGTATATGTTGAATGCTTATAGAGTGTTACTTACACGCGCACGTATTGGTATGGTAATTTGTGTTCCAAAAGGTAATAATAACAAAATACCCGGTGGATTTCCGGAAAATCCGACAAGACTTCCAGAATTTTATGACGGTACATATAAATATTTAAAGTCTTTAGGTTTAGAAGAAATCTAAATAAATTTAGTTATATATATGTTGTCAAAATTTCAGATAACAATCTGAAACCATTACTAAAAATAATAGTTTTACTTTTGTAAGTTCTTTGTAAACGTACCCTCTCAGTTTTGTAAGCTATTTGTAAGCAAGTACCGTTTATTTGGCTCATTTTTTGCGGACAAATGCACGAACCGCCTAAAAACAACTTAGGCTGTAACGCCTGATAAACAGTTCGTTACAGCCTAAATCAAATATTATCCTATATTGCTTATGCTTCCTCAATAGCAGCCTGCGCCGCAGCCAATCTTGCGATAGGCACACGGAACGGAGAGCAAGATACATAGTTCAATCCAACCTTATGGCAGAACTTAACAGAAGTTGGTTCACCACCGTGTTCACCACAGATACCGCATTTCAAATCAGGACGTACTGAGCGGCCTTTCTCAACAGCCATTTTTACCAACTGACCTACACCGTTCTGGTCAAGAACCTGGAATGGGTCAACTTTAAGAATCTTCTTTTCAAGATATACAGGCAAGAACGAAGCGATATCATCGCGTGAATAACCGAATGTCATCTGTGTCAAGTCGTTAGTACCAAATGAGAAGTATTCAGCTTTCGATGCTATTCTGTCTGCTGTCAAAGCGGCACGAGGGATTTCAATCATTGTACCTACCTTGAATGGAATTTCCACACCTTCTTTTTCGAACAGTTCAGCTGCAGCTTTGCGGATAACCTTTTCCTGAGCTTCGAATTCGTAAAGAATACCGGTCAGTGGAACCATGATTTCCGGATGAGGGTCGTAGCCTTCTTTTTTCAATTCGATTGCTGCGCCAAGGATTGCCTGAGTCTGCATTTCTGTGATTTCAGGATATGTATTACCCAAGCGGCAACCGCGATGACCCAACATAGGATTGTGCTCGCAAAGGCTGTCAACTCTCTGACGGATATATTCTACTGTCACACCCATAGCTTGTGCCATTTCTTCCTGTCCCTTCAAATCGTGTGGTACGAATTCGTGCAAAGGTGGGTCAAGCAAGCGTACATTGACAGGACATCCGTCCATAGCCTTGAATATACCTTTGAAGTCAGCTTTTTGATATGGAAGAAGTTTTGCAAGTGCTTTCTTACGTCCTTCAACATCTTGGGCGAGAATCATTTCACGCATTGCTATAATCTTCTGATTGTCGAAGAACATGTGTTCTGTACGGCAAAGTCCAATACCAACTGCACCGAAACTACGTGCTACTTCTGCGTCATGAGGAGTGTCGGCATTTGTACGTACTTTAAGTCTTGTGTATTTGTCACATAAGTTCATAAGTTTAGCGAAATCGCCTGAAACTTCAGCAGCTTTTGTTGGAACTTCACCCTGATATACATCGCCTGTGCTACCGTTCAAAGAAATGTAATCACCTTCTTTCAATACAGTTCCGTCTATTTCTACTGTACGTGCCTTATAATCTACGTTAATGGCACCAGCTCCAGATACACAGCATTTACCCATACCGCGTGCCACAACAGCAGCGTGTGATGTCATACCGCCACGTGCAGTAAGGATACCTTCGGCAGCAGTCATTCCGGCAAGGTCCTCAGGTGAGGTTTCTATACGTACGAGAACTACTCTATGACCGTCTGCTCTCCACTGTGCGGCATCTTCTGCAAAGAATACTATCTGTCCGCAAGCGGCACCCGGTGATGCAGGGAGACCTCTTGTCAGAGTCTTGGCTGAGCGAAGCGCTTCTTTATCGAATACAGGGTGTAGCAATTCGTCGAGTTTGTTAGGTTCGCAACGTTCGATGGCAGTCTTTTCGTCAATCAAGCCTTGTTCAAGCATTTCCATTGCTATACGTACCATTGCTGCGCCAGTACGTTTTCCGTTACGAGTCTGCAAGAACCAGAGTTTGCCTTCCTGAACTGTGAATTCCATATCCTGCATATCGTGATAGTGGTTTTCAAGTTTAGTCTGGATTGCATCAAGTTCTTTGTATATTTCAGGCATTGCTTCTTCCATTGAAGGATATTTAGTAACGCGTTCTTCTTCTGAAATTCCCTGAAGTTTTGCCCAACGCTGAGAACCGATTTTTGTAATCTGTTGAGGAGTGCGGATACCTGCAACCACGTCTTCACCTTGTGCGTTAATCAGATATTCACCGTTGAATAGGTCTTCACCTGTAGCTGCGTCGCGAGAGAATGCGACACCTGTAGCCGATGTGTCACCCATATTACCGAATACCATTGCCTGTACGTTTACTGCAGTACCCCATTCGGCAGGTATTCCTTCCATCTTACGATAAAGGATAGCACGCTCGTTCATCCATGAGTCGAATACAGCGCAGATGGCACCCCAAAGCTGTTCGTATGCGTTTGACGGGAAGTCTTTTCCTGTTTGAGCTTTAACAGCAGCCTTGAATCTTGTTACAAGAACTTTAAGGTCTTCAACGTCGAGTTCATTGTCAAGGCGTACACCTTTTGCTTTCTTTACATCTTCTATAATAGCTTCGAACGGATCTATATCGTCCTTGTTTGAAGGTTTCATTCCAAGAACAACATCACCGTACATCTGAACGAATCTACGATATGAGTCCCATGCGAAACGTTCGTTGCCTGTCTTGCGTGCAAGTCCAACAACCACTTCGTCATTCAAACCAAGATTAAGGATTGTATCCATCATGCCAGGCATTGAGGCACGGGCTCCTGAACGAACTGAAACCAACAATGGGTTTTCTACATCACCGAACTTAGATTTCATCAGTTCTTCAACTCCTTTGATAGACTTTTCTACGTCGTCTTTCAGGAGTGCTACAACTTTGTCTTTTCCTTCGGCATAGTATTCATTACAAACGTCTGTAGTAATTGTGAAACCCGGAGGTACTGGAACGCCAATAAGATTCATTTCTGCAAGGTTTGCACCTTTACCGCCAAGTAAGTTTCTCATGTCAGCTTTTCCTTCGGCCTTACCGTTTCCGAAGGTGTAGACTCTTTTTGTTTCCATGTTTAGTGAAAGGTTTTTAAATTTATTTATGTTATTTAGTTTTCCAAGTATTGTAAGAACGTAAATAATGTAAAATACTGTCTGTTATTCTTTAACGATGGCAAAACTATATATTATTTGCGTATAATCAAATATTAAATTGATATTTTACAACATGTTTTTGCTATGTCTATATTGCAAAATCAACTATTTTGAAAAACATGGTATAATGTCGGAAAAAATGACTAAATTTGTTCCCAAATTGGTTTTATTGAAAAATAACGTGGCAAGAAAGAAAAAAGAACTACCTTTATTGGAGAAGGTAACGATAACAGATGTAGCCGCAGAAGGCAAAGCCTTGGCTAAAGTGAACGATTTAGTAGTGTTTGTCCCGTATGTAGTGCCGGGAGATGTTGTTGACTTGCAAGTGAAACGTAAGAAGAACCATTATGCTGAAGCCGTGGCTGTAAAGTTTCACGAAAAATCCACGATGAGAGTGGAACCGTTCTGTCAGCATTATGGAGTATGCGGAGGATGCAAATGGCAGTGTTTGTCGTATGAAGACCAGATACGTTACAAGCAGAAACAGGTGTTCGATAATCTTACACGTATAGGAAAGATTGAACTTCCGGAATTCAGACCTATTCTTGGCTCTGAGAAAACCAAATTCTATAGAAACAAGCTTGAATTCACATTTTCAAACAAACGTTGGCTTACTGAAGAGGAAGTTAAGCAGGACGTGAAGTATGACCAGATGAATGCCGTTGGTTTCCACATTCCGGGAGCTTTCGACAAGGTGCTGGCAATAGAGAAGTGCTGGCTTCAGGATGATATCTCCAACAGAATCAGAAATGCCATACGCGACTATGCATACGAGCATAACTATACTTTCTTCGACTTGCGTTCTCAGGAAGGATTGCTTCGTAATATGATGGTCCGTACATCTACTACCGGCGAGCTGATGGTCTTGTTGCAATTTAAGGTAGTTACTGATGACGACAGCGTCAAGATGATGGATATGCTTCAGTTTGTAGCCGACTCGTTCCCTGAGATTACATCGCTTATGTATGTTATAAACAATAAATGTAACGATACTATAGGTGACCTTGATGTGAAGGTATTCAAAGGTAATGACCATATTTTCGAGGAAATGGAAGGACTGAAATTTAAGATTGGTCCTAAATCATTTTATCAGACAAACTCTGAACAGGCTTATAACCTGTATAAAGTGGCAAGGGAATTTGCCGGATTGACTGGTGATGAACTTGTTTACGACCTATATACAGGTACGGGAACAATAGCCAATTTCGTTTCGCGCAAGGCGAAGAAGGTGATAGGTATAGAATATGTCCCTGAGGCTATAGAAGATGCCAAAGTCAATTCTAAGATTAACGGCATTGACAATACACTGTTTTATGCCGGCGACATGAAGGATATTCTTACCCAGGATTTCATTAACGAGCATGGACGTCCTGATGTAATCATTACTGACCCTCCGCGTGCGGGAATGCACAACGACGTTATCAATGTTATAATGTTTGCTGCTCCTGAAAGAATTGTGTACGTAAGCTGTAATCCTGCGACACAGGCTCGTGATTTGCAGTTGCTTGATTCTATGTATAAGGTGACGGCAGTACAACCTGTTGATATGTTCCCTCATACTCATCATGTTGAGAACGTAGTCCTTCTTGAGAAAAGAAAGTCATAAAACGATTAATTAATTACATACAAAAAAGTGGAAGATAGAAAGAACAGACAGGGTGGACGTCCTGTGGCAAGAGCTGCGACAAAATATACTGCATTCAAAGTCAAAGAGGGTGCTGAACTCATGGAATTCCTTATGAAGGAAATGTCTGGTATCAGCCGTACACGCGTTAAAGCTTTGCTTACAAACAGAGTGGTAATGGTTGACAACAATATTCAGACACAATATAATTTTCAGCTTAAACCGGGAATGGTTGTTAAGGTAAGCCGCGAGAAAAATAAGCATGAATTCCGTCATAAGCTCCTTGATATACTTTATGAAGATGCTTACATTATAGTAGTGGAAAAGAAGGAGGGATTGCTTTCGGTGGCAACAGAGCGTCAGAAAGAAAGAACCGCTCAGCATATCTTGAGTGAGTATGTAAAACGCCAGCACCCGGGAAACCGTATATATGTTGTACATAGACTTGACAGGGAGACTTCAGGAATAATGATGTATGCAAAGGATGAAAAGACGCAGCGTACATTGCGTGATAACTGGCATGATATAGTGTTCGACAGACGGTATGTATCTATCGTTATGGGTGATATGGAGAAGGATCAGGGTACTGTCAGATCATGGCTTACCGACCGTACGCTTTATGTAAGTTCGTGCGATTATGATGATGGAGGAAAACTGTCAATCACTCATTATAAAACAATTAAACGCGCTAACGGATATTCGCTTGTTGAGCTTAATCTTGAGACCGGCCGCAAGAACCAGATTCGTGTTCACATGCAGACTTTGGGGCATCCGGTTGTTGGCGACTCAAGATACGGTTGCGAAGCTGACCCATTGGGAAGACTTGCATTGCATGCGTTCAAGCTGTGTTTCTACCATCCTGTTACAGGTGAGATGATGCAGTTTGAAACTCCATATCCGGCACCTTTCAAGAATTTGATGCTTAGAAAATAATTGTTGAAACGTTTTTTAAAAATGCCTTGTCGTTTTAGTTAAAACGTGCTGACGTTTTACCTAAAACGTCAGGTCGTTTTTTGCAGAATATTTGATAATAAATACATGTTTTTCAGTGAATGATGTATGACGCTAATTTATAGTGGATTATGCATATTATGTATTTATGGCTAATAATACGTGAAAGATTAGGCGTGATTTTTTTTGAAAAAAGTTCACCTAAACTATTGCTCAATTAAAAATAAACGTGTACCTTTGCACCGCAATTGAGAGAAACGCCTTCGGGGTGTAGCGCAGTCCGGTTAGCGCACCTGCTTTGGGAGCAGGGGGTCCCAGGTTCGAATCCTGGTACCCCGACA
>NZ_JACJLQ010000062.1 GCF_016902295.1 Bacteroides caecigallinarum | reverse complement strand
TACGATATTTGTCTATTAAAAGTTTGGGCATCTTTAATTTACTAAATATCAACAACATGCACAACTTTTTATTCATAAATCTTTTATCAATTTAATTCCGCCAACGGGTTATTATAATCTTCTGTCAAAGGGATTAATATAAAACATCAAAAATTTAAAACTTACTATTTACATGATATTACCGTCTCTTCATTATTATGAGTTTTAAAATTGAAAAAACACTATATTATTCTGACTCTAACTTCTACCGTTTTTATGAGTATCAGCATTTGAAGAAAATGATATTTTCAGCCGATTAGTTTACATTCATAAATAATAGAAGTTGTGATAATTAAAATCAGTAAGCTGCGAGTGTACATCATCCATAGCTAATATTCTTGACGGAATATCAGGCAACGGTACATTATTGTCCAGAAGTAAACGCAGACGTTTTACTAACTTAATATTTTCCCTATCCAACTCCTCTTGTGATGTATTAATGCTATACAACAAAGCTTCGCTCATTTCTGTTACAATCATGCCGGTAAAAAGTCCATACAATTTTTCCTTCTCAGCAAACAGATTGGCATTACACCACATCGCTACAATATTGCAGCCATGCTTACGCAGATAATAAGCATGAGGATGATATACCATAAGCCTGTCGAAATCATTATGGTTGTCATTCTCTCTAGAAAAAAGACCTTTATCAGATCCATGCCCTAAAAGATAAATACGTTCATGACGCGGAACATGATTCAAGATATGACAAATATCCTTTTTACTATTGCTTTGATCAATATAGGTATGCTCAAGACCTTCATAAAGAACCGAAAGCATACTTGTGGTTTTATCTTTCGGATGTATAACAACCATACTACTATTTGAATTTATAAAAACATTTACATTATTCTACACAAGCCAAAATAGCTGTATAGTTATCATTTCCATTCTTCTCACAAAGGAAATCGAAAACATCCAAAATATCTTCAGGTGACTTATTGTCCATAATCCGTTCCTGAAGTATATAAGGAAAAATACTTTTATATACTCCGTCGGAACAAAGCAACATACGGTCTCCGGTTTCCAAATGAAGCTGTACTATATCAGGAATAAGATTCTTGGAATTGTAAGAAAAAAAACATCTGGAAAGAGTTTCCCAACCGAAAATCTGATTCACATGATCTTGCGTCTGATATAACAGCCCTCCATCATTACGTAAAATATAACATCTGCTATCTCCTATATGTGCAACTGTTACAATATTACCTTCTATACTTGCCATCACCATTGTTGTACCCATTTCTGTATGTTTCAAACTGTCCGCACGCTTATTCAATTCGTTGTAGGCAAAAATACACGCATTATTCACCTTTTCTTCCGTATCTTTTTCTTCATAATTTTCCTTCCAATAGTCAGTAAAAGCTTTTGTTACCGTTTCGCTAGCCACTTCGCCAAAAGCATGACCGCCTAATCCATCGCATACAATACCGAACCAACGTGAATTATCATCTGCTTGAATAACACTGAAAGAATCTTCGTTATTAGAACGTTTTCCTGTCTTACTTAATGTTGCATAATATATATTCATATTTTAGTCGTTTTCATTTAATATATCAATTCTCAACTGTCACAAGCTTTAAATACCCTTTTATCTAATTCTTCTTTCTTATATAAATACAAAATAACGGAATGCCAATCTGGATAATTTTCACTACCAAGCCTAATCCATTCACCTCCAAATTCTGATGTTCCATAATTTCCTATGCTGTCTATCAGATAATCACCTATAAATAGGTCTTTTCTACTTGTCAATATTATATGTTCTTTAAACATATCTCCAAGAGTACGTGTTACCCACTCTACCTTATTTAACAAAACAGAAGGATTATTCCATGGAGTAGTAATCAGAATATACAAATCAAAATCTTTTTGAAGTTCAAATATTGCATCAATAGCTCCTGGTATATTATCAATTCTACCTCCATACATACTAAGGGGCTCATTGCCTTGATTTTCTTTTACCGAATGAGATTCCACCAGTACATTGTCCATATTGATGAAAACACGTTTTCTGCGTTTCGGAAGATTTTTGTCACGTTTATCATAAACATCTCTGATATCTGTCAGTATGCTACAGAACTCTTGTGAGGTCAGAATTGTCCTGTAAGGATTCATTTCTCCTATAGAATGAATAAGTGTTATTCCACGTGTCTGCATAAGTGCGTCACGAAACCTCTGACTTTGATCAAACATTGCTTGATAAGCGCGTCTTACCAGTTGTAGGAATTCTTCACCTTGCCTGTCAACAGCATATCCTTTCCACCATACTATTTGATCTGTTTGCCATGATGTGACAGTGCGCTTTCTGGCATTGCCTCCTTTCATACTGCAAATCTGTCTCTGTTTATCTCTATCCTTATATTTCAACGACTGCAAAAAACCCTCCATACTGCCACACACCATCCCTTCAAACCGGAATCCATTGCTACACAGATTACTCAAGACATTGGACGGATATAAGCCGTCAGACCGAATATCCAGAGTATTAGCTACTGGGTCATAACAATCTTTCAACTTATGGCTGCAAAAATTTGTTATGTTACACTTTTCTTCCATAATTGTATTCAATCATTTTCATCAGTCAACAATATTGGATTATTGGAATCTCCCTGCCAATATGCCATTGGATGCAATTCTTGTGTGAGTTTATTAAAGTTATACCCTAATTGTTTCATGTTTTTTAGTTTCTCCAGTTTGACAGCCAAGTCATCCAAACTCACAGCAAATACAAAATTCCAATATTGTCTGCGCTCATATATAAAGTCTTCACTATCAAAACATGGATATCTTTCTGAATCATATCCTACATATACCCCATTTTGAGGCCTACCACTTAGAGCATGATTGATAATATCTTCAACCCCATAAAAAACGCTTCCTAATATTGTCATCTTTTGATTATTCTTTATTGTTTTCATATCAGTATCAATCTTCTACATAATAAAAATAATAACATTTATTATTCACAAACAAATCTTTAATTTGACAGCCTTCCTGTCCCTCCACAATGTCCACAATTCAAATGATAATGATTACGATAAGTACGATTATAAGTTTCTCCACATTCATTACATTTTACATACAAATCATAATCATTTAATCCATATTGAACAACATGCTCATTCTTTGATATGCGTCCGCTACCATTACACCAAGGACACTTCGAAGAAGTAGTAGCGGAGCTTCTACTATTTTGACCTTTGCTATACGGATCTGGTATAGGAACAGGGCCGCAATAATTATACCAATTTGAATATCGAGCCGTACATACACAAACTCTACTACTATTATTTGCAATTACAACCTGAAAAGTATTTCCACCATAATAATTCATCCCGTCTTTAGAACTCAAATATTCCAATCTCACAAATTGGTTATTGGGTGATGGATATCTGAATAATATATATCCTTTTCCATAACCAACTTGCACATAATCTCCTGACACCTGACTGAAATAATTATGAAAATTACTCTGTGAATATCCCACAGTAATAAAGAAAAAACCAATAATAAACAATATATACTTTTTCATCGTTATTTAATTTGAATACTATACATTAATACCATATTAACAAAATCTATACTAAACGTTTAGATTTTCTCATTTTTCACTACATTTTCATTCAATATTTACGCAATATGCTTCATCAACACCAACAATGTCACTAATAAGAGTTATAACATAGTCCAAATCTTCTCTCGAATGCACCTTAAAGTCAATATAACATTCTACTATTCGATCTATAGTTTCTGTATGGAGACTATCTATAGAAAGTTTAAGTTTGTCGGTTATACATTCTATCACATCACTAAGAATATGATACCTGTCAACACCTCTAATCTGAATCCTTACGGGATATAAAAATCTATCATCAGGTTCAAAATTTACAGCGACAATAGAATCTCCCTGTCTTGATGCCATCCTTATAGCAGAAGAACAGTTTCTGGTATGTAGTGTAATCTTACCATTCACGTCTTTAAATCCAATAACTTCATCACCAGGTAAAGGATGACAACAATTACATCTGATATATTTCAACATAGGCTGATTACGAAAGAACTGGCGCAAATGCCTTTTAGCTTTATAAGTTTTTACGCAATCAAGCCAATCCTCATCTGGCTCTGATTGCTCATTCGTACCTATTTCTACACAATCACCTCGGTGCAGTTCAGTTTTTACAGATGACAGTTTCCCGTTAATTCTGGCATAGACAGCTTGTTCTCCAATCTTACTATGAACTTCATATGCAAAATCTATTGCCGTAGCCCCCTTGGATAAAATAATTCCTTTACCATCAGGAGTAAAAACAAGTATATCGTCGTTGTAAAAAGAAGATGTCACACCATCCATATAATCCATCTCACTATTGTATGCCACATCCTCAAGAACAGACTTAAACTTATCCAACCATGATTTCAAGTTCGACTCAGTACGTTCCGCAGCACATCCTAATCTGGAGTTACGAACCATTCTTTCAGATGATATGTGAATCTCTTCCCAATTACCGTTATCACATAAAAGTTTAAGATGAAAGCTCTGATATCCGTTTTCTTTAGGAGCATTGATATAATTAGAAACACTTCCAGGCTTTTCCTTAAAATAATCAGTCAAGACAGAATATATTTTCAAACTTATATATTTCTCTTCCATAATGCCAGATGCCTCATATACAATACGCACATAATGTTTGCCGTCCACATGCTGGAAATCGCACTCCATACTATTCATTTTTCTCCACATGCTATACGGCATACGATATCTGATTTCCGTTCTGGCTCTAATATTGTTTTCCTTCAGAATATATTCCATTTTACTTATGAAAGCATCAATACGGCTTTGATTTTCCGTCTTCTCCTTTTCCATAAGATTTTCAAGGAAATAATATTCTCTCGGACATCTGAATCTGAAAGAAAGATTCTCAAGTTCAGTTTTCACATGATACATACCAAGACGGTTTGCCAAAGGAGCATAGAAATAATCCGTTTCACCTGCTATCTTCATCTGTTTATCAGGCTTCATACTGTCCAATGTACGCATATTATGAAGACGGTCAGCTAGTTTTATCAGAATAGCTCTGACATCAAACTGTACAGATGCCAAAATCTGTCTATAATTATCAATCTGCTTAGACTGATTATATTCGGCTTTCTTCTGTTTAGTTACAACGCCCACAAGAAATGCGACGTCATCCCCAAAACGTTCCTTAATATCATCCAGCGTGTAATGTGTATCTTCAACCACATCATGCAGAAAAGCAGCCATTATGGGATTGGCTCCCAACTCAAATTCCTCAGCAACAATACGAGCTACTGCAATAGGATGAATAATGTACGGCTCACCAGTCTTACGTTTCTGATTTTTATGCGCTTCCTTTGCTAGTTCGTAAGCCGAGCGAATGCGAATCATATCGTCATCTGACATCCGTTGTTCAATAGTATAAAACAGTTCGTTTACACTTTCATTAATTTTAATCAAGTATTCATTTCCCATAATGTATCGTAATTAAAAAATCCTTCTTTATAAAATGGAGTGCCAAATGCAATTCCATCTATCATAAAGAAGGATAAAAAAGATAATATCTCCAGAACTTAATCATACATAGCGTTAAGATTTACTTTCATTATTTGTTTGATCTTTCCTACATAAGAAGGATCGATTTGTACGCAGTTTCCTTTCCATTATAAATATCATCAGCAATATGAATAATAACGTCATGTAGTTCCAGACTCTCTTTGTAAAAATCAGGTAAGGCTTCATATCCTATTGCCGCACCAAGTATATTTCCAGTAACAGCACCAGTAGAATCACTGTCACCACTATGGTTTACAGCTGCAATAATGGCCTTTTCAAAATCATCAAAATAGGCAAGCGAACAATAGACGGCAATTGCAACTGTTTCTTCGGCAACCCAACCACGTCCTAAATAGTTCTCAATATTTTTAACATCATCATTTGCACTCTTTGCGTAAAATATAGCTCTATCCACCAGTAAAATAAACTCACCTACCGCATCATTATATTTATGGAAATTATCTGAAATAAAAGAAAGTCCTTCCTTGATATATGTTATGAAATTTTCTCTTGTTGGATTTTCGTCCAAAGCCAAACGATAAATCAAATATGCAACAAACGCTGATGGAATATACCCTAATGGATGTTGATGAGTCAGTTCAGATACTTCCGCTGCCAACTTACACACTTGGCTTATATTCATACGATTATCAACAGCTCCATAGAGAGGAATAGGAGCAATACGCATTACACCACCACATCCTTTACTGTCATTACAAGGCTTATATCCATTCATAAGTTCCATAAGAGAGTTGATACATGTATTTCCTGGCGCTCTGCATGAATTCATTTCCTGAAGTTTACCAATCCAGCATTGGTCGAAACCTTCTTTCTTTTTCCTAATCTGCGTCAACAACCATTCGGTATAAGCCTCACAAATTGAAGGGACAATAGCTGTGCCATCCTTTTCTGCATTAAGAATACCACATGCTGTATATAAGGTCATTTGCGTATCATCAGAAACAAGTGCCAAACCTTTGTCGATAGAATTTTCAGACTGCCTATCATAGCGTGTAATTCCAGTTGTCCCATATTTATTCTTTATATTACTCCAAGACAAAAACTCAACGGGGTACCCTAACGCATCTCCTATTGCTCCGCCTATCAGTGAACCTCTTATTCGATTATTTATTTCTTTATTTTCCATACATCTTTTACTGTTTTGTATTTCTTCACTATAAAGACACATTCTTTTTTACAAATAGCATCCAAAACAGCCGTCTCATCTATCATTTAGAAACAAAATATTATTCGTCTGATTCAAGGTATATTTTAGACAGCTTGATTCTTTCATATTGGGTGGTGATATTTGCAACAATCATATTCAGTCATTTAATTTAGATTCTTCGCCTTTAAAAAGGTCATCTGCAATATGCAAAATCACATCATGAAGTTCTAAGTTTTTTTATAAAACCAAGGTAAATTTTCATATCCGATTACAGCACCAAGTATATTTCCTGTTATTGCGCCGGTTGAATCACTATCACCGCTATGATTAACAGCTGCAATTATCGCTCTTTCAAAGTTATCAAAATATGCTAACGAACAATAAATGGCAATTGCAACAGTTTCCTCAGCGACCCAACCACCACCTATCTCATTTTCAATTGTCCTAACATCATCAGTTGAGATATCAGATAAAAGAATAGCTGTTTTTATCAACCTACAAAACTGTACCACCTCATCATCATATTTAGGATACATTTCTACAATCAAAGCAAGTCCTTCACGAATATACTCTTTATACATTTCGCGTTCTGTACTTTCACTCTGTATCAAACGGTAAATTATATATGCCACAAAGAATGATGAGATATATGCCAAAGGATGCTGATGAGTAAGAGCTGCCGCATCTGCAGCAAGACAACAAACCTTTTTTATATCTATACGATTTTCAACAACACCATAAAGAGGTATAGGAGCAATACGCATTACACCGCCACATCCCTTACTATTATTGCAAGGTTCATAACCAGTCAAAATACTATTTAAGGCCGTTATACAAGTATTACCAGGAGCTCTACGTACATTAAGTTCAGGAAGTTCTCGAATCCAACATTTATCAAATCCTTCTTTATTCCTATTGGTTTGTGTAAATAGCCATTCAATATATGCTTCACAAACTGATGGAATGATATCAGTATCTGTTTTTTTTGCATTCAAGATACCACAAGCTGTAAACAAAGTCATCTGTGTATCATCGGAAATGACTGCTATTCCATTATTACTGGAATCCTCAGACCACCATTGAGTTGTATCATAGCGTGTTATACCCATTCGTCCATACTTCCTTAATATACTACCGTATGGTAAGAACTCTACAGGATACCCTAAAGCATCTCCTATGGCTCCGCCTATCAGTGATCCTCTAATCCGATTTTTTATACCTTTATTTTCCATCGTATTCTTTACTATTTAAATATCTTTCACCATACACACAACTATAAATCTTGCAACTTGAACGATATCAATACACCATCTTCCTCTGCCTTAAATGCAATATCACTACAGTGGTTTATCAACTGATTAAAGTTATGGATATTCATCTTCTCAGCTACTTTATCAAGATGAAGTATAATGATTTTACTATCTTCGCCCCACGAAAGTAATTGAGAGTTTTCTATAATATCTGCTAAAACTTTCCTAACACCAGAGAATAACATTTCCATACCTAAAGACATGGAATATTTCAGCTTAATATCCATTCCATGTATTTCCTCTATTGTTATATTGACTTTAATATCTTTTTCTATTTGCCCCAATAGAGGAATTCTAACAGACAAAGTATGTCCTACGGTCACGGTTCGATCATCTTTAAATGATAAAATTATATTTTTACCTGTCTTTAAAAATACAATATCTTGAATTTCAGGATAAGAAATAAATACTTTCATAGAATTCTACTATTTACTTTTTAATTAGGGTGTCCAGTTCTACGTTCCTAAAAACGTAGTACAAAACGCCCTCGTTATTGTTAATACAATGCTCTTAAATTCAATGCTTTAATAAGCAAAATTGCTCTTT
>NZ_JACJLQ010000061.1 GCF_016902295.1 Bacteroides caecigallinarum | reverse complement strand
CAACATTTTGTGCTTCGAGCACGGCAATAGACGATCAATCAAGTACGTAGGGCTTGATTTTTTATTGCACCGGCATAAAAAACGAAGATTTTTATGTAAGTTTGTCATATTACTTATTCATGAAAGTGAAATAGAATTTATATTAGTTATTGTAACTTTAAAAAATTAGCTTATGGTATTGATAGACGGTAAGGCAATATCTGAACAGATAAAGCAGGAAATTGCTCAGGAAGTGGCTCAGATAGTAGCTTCAGGAGGTAAGCGTCCACATCTTGCAGCCATACTTGTGGGGCATGACGGTGGAAGCGAAACTTATGTGGCTAATAAAGTCAAGGCATGCGAAGTTTGTGGTTTTAAGTCCACTCTTATAAGGTTCGAATCTGATGTAACCGAAGAAGAACTTCTTTCGAAGGTCAGGGAATTGAATGCTGACGATGATGTAGATGGTTTTATCGTGCAATTACCTTTGCCTAAGCATATATCTGAGCAGAAGGTTATAGAAACAATTGATTACAGGAAAGATGTGGATGGTTTCCATCCAATCAATGTTGGGCGGATGTCTATTGGATTGCCGTGTTATATCTCAGCCACTCCGAATGGTATATTGGAATTATTCAAAAGGTATAATATTGAGACAAGCGGTAAGAAATGTGTTGTCTTAGGCAGAAGCAATATCGTAGGTAAGCCAATGGCTGCTCTTATGATGCAAAAAGCGTATCCCGGTGACGCTACAGTGACGGTTTGTCATAGCAGAAGTAAAAATCTTGTAGATGAATGTCGTGAAGCTGATATTATTATAGCTGCTTTAGGCCAGCCGGAATTTGTTACAGCCGGAATGGTTAAGGAAGGTGCGGTTGTTATAGATGTGGGTACAACCAGAGTGCCGGACGCAAGCAGAAAGTCAGGATTTAAGCTTACCGGAGATGTGAAATTTGATGAAGTGGCTCCAAAGTGCTCTTATATTACTCCGGTTCCTGGCGGTGTCGGTCCGATGACTATTGTTTCACTAATGAAAAATACTCTTCTTGCAGGAAAGAAAGCGATTTATAAATAGGCTGTTTGAACAGCTTTTTAATGTTCACTAATCAATGTCCAAACAACTAATGCTATTTTGAGTTTCTTGTTTTGAAGTTTATGAAAGTAGTGAAAAGATATATATTACGATTGTTGCCGGCGGTCATGTGGCTGTCGGCAACAACTGTTTTTGCGGTAACCTCGGATACTCTTTCAATTTTCTTTGCCGGAGATCTTATGCAGCATGAAGCTCAGATAAGGGCGGCAAAAAATGGGGAAGGTATTTATGATTATAGTAATAATTTCAAGTATGTCAGGTCTTATATACGATCGGCTGATATTGCTGTAGGTAATCTTGAAGTAACATTGGGTGGTGCGCCTTATAGGGGTTATCCTGCTTTCAGCGCACCGGATGAATTTCTTTATGCGATACGTGATGCCGGGTTTGATGTCCTTATGACAGCGAATAATCATTGCCTTGATAGGGGACGTTCAGGTCTGGAGAGAACTGTAAAAATGCTTGACTCGCTTAAAATAAAGCATGCAGGCACTTATGTTAATAAGGAAGAGAGAATTCATAATTATCCTTTGCTGGTCGAGAAGAACGGTTTTAAGGTTGTGTTCCTGAATGCGACGTACGGAACCAATGGGATATCTGTAAAAGAACCTAATATCGTCAATTTCATAGACAGGGAACAGTTGAAATGTGATATTATAAAAGCAAGGCTGATGAAGCCGGATATTATTATAGCTTTTATGCATTGGGGCGTGGAATATAAAACTGTGCCGTCGTCAGAAGAAATAAATCTGGCTAAATGGCTTGTTGATATGGGAGTTGATCATGTGATAGGGGCACACCCGCATGTGATTCAACCGGTAGATGTGATAGGGGATGCTGTATCGCCTCAGAAACATCTGGTGGCATTTTCATTGGGGAATTATATTTCCAATATGAGTGCGCGGCATACAGATGGAGGATTGTCAGTAAAATTATTCTTTAAGAAAGTTCACGGAATAACACGTCTTGTCTCATTCGAAAAAACATTGGTATGGACTTCGAGACCTGCATTGAATAGTAAATCGGATTTTATCATATATCCTTATAATGTTGATGCAAGTTGTCTTGGTAATACTGAAAGACAGCGCTTTATAAGGTATATGAATGATGCGGAGCAAATATTGGGGAAAAATGTTTTTCAATAAATAGGGACAAAATCGAAAAAAAACAGGATAAAAGTTTGCATAAATGAAAATAATGCGTACCTTTGCATCGCTTTTGAAAGGAAAGCCAACATGGTGACTATAGTTCAGTTGGTTAGAGCGTCAGATTGTGGTTCTGAATGTCGTGGGTTCGAGTCCCACTAGTCACCCTTTCCTAATTCTTAAGCTGACATGGTGATTATAGTTCAGTTGGTTAGAGCGTCAGATTGTGGTTCTGAATGTCGTGGGTTCGAGTCCCACTAGTCACCCACTATTTAAAAAGATTTAATTTTTTAGTCCTGTATATTGTTATACAGGACTTTTTTTATATAAATACTTTGCCTAATTTGTACTTTTTTATAAAGTTTTTATTATCTTTGCCAAAAAGAGCTATATGAGGTTTCGTACGGTCGTAAAAATAGGAGTTGGGCTATCAGTATTGCTATTCTGTTTAGGTGTAGCGTTTTATAGTTTTGTCAGCATCTCGGATGCGGAAAAAGGAAACGATGTTAATATGTTTTCTTTGGTCCCTGATGACTGTTATGGAGTCCTTGACACTGACAATATAGCGTATTATACCAGCGAGTTTCCTCGTATGTCGTATGCTGTAGATTTGGAAAACCTTCACCATTCCGAATTAATCAACAATATTCTCAATGATATTACTGAATATACTTCCGTAAACACTCATGGGCTGTCAAATCAGATAAAACGTCTGATGATTAGTTTTCATAGCTCAGATACGACCAAAGATGTTATTGCTTACTTCAAAATAACTTCTGGCGCCAGACAATTTGTTCTTGATATTCTCCGACAGAAATATGGTTCGAGTATAACTGCAAAAACAGAAGAATATAGAGGTAAGAAGATTGAAATTTATCCTTTGGGTAAAACCGCTAATTTTCTTTCTGTTCTATGTGGTGAAGGCTATATAATAGTAAGTTATCATAAGTCATTGATTGAAAGGGTCATTGATGCCATAAAAGATGGAACGTCACTGGAGAATGATTTGGTATTTTCTAAGCACCAGTTTAAAAAATCGGCTAATTATTTGACTTTCTATGGCCGTACGGCTTCATTTCCATATTTAGGCGAAGGACATAATCATGTTTGGAGTGAGTTTGATTTGCACCTTAACAGTGATGTTCTTTATCTAAGTGGTTCGATGTATCAGCCTGACAGTTGTTTGCAGGATATAGAGTCTCGTATGTCGCACATCGCTCCGCTGTCAGAAGATAGTGTATTGATTGTTTCAGGACGTGAAAAAGTCGATTCATGTATTATCCATGCGATGTCATTGCCTCATACGATGATATTTGACGAGTGTCTGTCAAATTTATCGAGAGATGCATCATATATCATGGTTGCGGATATGAATAAAGTGGCGCAAGACCCTAAGAGCTATAGTCCTTATATCCCGGATTTCATTTGCAGAAACATTAATCTGTTCCGTTCGTTTATAATGTCATCGCAGGTAACTGAAGTAAACGGAAGATTTTCTCATATATATGTTTTCACGTATAAGGAATAGATCATTACCTTACTTTATTCTTTTTGAAGTGCGGTCCGGCCTTGAATCTGAAATAAAACATTGAAACCAGGGTCAGTATCGCTCCAAACAGGTAAGCGTATTTGAATGAAGAAATTTCGGCAATGCTACCTCCGCTAAGCATTCCTATTCCTATACCTACATCCCACGACGTCAGGTATGTGCTGGTAGCTGTTCCTCTTTGGCTGTTTGGGGCAAGATTAACGAACAGTGTGTTGTAAGCCGGAAACATGGTTCCGAATCCTACACCCAATAAAAGTGAAATAGCGAAGAAGAATACAGTGGTAATAGTGTAGCTCCACTCAATAGTCCATCCGCAGGCGGTAAGTCCGAAATAGCAGAATGCGACAAGGTACATGCCTGCCATTATCACTTCAGTGATTTTTCCTTTATCAACAAGTCTTCCACTAAAAAGTCTGCTAATGGCCATACCAACAGCCATGAACGTGAAAAAAAGTCCTGTCTCGGCAGTAATGCCAATTTCTTTGGCGTACATTGCCACATAGTTTGTTGTCATACCGTACGGTATGGAAAGCAGTAACAGGCTTAATCCTCCTGGTAATCCTTTGATTAAAATAAATCTGTCGAGTGAAATCGGTTCTCGTTTTATTGGTGGGCGGTATGTCGTTTTTACGCACGAAGCCATAATGATGCCTAATATTCCGGAAAATAGGGCGTATGAGAAAACTGTTGTGTACGAAGCACCTGCATTATGCATGAACAGTCCGAACATAGGACCTATAGACATGGCAAGATTGTTTGTCAGACCGTAATATCCAAGTCCTTCACCTCTTCTTGACGACGGCATAATGTCAATCACTAATGTATTACCGCCTACCGTAACCATTCCGAACGACAATCCGTGTATCACTCTTAATATGATAAACAGTGTAAGTGTACCTGCCAGCATATATCCGGCAAAAATTGAAGTAAATATAAAGTAAGCTACCATGTAAAGAGGCTTCCTCGCGAAAGTATCAAGAAAATAACCGGAAAATGGTCTTATGCACAAGGCGGCTATGGTGTAGCACGAAAGTACTATTCCGATAGTAGTGTTTGAAACTCCGAAAATCTCATCAAGATAGAAGGGGAGTACCGGAATAAGCAGCCAGAAACCAAAATAAAGCAGGAAGTTTGCAGCCAGAATGCAGCAATAGCTTGGAGTGATAAGTTTATCTTTACTCATATCTATATATATGGTTTGCCCGTTTCATAGTTAAAAGGCACGGATTCGCAATACCGCGGTCACCGTGCCTAATATAAATTATATGTTTTCGTAGCGCCCTCTATCAGTTGGCAGCTTCAAATTCAGTCAAGAATCTTGTGTCGTTTTCAGAGAACATACGCAAGTCTTTTACCTTATATTTAAGGTTTGCAATACGTTCGACACCCATTCCGAAAGCATATCCTGAATAAACCTTGCTGTCTATTCCGTTAGCTTCGAGTACGGCTGGGTCAACCATTCCGCATCCGAGAATTTCAACCCATCCTGTATATTTGCAGAAAGGACATCCTTCACCGCCACAGATGTCGCAGCTTATATCCATTTCAGCGCTTGGCTCTGTAAATGGGAAATATGATGGACGAAGACGTATTTTTGTGTCTTCACCGAACATTTCTTTAGCAAACTGCAACAACACCTGTTTCAGGTCTGTGAATGAAACATTTTTGTCAACATACAGACCTTCTACCTGATGGAAGAAGCAGTGTGCTCTGTAGCTGATAGCTTCGTTTCTGTAAACACGTCCCGGACAGATAACACGGATTGGAGGTTGAGAAACTTCCATCACACGGCTCTGTACAGACGATGTATGTGTTCTAAGGATGATGTCAGGGTGACTTTCGATGAAGAATGTATCTTGCATATCACGTGCCGGATGATCTTCAGCGAAGTTCATAGATGAGAATACATGCCAGTCGTCTTCCACTTCTGGTCCATCGGCAATGGTAAATCCCATGCGGCTGAATATGTCGATAATTTCATTTTTTACGATACTAAGCGGATGGCGTGTACCTAAATCGACAGGATAAGCGGTACGTGTAAGGTCGAGTTCAGCGGCGCCATTGTCTTGTGCCTCGAAAGCTTCTTTCAGAGCGGCGATACGTTCCTGAGTACGGTTTTTCAGCTCGTTTAGTTTCATACCAACTTCCTTCTTCTTGTCTGCAGCCACATTTCTGAAGTCGGCCATCAGTGCATTGATTGCACCCTTCTTGCTTAAGTATTTTATTCTCAGTGCCTCAAGCTCTTCAGCGTTCGAAGCCTTTAAATCTTCTATTTCCTTAAGTAACTGTTCTATTTTTTCTAACATATATTATTGTTTTTGTTATTCTTCTTTTTTTATATTGGCGCAAAGTTAAGTATTTAAACTGAAATATTACCTTTTTCATGTAATAAAAAAGAAAACTTGTCCGATATTCGTCAGCGAAAGAAAAAAATAGGTATTTTTGCCGCGTATTTTATATTAGGCATAATTAAATGAAAAATATTCTATTGGGATATGTTTTGCTGCTCATGGTTGCATCGTGTATGGGGCAGCGGAAAGGCTCTGGTGCTTATTCCGAAGATTCGGAAGCGGATTTGTTTTTAGAAGATTCGGTTTGCTTGCCTGATGAAGACTTTTCGGACACTTTGATTGTTGTGGAAGAGGTTGTTCCTGTCACAGCTGATGCCAGTTTTATTGATTTTCTTTATTATTTCACTTCCGACCAGGAATTTCAACATTCAAGAATTATTTTCCCGGTTTCATTCTATAATGATACCACTGTAACAAGACTTACAGAAGATCAATGGACGTTCGATCCTATGTTTAGCAACGAACAGGTATATACTGTGATATTTGATAAGGAAGAAGAACTTGAACTTGAAAACAATTCGGAATCTACAAGTGTTCAGGTTGACTGGATGTATCTTTCCGATAAGAATGTCAAGCGTTATTATTTTGAACAAAAAAACGACCAGTGGTATCTTGAGGCTGTCAATAAGGAAAAAATATCCCGTCAGCAGTCTGGTGGTGAAGATTTTTATGATTTTTATGCAAGCTTTGCTTCCGATTCTATTTTCCAGTCTGAGAGACTTTCAGACCCTTTATTGTTTTCTACAGTAGATCCGGAGGATGAATTTTCTGTTCTTGAAACCACTCTCGAAAGAGGACAATGGTTTGCTTTCCGTCCTCCAATGCCTGCAGACAAACTTACAAATATTCGTTATGGACAGAAGGAAACAGAAAAATCCAATAGAAAAATTGTTGAGTTCAAGGGATTAGGTAACGGATTTAGTTATACTCTTTACTTCAGACGTACGCATGGCAAATGGAAACTTTTTAAGTTCGAAGATTTAAGTGATTGATAAATACTACAATAAATATGATTAAAGAATATACAGACTATCCTATACTTAATTACAATACCTTCGGAATGGATGTCAAGTCGTCTTGTTTTGTGGAATATTCATCCGTTGACGAATTAAAATCATTCCTTTCTTCATACGATGTAAAATTGCCGATACTACATATCGGTGGGGGTAGTAATCTCCTTTTCCTTTCCGATTTTAAGGGAACTATCCTCCATTCTGCTATAAAAGGATTTGAAGTGGTTGATGAAACTGACGAGTGCATATATATAAAGGTAGGGGCAGGCGAAGTGTGGGACGATTTTGTCTCGTATTCAGTGTTAAAAGGGTGGTATGGTATCGAAAATCTTTCTATAATTCCGGGCGAAGTAGGTGCGTCTGCAGTACAGAATATCGGAGCATACGGTGTTGAAGCTAAGGATGTAATCCATAAGGTACACACAGTTCGGCTTTCCGATGCTTCCGAACGTGTGTTTTCTAATCAGGAATGCAATTATTCATATCGAGACAGCATATTTAAGGGTGAAATTAAAGGACAATATATAGTAACTCATGTCACATATCGTCTTGGCAAGAAACCTGAATATCATCTTTCGTACGGAAATATCAGTTCGGAACTTGATAAACGAGGTCTTGAGCCATCATTGGTAAATGTCAGAAATATAATAATTGATGTACGCCGTTCCAAGTTACCTGAACCGTCAGAATTGGGTAATGCCGGAAGTTTCTTTATGAATCCTATGGTTTCAATGCGGAAGTTCAGACAGTTGCTTGAAGAATATCCTGACATGCCTCATTATCCTATTGACGAAGATACAGTAAAAATACCTGCCGGATGGATGATTGACCGTTGCGGATGGAAAGGAAAAAGCATCGGTCCTGCAGGTGTATATCATAAACAGGCACTTGTACTAGTTAATTTAGGAGGTGCGACAGGAAGTGATATTGCTGGTCTTGCCAATGAAATAATAAAGTCTGTAAAAGAAAAGTTCGGTGTAGATATACATCCGGAGGTAAATTATATTTAATATGGAAGTTATAGAAGTTAGAGGAGTTAAGAAGTTAGAGGAGTTAGGAAATTATAGAAGTTATGGCTTCATTTCACTTTGATGATGTTGAACCTAAGTAAAAATACAAATCAGCTATATGAAGATTACGATATTGGGAAGCGGAACATCTACCGGAGTGCCTCAAGTGGGGTGTACATGTCCGGTGTGTACCAGTACCGATCCTCGCGACAGGCGTCTCAGATGTTCAGGACTTGTAGAGCTTGACGGAGTAAGGGTACTTATAGATTGTAGTCCTGATTTTCGTGAGCAGATGCTTCGTTTGGGCGATTTCGGACCTATCGATGCTGTGCTTATAACTCACGAACATTACGACCATGTTGGCGGACTCGACGACCTTCGTCCTTTCTGTCAGTTCAAGGATGTACCTGTTTTTGCCGAAGACTATACAGCCGACCGCCTTCAGCAACGCATACCATATTGTTTTGTTGAGCATCCATATCCCGGTGTGCCACGGATACCATTACAGAGAATAGAACCTGGCAAGCCGTTTTCAGTAACAGGAATGTATGGAAATACTGTAGATATTACTCCGTTCAGGGTGTTTCATGGCAAGATGCCTATCCTCGCTTTCAGAATAGGACAGATGGCTTGGGTGACGGATATGACTGAGATTCCGGATGAAAGTAATGTATATCTTGAGAATCTTGATTGTCTCGTGATGAACGCACTCCGTCTTGAACCTCACTGGACGCACCAGAGTCTTCCTGAGGCTATTGAGCGCGCAAACAAAATTTCCGCAAAGGAAACATATTTCATACATGCCAGCCATCATATCGGTCTGCATGCAGATGTGGAGAAAATGCTGCCTGAGAATATGCATCAGACATATGATGGTATGGTGATAGAGTTCTAATAAGCATCTAAATAGTATTTAAACAGCATTTAAACGGTATTTAACCCAAGTTTGATAGTAAATTTATGCTTTTCTTTGCTACTCAGTATTTTGCAATTTTCATTTGCTCCTCTGTGTACTACAAACTTTTTTCTATTTTGATTTTTCT
>NZ_JACJLQ010000007.1 GCF_016902295.1 Bacteroides caecigallinarum | reverse complement strand
GAGCCAGGATCAAACTCTTCATTGTAAAATATTTTTATATATCCGTTAAGGATATGTCTTTGTCTCTGTCCAGGATCCCGTAATTATTTTAATTGACGGTTTATTCTTTAATTTTTCATCACACTACATTATTATAATGTGACGCTTGTACTACATTCTGTTTGTTTATTTATTTAAAATCTTTCAAAGAACTTTCTTCCGTTTTGGAAGCGAAAGTGTTTGCAAAGGTAAGCGATTTATTTTTAATCACCAAATTTTTTCGAATATTTTTTTTCGAAAAAATTTTCGAGGATAAAAAACCGAAGGAACATTTCTCGCTCCCTTGTATACTAACAAGGTAAGATACTCAAGAACCTTACAACAGCTCTACCACCTTCTCAACATTTCAACTTAACTGCCTTCCCTCTCGAAAGCGGATGCAAAGGTACAACCTTTTTCCAATAATACAAACTTTTTCGCAAATATTTTTCCAATAAAAATTACACAAAAAAAACGTAATAGCCTAATAAACAGGAATATATTTATATAATTAATTATTGAAATTGGAGCTACAAAGTTTCTGCTATTTCTTTATATAATATATTTCATTATTAAAATATCACTCTACAAACTTGATTTTTTCTGCTTTTCTAGGTTTTGCAGCCGGCGATTCATCAGGATAGCCGAAAGATATAGCATAAAGCAGATTATAGTTCTCCGGCAGGTCAAGACGTTTGAGCAAAGATTCCGCTTCAGGCAGTTTCATTGTTCTGGCTATTCCTCCAAGACAGCATGAGCCCAATCCTAACGACTTTGCAGTGAGAATCATATTCGCTCCGAGAAGTCCGCAGTCCACCTGCGAGAAATCGTATGTAGTATCGTTGGCAATGAATATCATTACAGGAGCTCCGTATGAGGTATGACGGATTTTTGATTCGTCAGCGCCTTTAGCAATGGCAAGGCTTCTGTTCAGCGAGTCCAACTCAGAAATGTATTCCTGATTAACTACACGTATCTCCCACGACTGTTTGTTCTGTCCGTTGGGCGCATTGATTCCGCATTCCAGTATCTGCCGCAACTTTTCCTGCTCAACCGGCTGCTGTTTGTACTTGCGGATACTCCTGCGCGACATAATGGTCTCTATAACCTGGTTTTTACCCTCGGAAGCGGCTTCCTGTGCCTCCATGTTTTTCTGCGACGGCGTACATGCCGACAATGACGCCAATCCCGCAATAAAAAATAATCTTGAAATTGTTTTCATAATGATAATTGTTATACTGTTATTCATTTTCTCTTCATATTGCGCAAACACGTTTTCATGTCTCCATCAACACGATATGACTCTATAGTTTTCTGTATGGATTTATTATAGGTAAAATCGTCAAGTTTCGCCCGTTTCATATATTCCAACGTTTTTTCGGGATATTCCACAAAACAGAACGATATGGCCCATGCCACAGCCATCCTGACGTAATATCCTTCGTGACGGATATTGTCGTAAAGTTCAAGCAATTCGTCAATATGGCTGTCATCAATAAAATATTTCATAGTCATAACCACCCCGAAACGTATATCATATTCTCTATCCGAATAGATGAATGACTTAAGGTACTCCCATATTCTGTCAGAATGAACTGAGAAATATTTTTTGCTACCGGCAAACTTGAAAGAGTCGCATACAGACCAGCTGTTTATAATCTTAACAAAACGCGTAACGTATGACAGATATTCTTCAATATTCCCGTCCGGTCTGATATAGCCTAACACAAGTCCCTGAAGCATCCTTTCCTCCATATAGAACGATGGAGCATCAGCCAGATAAGCCTTCCAGTCGGCTTTGGCTATTTCAGCCGCCAGCTTACGCATATCAGGCAAACGCAATCCAAGCACATTCTCTACTCCGGGATTCAATTTCTCGGCAAATTCCTTATTTGAATTTTCAGCCAGTTTCAGGATATACTCCCTTACAGGTTTGCCATGCAACAGGAATGCATTTTCAGATTTTTCCATGAAAAATGATGTCTATATATAATGAATTTATCTTATCTGTTCAGAGGGTTAGCAAATATAAAAACAATATACGAAATAATCCTTTCTAATGCCTCAAAAAAAAACGTGCGTTCGTTTAAGGTAAAACGTGCGCACGTTTAAAGTTAAATGTGCGCACATTTTGTCTCGAATGTGCGCACGTTTTTTTTAACAGTTTCTTAACACTAAAAACTACCGCCTCCCAGTGCTCTGTAGAGCATGGTATGGATACGGCAATACGATATGTTCAGCTCAATTCTCTCGAGTTCACAATCCAGATAACGCTCGTCGGCAGAAAGAACATCCAGATAGCCGGCAAAACCGGTTTTGAACAGTTCGTTGGCATTATAAATGGCACGGTGATGAATGCGGCTCTCCTCTTCCTTCAATGCCTTGCGGAGATTCATCTGCTCGGACGAAGTAATCAGATTCACAACTTCAAGATACGAACGAAGTACTGTCTCATGATAATCGAGCAACGCTATCCGCTGACGTCCGTTGGCTTCTTCCCATAAAGCGCGGATTTCATTGCGTCTGAATATAGGAGCCGAAATCCCAGCAGCGAGATTATATACCATAGATGCAGGCGAAGTGAACCATTTATCAAGACTGAAAGCATTGAAGCCAGCCCCTCCCCCAATAACCAGAGAAGGGAAAAACGCCTTACGTGCGGCAGATGCATCCGACTTGCATGCCAATAGTTCCAGTTCCGCAGCAACCACATCCGGGCGGTTACGCAAAATCTGAGCAGGTATGCCTGTCTCCACAGGGAATGTATAATCACTTATTTCCTCGAACGAAGAGCGTTTTATCTCAAAAGGCATGCGTCCCAGCAGAAGCGCAAAGGCACGTTCGGTCTCAGCCATCTGCTGTTCGGTGTCGAGAAGCATTTCTTCAAGCTTAAGACGACGCGAGCGGAACTGATCGACAGAAAGTCTCGACTCCTCACCTTCGGCCATAAGCTCATTGGCAAGAAGATATGATGCCGCCGTCTTGCGGATGGCTTCCTCGAGTACATATTGTTTCTTGTCGAGACCTATCAACTTATAATATACATCTGCCACTTCACCCACAAGCATTGTCTGTGCCAGACGTTTTGCCTCGACTGACTTCATCCAGCGTGACACTGCCGAACGCTTCTTGTCGGTCAGTTTTCCCCATATATCGGCCTCCCACTGGAAGTTCAGTCCGAGGTTCAGATTCTTATAAGGGTCAGGAATATGCTTGTCCTTTGCCAAATCAGGTGTATTGGTGGTGCTGTTTCCAACACCGTCCATAGTATATTCGCCGAAACGCTGGATGCCACCGTCAATACCCAATGAGATTTCCGGAAACAGGGCTCCCTTTCCGGCTTTCATCTGCGCACGGGCTATGGAAACATTTTCTATTGTCTTGAGGAAAGAATGATTGTTCGACAGAGCTGAATCTATATATTCCACAAGGTACGCGTCAGGAAAAAATTCTTTCCATGATACGGATGCCATTGTCACAGTATCTGTGTCTTCAATAAAAGCTTCGGGCAGGTCGAACTTCTCCGTCGGCGTAAGGGAAGGTGCCTTACACCCTCCCATAGCCAGTGCCGAAGCCATTAAAACAATATATGCAAATTTATTCTTCATCATCTTCTTCTAAATAGCTGACTTTATTGCGGTTGAGATAAACCGACAGTGTTTCAAATACCAAATATAATCCCGGCACGAGGAAGATACCCACGAACGTACCGATAAACATACCTCCCGCGGCGGCAGTACCGATGGAACGGTTGCCCAAAGCTCCGGCTCCCGAAGCAAGCACAAGCGGAATAAGACCGCAGATGAACGCGAAGGAGGTCATGAGGATAGGACGCAGACGGCTGACAGCTCCCTTGACAGCTGCTTCGAATGGAGTAGCTCCCGCTGCACGGAACTGGTTTGCCATCTCCACAATGAGGATGGCATTCTTACCCAAAAGGCCGATAAGCATGACGAGCGCCACCTGGGCATAGATATTGTTTTCAAGCCCCGCTACCTGGAGGAAGAAATAAGAACCGAAGATACCTGCAGGCAACGACAGTATAACGGAGAACGGCAGAAGCAAGCTCTCGTACTGTGCGGCAAGAAGCAGATATACGAACAGAAGACAGATACCGAATATCATGAATGTCTGTCCGCCGGAGTCTTTCTCCTCACGTGTAACACCCGACCATTCCACGTCGTAACCGCGAGGAAGGACTTCCTTACAGATTTCCTCAACTACCTTGATTACCTCACCGGTACTTACTCCACCCTCACCTTCGCCGGTAATGAGCGCGGAAGTAAACATATTGTAACGTGTAATCTGGCTCGGACCATAGATACGTTCCATAGTGAGGAAGTTGGAGTATGGCACCACATTACCGTCGTTGTTCTTGGCATAAAGTTTATAGATGTCTTCCGGATTCATACGGTACTCAGGAGAAGCCTGAATCATAACCTTATACATCTGTCCGAAACGGATGAAGTTTGATGAATAGAAACTTCCGATATATGCCTGAAGTGTCTCCATCGACTTGTCAAGGTCAACACCCAACTTGGCAGCCTTTGCCAAATCGACTTTCAAGAGGTACTGAGGGAAGTTAGGATTAAATCCTGATGTGACACCCTGTATGCGAGGGTCGGCATTGAGTTTCTCTACCAGATTGTCAGCCACTTCGGCAAACTCATGGAAGTCGCCCGCAGTCTTGTCCTGCAATCGAAGCTCGAAACCGCTGGCATTACCGAAGCCCGGAACCGACGGCGGAAGGAAGAACTGGATGTCGGCATCCTTAATGTGCGACACGCGGTCGGCGTATGTGCGCATAAGTTCATCTACTGTCTGCTCTCTTTCGTCCCACGGCTTGAGGTTAATCATACCCATACCGTAGCTGGCACCTTCTGTTTCGGTCATAAGACTGTAACCTGCCAGTGTAGAGATACTTTCAATCTCTTCGAGCGGAAGGAGTGCTGCCTGAACCTGGCTCAATGCTTTCTCGCTTCGCTCTACGGTTGCCCCAGGAGGCGCATCGACGTTGATATATATCATACCCTGGTCTTCGTTAGGGATAAATCCTGTAGGAAGAACGAGATTGATACCGTATGTGGCGGCAAGGAAAAGCAACAGAGTGAGATATGTGAATGAGCGGCGGCCCAGGTACTTGGAAAGTCCGAGATTATAGCGGCGTTCGAAACGTGCATATCCACGATTGAACACTACGAAGAAACGGCGCATGAGAGTTGCCTTCTTCTTTCCGTGAGTAGCCGGACGGAGCAGCATGGCACAGAGTGCAGGCGACAGAGTCAAGGCATTTATACCCGAAATGACAATAGCCACGGCAAGTGTGAGCGAGAACTGACGGTAGAAGATACCAACCGTACCTTCCATGAAACCTACAGGCACGAACACTGCCGACATGACAAGAGTAATGGCAACGATAGCACCACCGATTTCCTTCATCGCGGCCACTGATGCCTTGTATGGAGAGAGTTTCTCTTCGTGCATCTTAACGTGGACAGCCTCAACCACGACAATGGCATTGTCCACCACAATACCTATGGCAAGCACAAGGGCAAACAGAGTAAGCATGTTTATGGAGAATCCCAAAACCTGCATGAAGAAGAATGTTCCGACAAGTGACACCGGAACGGCGATGGCAGGAATAAGCGTAGAGCGGAAGTCCTGAAGGAAGATATATACCACCACGAACACAAGGAGGAATGCCTCGACAAGTGTCTTCAGCACTGACGCGATGGAAGCGTCGAGGAAGCGCGACACGTCGTACGCAATATTATATTCCATACCCGGAGCGAAACTGCTCTCTTTAATTTCTTCCATACGTGTCTTGATGTTCTTGATTACCTCGCTGGCATTAGAACCCGGACGCTGCTTGATCATGATAGATGCCGAAGGACGACCGTCGGTCATGGAAATCATGTTATAGTCCTCAGAGTCGAACTCTATGGTAGCCACATCCTTGAGTCGCAGGAGCGAACCGTCAGGCATGGCCTTCAAAACAATCTCGCCATACTCTTCAGGAGTACTGAACTTACCGGTATATTGCAACACGTACTGCAACTGCTGCGGAAGTTTGTCGGAACTGATACCAGTCTTACCCGGTGCCGCCTCGATGTTCTGACGGCGGATAGCCTCCGTTACATCCTGCGGCACCATGTTATATGCAGCCAGACGGCTCGGATTAAGCCATACACGCATAGCGTAGTCACGGCTACCCATGATTTCCACAAATCCCACACCGTCGATACGTTTCAGCTCGCGGAGGATATTGATATCGGCAAAGTTATATACGAATTTCTCTGTATGAGTACTGTCTGTACTGAAGATGTTGAGGTACATCAACATACTGTTTACCTCCTTCTCCGTAACCACACCGGCGCGGATAACTTCTTCAGGCAACTCATCGAGGACTGTAGTCACACGGTTCTGCACATTCACAGCAGCCACATCAGGGTCTGTTCCTACCTTGAAATAGATAGTGGTGAGCGACATACCGTCGTTGGTACAGACTGTAGTCATATAAGTCATGCCCGGCACACCGTTGATGGCACGTTCGAGCGGAGTAGCTACAGTCTTGGTCATAACATCGGCACTGGCACCCGTGTAGCGGGCAGTGACCGTAACGGACGGCGGCACGATATCCGGATACTGCGTGATAGGAAGAGAGACGATAGCCAGTACCCCCAGGCACACGAATATTACTGATATAACCGCCGAGAGAATCGGACGACGAATAAATAACTTGAACATAGGCTGAAGAGATTATTCGACGTTTTCCAAATGAAGTTCTTTTCTCACATCAGCAAACGGGATAGTATCTGTCTTGATATGCATACCGTCGCGAATCATCTGCACACCTTCATACACTATAGTTGTGTTTGCGCCAAGGTCATCGGTGATATAGTAGTTGTGATAACGTTCTATAGGATTGAAGCTGCGAACCTTTGCTGTACCGGTGCTATCGACAAGATATACATATGTAAAGTCCTGGATTTCGAAAGTCGATTTTTGAGGGACAAGACAAATATCCTCCATCTTGGTCATAAGACGGATTTTACCGGTAACACCATGTTTAAGAAGTCCTTCCGGATTAGGGAAACGAACACGGAAAGCGATAGAACCTGTACCACGTTCGAAATCACCTTCTACAGTTTCGATAACACCCTTATACTGGTAAACTGTTCCGTCGGCAAGAACAAGCTCCACATTATTAGCCTGCTGGACATCAGCACCCTGAAGCTGGGCACGGCGGATACGAAGATATTCACTCTCGTTTACCTTATAATAAGCGAAAATCTCCGAGATGTCACTCACTGTAGTAAGCAAGCTTTCAGGACTTACAAGGCTACCTACCTTATAAGGAATACGGTCAGCATAACCCGTGAAAGGTGAAGTGATAGTAGTATATTTCAGGTCCATCTGCGCACGCTGCATCTGCGCGCGAGCCTGTTCCACCTTCATACGGGCCACTTCACGTTCTCTCTTAGCCTGCTCCAAACGAATCGGAGAATAAATCTGCTTGTCCACAAGGCGTTCAATACGTTCCATCTCGTAATTTGCCATTTCAAGTTCGGCCTCGGTCTGTTTGTAATTAGCCTCTGCCTCTTTCACAGCCTCAGCATAGTTTTCAGAACTCAAACGGAACATAGGCTGTCCTTTTTTCACGAACTCACCTTCATCAATCAATACCTCTTTGACGTATCCTTCCACCTTAGGCTTTATCTCTACAAACTGTATGGCCTGGATATCGGCCACGTACGTACGCGGCAACTCTACCGTTGTAGGTTGAAGAACTGTTACAGGTATAGAGCCGTCACTCCTTACCTGGTTTGTGCCGGATTCGTGGCACGCAGGAAGCATTCCCGCCAGCAACGACAGAAAAGCAACCTTCTGAATAGAAATTTTCATAAGATTACGTAATAGAATTTTAAAAGAAACTATGTGTTTTGTTAGAATAGAATTAATATGCTGAACCATGACGGGAAGTCATGGCACAAGACATAAATCCCTACTAAATAAGCAGAGTCCTAAACTTGATATAGGATTGGCTATCTGTAATATAAATTGGACTTTCAGATATATAATGCCGTTTATGAAGCCGGTAATCGTCAGAAAAATATACCGGCATAAAACACAAAGTACAAAAAGAATCGAAGAAGAAGAAGAAACGGACAGATGAAGTTCTGTAAGACGGATTGGACCATTCAGCGTATTCCCCTTGCGAATCGCTTACAGAAGACTCATCGTCCACAGTCAAGACAGCAGACGGCTCATCATCACAAAAAGCAGCATAAATCAAGTCATATCCGAACACATCGAACTGTATGAGCACAAACATGATCATACAAACTATTCTGGATATATATTTACCTGCTACTTTATATGAGAACATTACAATAACCTGCCTTTAATCTCTTACAAAATTAATAGTTGTAAATAATGTATAAAAATATACGTTGAGGTTTTTAGTCTGTTTTAACATAAAAATGATAAAAAGTCAGTTCTTTATACGTAAAACCTTACGAAAAGACTATACTTCCAGAATAAAAAACTAACTTTGCGTACAATAAAACAATATAAAAATAAAAAATTATATGGAAGAACTGAACTTAAGCACTCCTGCCCTGCTGTTCTCGGCAGTTTCACTCATACTACTGGCATATACCAACAGATTTCTGTCGTACGCACAGCTTGTAAGAACTCTTAAAGAACAATATGTACAGAAACACTCGGAAGTGACAGCCGCACAGATAGACAATCTGCGCCGCCGGCTTTACCTTACACGAAGCATGCAGGTGCTTGGTATATCAAGTCTGTTTCTCTGCGTAATCACAATGTTTCTGATTTATATAGGATTTCATACAACAGCAGTGTATGTATTCGGCATAGCACTGCTGTTGCTTATAGCATCACTCGGTATTTCTATTTGGGAGATACATATATCCGTAAAGGCACTGGAGATACATCTGAGGGATATGGAAAAATGAAAATTCATTCGCTCACCTCATTTACCACCTCACCGTCGAACAGATTGATTATTCTGTCGGCATAACTAGCGTCATGACGTGAATGTGTAACCATGACAATGGTAGTGCCATCCTTGTGCAACTCACTCAAAAGAGACATAACCTCTTTACCGTTTTTCGAATCAAGATTTCCGGTAGGCTCATCGGCAAGGATAAGCTGAGGGTTGGCTACGACTGCACGCGCTATGGCTACACGCTGCTGCTGACCACCGGAAAGCTGCTGCGGGAAATGCTTGGAACGGTGGGATATATCCATACGGTTCATAGCCTCTTCTACCCTCTTTTTTCTTTCCGACGACGGAACACCCATATACAAAAGAGGCAATTCTATATTCTCGTACACGTTCAGTTCGTCAATAAGGTTAAAGCTCTGGAATACGAAACCTATAACTCCCTTCCTTATATCAGTACGTTGCGATTCCGTGAATTTTGACACTTCCACTCCATTAAGGTAATAAGTCCCGTCAGTAGGGTTATCAAGCAGTCCGAGGATGTTGAGCAGTGTAGACTTACCACATCCGGAAGGTCCCATGATAGCCACAAACTCACCTTTCTTTACTTCAATACTTACATTATTCAATGCCCAGGTTTCCACTTCCTCTGTGCGGAACACCTTTTTCAAATTTTCTGTCTTAATCATATTAGTAGAATTTAAAATGTTATTTTTCTATATTTATTCACTCTTCATTACTTCGGCCGGATTGATATGTGCAGCCTTGTTTATCTGATAATATAATGTCAGCATAGATAAAATCAATACTATCAACAGTGGAATGACAAACAGTCCAAATGTAACAGGCGCCTTTTCTACGAAAGATGCCGTATAATAATAAATGACAATCCATGATACAGGCGCTGCAACAACAAATGCCAACACCAGATTCAGCATATAGCTCTTACCTAATAAAATATACAGGTCTTTAGGCTTGGCACAGTTTACCTTACGGATAGCAATCTCACGATACCTGCGACGAATATCAAACAGAGATATACCCAACAGTCCCAAACATGATATCACTATAGCGATATATGAGAAAACAGTATATATATGTGCAGTCTCTTTATCTTTCTGATACATTTCTGCCACTATATCGTCAGCCCATTTATATGTAAAATCCTCTGAGTTATATATTTCTTTTTCAACTTTGCGAAGATAGTCTATAACTTCCTTTTCTCTGTCTTTCTTCACTTTTATCATAACATCCCCATCTGCATCCTTAGCCCCCACAATAAAGATCATAGGTTTGATTCCTTCCGTAAGATGTCCCATATAATAATCCTCAACTACTGCTGAGACTGAGGTCATATCAACTCCGAATTCTATCAATTTATTATCTACAAAAGAAATACTCAAAGGCGACGTGCTCCTTACAAATGCTTCCTTAAGGTCAGTATATCCAAGTAATTTCATCGCAGACCGATTCAATACTATTACATTCTCACCGCCGGTTACAGGATTTTTGTAACCATATCTGATATAAAAGAATATAGCCGTAAAGAGAGGCACCAGCAACAATAATCCCAGTGACAAAAACCAGTCAAAACCGGTAACAGGTATTTTCTCTGAAAATAGCCACTGCCACAATCCAGAAGAAGTTTCTATAATACACCATGAAAGAAATACAGCACACGCGAACAGCAGGAAATTCTCCATCCACATTTCAGTAAAGAGTCCTCTACCGGACAGACCGAAAACTTTCTTTACACCGTATATTTTTCTTCGTTTCTGCATAACGAAAGAATAGAGATTGACAAAATTCAATACTCCGACAAGAAATAAAAGAAATACCCTGCCTTAACTTTTTAGAGACCAAAGCATCAAAATTGAATGTGGTTTTACATACAGATTGTTCAATAACACCGGACACTGTAAGCATATTTCCATCAAAATAGATATTTTTGCCTACAGGAGATTCTTTTCCAAACAGTCTCATGGCATAGCCCTCTGTAAGTATAACATCATGAGGACTATCTAAAGAAAGATTTCCTTCCAATACACGATAATTAAAAAAATGGAAGAACGTTGTATCGGCAGCCATCAGATTTGTCTTATAAGCAACGTCATTACTGATTATGGTTGAATTCCTCTCATCTACAAGTTTACATCTGTCTTCTATATACTTTTCATCTACCGAATAATCCTTATTTCCCGGATTTTCTCCAGGATAAATATTACCGTCTATATCCCTTAAAGGAACGATTATGGTGCTTAAATCATTGGCATGAGTATCCACCGTAAGTTCCCTGTGGATATATCGTAACAATATTATACAACAGGCAAGACTCAACGAAAGCCCTATCAGGTTGATAACCGTATATGACTTTGCACGAAGCAAAAAACGAATCGCATATTTAATCTTTATCAATAACATATATCAAAAAAAAGTCATTTCACCTGTAAATATTATATCAATAATCGTGCCAAAGTATTAAGTTACTAACAATCAACAATTTACCCAAATACGATACATTCTGTTCATGTGCGCTATCGCACGTTTTTGTTACAAATACGCACACATCGCACAATGCAATATATATCACTTATTCAGTCTTAATAATCTCTGCCGGATTAATATGCATAACCTTATATATCTTATATGCTACAGTAACTAAAACCACAATCAACATTGAAACGAACAAGGCTAAAGCCATTCCCCAATCCATGTTAACCGAGAAAGCACTATCTACAAAGACTGTTGATGCAAAATAATATACAAAGGGAAATGCAGCAGCAAACGACAAAATATAAATCAACATATATGAACGTCCGAACATAAGAGCTATCTTAACCGGAGAAGCACCGTTTATTTTCCTTATGGCAACCTCCTTCTGTCGTCCGTCCGTATCAAGCGAAATGGCAGAATATATGCTTAGAATCACCAACAGCAGACTGACCAAAGCCAATACATTGACAAGTGTTCCGACTAAACCCACCGTACCAAGCAAGGTCTGTTTTCTGTCGGTTATCGGTTTAATATCCAAAGGTAATGTTTCCGGAACATATTCCCTGCAAATATCTTTCATCTTACCAATCACTTCGTCTGTATCCTTCCCATCAGCAATCTTAAAATAAAAAGTTCCAAAGGGTTTTACCGGGAAGAATGCAGAACCGATTGTACGTGAATCATCTTCATTCTCTCCATACAGGGCCTTATATGTACCAGCTATACGGTATGAAGTACCTTGAATGAAAACAGTTCCGGAAATACTGTCTTTCTCCAATTGTCTCATAAATCTCTCGCTTACATAAACAGCATCTTCCGACTCCGTCATTTCACCCTGATGAGGGATATTAAAGAACTGGAAGTAATTGGCATTACCCTTTGTAATTTTTATAAAAGAATGTGTACCATCAGCCTTAATATATCTCTGTTTTATACGAGAATCCAACACTCCCCACAAAGTTATCTCATCAACAATCTCCGGCATCTTTCTGAATGCATCAACTACATGCGATATATTCTGCCTCAAGCGATATGTACTTGGCTTGAACTCTATAATCCGGGCTTCCTCATCATCAGAAACCGGTCTGTAGACGGAATAGTAAACCTTATTAAAAGCAATGTTTATATACAAAACATTTCCGACAAAGAATATAGCAATACTCAATTGAAGCCACATCATGACAGAACGAAAGACATGCTTATTGTTGTTTATGCGAACATGATAGCCTATACAGGAACGTCGCAAACGCCATACCGGAACATAAACCACAAGTAAACAGATAACAAGAAGGGAAACAAAACACCTTGTCTGCACCCAATATACTTCCGGCAAGTCAATGTATGGCAAATCGTCGGATGAAATATAAGTATGACATGTATCAACTACAATTTCCGTTATAACAAGTGACAGCAGAAATGACACTGTAAGCATGCAGAATACCTCTGAAAACAGAAGCATAAACAATCCCCGGGCATCAGACCCCATACTTTTACGCAAAGCTACTTCCCTCTGTCGGTTATAAAACATCTGTATAGCAAACTTCAGGAAGTTAATCATTCCGGAAAGCAATATGAGCGATGCGACGAACAATACAATTGAAAAGATTATTGTCATCTGTTTTTTCTTGAAATCATCAGAAAAACTCAAAGCAGACACACTGTAGTCCTTTCCATTATTTACAAATTTAAGATTCTGCAGATTGCCATTAAGCGTAGACAGAGTTGTACCATCATCCAGGAGTGCATACACTTCCATAAATCCCTGAGGAAAAGCCTGATATGAAAAAAAGCAATCTACTCTTGGAAACGCCCAGTTGTCTTCAGCCACATTTACAACCCTGTAATCACGAATCCCCTTGTCGAAATCGTAAACAGATTCCGTCAGATGTATCACAGCCCCAATCGGATTATCTTGACCAAAAGCCTTTTCTGCAAAAGAACGTGATATAACGACTTCATCCTTTTTCTCCGGAATACTGTTACCATACAATAAATCCAATCCATAGAATGAAAAAGTATTTCCGTTTACCACAGTATAGTTTACAATAAAGGGCTTTTCTTTCTGATCCTTATCTATCACATCTATCTCAGCCTGTCTTGACGGAAATTTAACTGTAATATCCGACAATCCATCAATATGAAGATCCTCTATCCGTTCAACATCAACCGGCGTAAACAGACTCCACCGGCCATCTTCATCTTCAAGCTTAAATGTTACAACTTCTTTATCATGCATATTTATCATGCTATTATAAGCATTTATCCAATATGCCACCAATGTATAACAGACTATTCCCACAGCCAGGCACAATGCTGAAATAAGACTGTGAACCTTATATTTCATCAGGTTCCGAACTGCCACTTTCAAATAATGTAGTATCATAATATTCTTGTTTTATAAATTATTACTCACTCTTGATAACCTCAGCTGGATTTTCGTTGGCAGCCTTCCATATACTCCTCGCTACACAGAGAAGAATAAATGCAGCCATCAGTATAAATAATCCAAAGTATATCCATGCATCCATAGAAGTCTGTTCTACATACTGTTCCAACCATTTCTTCATTACAACAGTCCCTGTCAGGAATGCTATGATACACGACACTGCAAGCATTAAAAGATAATCTTTGAAAAACATCTTCATTATATTGCCTGCCGTTGCACCATTTATTTTCCTTATAGCTATTTCTTTCCTACGTCGCTCACATGGCAATGAAACGTGTGAATATACTCCAAACAATGAAATAACAACACATATCATAGATACGAATGACAGCAATTTCTGAAGCATCTGTTCTGAAACAAGATATTCTTCGTAAGCTTCATTCGCAGTCTTAATATAACAGAAATTTATACCATTCTTTTCTATATAATCTTTCATACTGTTCCTCAAATCGGAAAGATGTTCTTCATCAAAACGAATCACGTAATCACTACCATGATCATTACGTCTGTCAAGCGTTATCATATAAGGTTTGACCGGCTGTGTAGGTAGTGAAATATGAAAATCTTTTATCACACCAACCACGGTATAATTATATATCTTCTTTCCTATCGGCTCTGACCAACCGAACATTCTCACCGTAGCCTCATTTATCAATACTGATTTGACATCCTCTTTATCCGTAAGATAAGTTCCACGCAACAGTTTGATACCGTAGAAATCAAGAAAGTCACGTCCTTCACGTATTACCTGCAATGTAACCGGTTTCTGTCCTTCTGACTTTCCGTCCCATTCACCTATAGTACTACTGGTAGATGCTCTCTGTGGTAATAATGAATACATTTCCTTTATTTCATGGACGTATGGCAGTTTTCTCAAATAATGTATTATATGTATATCTTTAGGTTGACAATAAAGACAAGCTTTTCCATCTCGCTCAAATCCTACTTCATCAGTACTTTTAAGATAATATAATTGCTTGAATAATACTGCCAGACAAAACAATACGGTAACTGATATTATAAACTGTATCACTATGCTACCATTCTGAAACGATAAACCAGACTTTCTCGTGATATTTCCTATTATCTCTTCTGATACAGTTTTCCTGCTACTATATCTGATCAAAAAGACAGCAATTACAACAGACATAATGAGAATGACAAAGAAATACCAGAGTGAAGACAAATAGAAACTATCTTCTATATCCGCCAATCTGACAAATTCAGATTTGAGAAATTCCATCAGAGACATACCTATAAGACCACTGAAGAGCATCATCACTACCAGTTCGGTTACAAACATCAATATCAATTCTTTTGTACCTGAACCGCATGATATCCTAAGTGCAATCTCTCTTCGACGAATATTCATACGGGTAATAAGTATAGAAAAGAAATTAACCAAAGACACAAGTATCACAGTTATTCCTACTACCGAAAACATCTTTACATACGACAAGGATATGTCATCATATTTATAGAATACCGTATAACGGGACGATGAAAGTTTCTCCAGCAAAAAATTTCTTATAGTATATCCTCCTCCACCAGGTACTTCAAAGCCTTTATTCTTCAGCTTTTGAGCAAATACAGAGGCATTAACACCATCTTTCAAACGTAAGCACACATAAAAACCACTATACCTATAATCATCTCTGAACTTTTCATCGACACCGAGCATAATATCATATCTGAAATTAGAGTGCTTTCCCCAACCTGAAACTACTGCAGAAATCTTTTTCGGTGACTTCCAGAAAAATAGATCTTTTCCAAGTACATTCTTTGTTCCATAAAGACGTTCTGCAAACTCTTCTGTGACGGCAACTTCTTCTTGATTATTAAGAAAACTCCAGCTACCGGACAATAGTTTTATATCAAACATATTTATAAAAGCTGAATCAACTATAATCCTCATTGAAAAATCTCCGTTTTGTGGACTTCTTCCAACTACAGCCGGTCCATTCATAAAAGCAGCAGCATCCTCAACCTCAGGAAAATTATTCTTAATATCTCTTGCTACAGGATAATGCGTAAAGTATGAAATATTAGTGAATCCATGATCTGACTTTTTATATACCACATACATCCTGTCCGAGTCACGATGAAATGTATCATAACTCAACTCATACCTTATCCATATCATGGAAAAGGCAAAACACACGAAACCTACAGCGATACCTAATATGCTGATTATATTCTGTACCTTATAACGTATCAGGCTGCGTAAAGCCATCTTTAAATAATGTACTATCATTGAAATTCTATATTTACATGAAACAGTCGTTTTTATAATTCTTTATATTCAAAAACCGTGCCATACGCATAACACATTGAATATGTGCATCCTACATAAAAACAGGATATACGAAAAGCGTGCGTATCCGCACATTATTATTGCGAATTCGCACGCTTCACACAGTAAACATATCGTTTTTCACTTTAATCTGCTACTATCCACTTTTCTATATTTCTTGTTTCCCCACTGAAATTAACCCCTATCTTATAAACCTTACGGCCATCAGACATGAAAGGTAAAGCATAGTTTCGGGATTCTATTTGAGCTATGGCATCCTCGGCACTACCCTCAAACTTGAATTCCATTACATAGATATACTGTGGAGTTTTCACCACCATGTCTATCCTGCCCTGAGATGTGTGATACTCGGCATGAGTAAAGAAACCCATAAGACGGAATACTATGAAAAGAACATTCTGATAATGAAGTTCAGTGTCGCGGATCAACTCGTATGGAGTATCTGAAAAGAGACTTTGAAGACGCTCCATGAAACTGTCGATCTTTCCTGCTCGTATATCCTTTATAAAGTTCATTATATGAAAACTGGCATTCTTGCCGTTCATATTCATATAGCAAGGCATAAGGAAGTTAAGGAATCCCTGTTCAACCTCCTCATTAGGAAAACCAAGTATATAGTTCTTGAATTCAGGGTCATACTCCTTTATCGTCAGATATCCGCTCTGGAAGAACAAAGGAATAGGATTGGTATTTATTGTCTCAAGCCCAGTAAGCTCATCGGCAGTGGCTTCAGCATTGCCTGTCAGGTCACTCAGAAGGTAATTGTTCTTCTGAAGAAGTTTTACGAGTATGGTCGGGGTACCGGTTGAAAACCAGTAGTTTTCTATTTTCATTGAAGCGAATGTATTCAACACACTGAAGGGATTGTACATTCCTTCGCTATTGCCGGTAAAATGATAACCGTCATATTTTTTCTGAAGAAGACCACACGTTTCTTCGTAACTTAAATTCATATTTACCGACAATTCGCGTATATCTGATTCAAAATGAGTTATCAACTCTGTTTCGCTGATACCACACAATGATGCAAACTCATTCTCCATCGTTATATCACGGAGATTATTCAAATCACTGAAAATGCTTACCCTGCTGAACCTGGTCACTCCCGTAAGGAGAGCAAAGCGGATATACTTGTCACACGACTTCAGATTACCGTAAAAGGATTTCAGAATACTTCGGTACTCGGACTGAAGTTCCTCATTATCCAACGACTGGATAAGAGGTTTGTCATACTCGTCAATAAGAATTACTACACCGCGACCGGTCTGCTCCGATGCACGTCTGATAAGTCCGGCAAATCTCAACGAAAGGGATTCCTCCGAAGGCTCACTTCCGTATATCCTTTCCCATCGCACAAGATAATTGTTAAGTACACCTTCAAGCCGCTTGCGGGAATTATACTCTTCATTATTCAAATCTATATGAAAGATGGGATATTCATCCCAGTCCTTTTCAAGGCCCTCTATTGCAAGTCCATGGAATAAATCTTTCCTACCCTCAAAATAAGATTCAAGAGTGGAAATCATCAGACTCTTACCGAAACGGCGCGGACGACCAAAAAAGTAATATCCTCCTGTAGAGACAAGACGATATATAAGCGCAGTCTTGTCGACATAAACAAAACCACCTTTACGAAGTTTCTCGAAGTTCTGGATTCCTATGGGATATAATCTGTTCATATAAATTCTGTTTTTTTGAATGAGGCATCGCACTTATTTCTACAAAGATAAACTAAAGTGAGAAAATATGCAATCTATTCGCTCTTTATAATCTCAGCAGGATTAATTCGAGCTATATTTCTTATGCGAACATAAACTGTCAGAGTAATGAGCAACACCACAAACAACAATATTCCTCCGTAAAACAATATACCTGTATCTATAAAAGAATAATACATATTGCTGAACATTCGTAACAGGAATTCCACAATAGGGAATGCTATAGCCACAGTAACGATAACCAACACTATATAAAGCCTTGCAAAAATCAATACTATCTGACGAACTCCTGCTCCGTTTATCTTCCTTATAGCCATTTCCTTACGGCGGTATTCGGTGTCGAGAGTTATTGCTGAATAAATCCCAAGCACAGAGATGATAAGTGCTATGATTGACATAAAGAGTACAATACCTCTCAGTTTGAACTCCAAAGCATGTTCCTCGTATATATCATCCATCATTGTAGACACGGAGGCTTCAATACTTTCCGGCAAAGCATCTTTCATTACAGATTTTATTGACGAAACAGTTTCTTCCAAACGATTGGTAGAACATTTTAAATAACAATGTCCTATGTAATGAGAAAAATCGGAGGGTACAAACATAAAGCCACTATTACTTTCTTGATAATAATTATTTGTTACAAAAGGAGCGGATATGCCCACAAGCGTATATCCTTTTCTATAATCATACAATATTCTTCCAAGATTAATTTCTTTATCAATACGCCGAGCCAGATTTTCGTCTACTACCATTTCGCCCAATGTTTTCTGTTCATTACCGGATATTATGCCTATATTCATAAATCGGAAAAAGCTCGGTGATACACGCATTACATTTGCATCGACGGAATTATCTCTTTTCTCTGTCAGAAAAAGTCCTGTACCTGAAACTCCCTGCAGATAATTGATATCTGAAATAATGATATCTTCCACACCCGGACATTGTCTGAACTTTTCTGTCAATGCCTTTTTGGTGTTATTATCCATAAAAGAATAATCGAGCGAAACACTAAGGATGCGTTCTTTTTCGGTTTTTGACAATGTTCCGAAAACAGAATTGTTTGTATTCACAGATTGCATGTACAATGCCGTTGCAAGCGAAATAAATATCAGACTGATAAACAGCTGTATTCCCAATGATAAATTTCTCAACCTGTGCCTGCCATATCTTCCAGTGACAGTGTTGAGTTTCTGAGTAACATACGACCGTCTCACTTTTACTATTACAAACAACGATATCACCATACACAACACCATGATGCCAATAAGATAAGTAAAAGTCTGCCACATCAGTAAATACGGATCTATGACAATGCTGAAACGTACCAGTGTAAGACTAAGGAACGGTGAAAGAAGTTCTATGATAAGATAAGTAACGAATGCCGACAAAAATATAGAAACACTTATCTGTACGAAAAACATCAGAAACATATCTTTAAATCCGGCACCGTTCACCCTACGGATATTACATTCTTTCACACGTATGAGGAAAGAACCTATTATGAAATGAAAGAAATTGAGCAAGCCTACAACCAATACCAATATTCCGGCTATAAGAGTAATATTAGCAAAATATAATGCTACACCTTCACCACTCCAAAAATAAGTTCCGAAAGTACCGCCAAAAACTCCCCTCTTCTCATTAAAGATTTCAAAGTCAAGTTTTCTGTCATCTAATTCTTTAATAAAACTTTGTACCGAACCGGCATCTTCCACCAATGCGAATGTACTAGCAGCCATTACCGGTAGGTTTCTGTCATGGATTTGCCCTTCTGTATCATTAATAACCAAAGCATCTGTTCTACGTAAAAAGTTCAAGCTGTTATTCAATGGCAAATCCTTGGCTACTGCCTGTATCACATAACCTATCCCTCCCTCACGAGGCGTACTGTTTGGCGAAGTATATAAACGTCTGTTTAAAACCATACGTTTACCTATTGATTTTTCGGCTGAACCAAAAATACGTCTGGCTGTACTTTCAAAAAGAATTACCGAATTGGGATTCTGTATTGCATTTTTCCAACTGCCATGTAATATTTCAGGAGTAAAGACTTCATTAAAACAGGAATCAGTCTCCATGAACCTCAGGTTATAAGGTAACAGTTTACCTTCATAAACCTCAATGTTATACGAGCGTTCATCCGTTCTTGCAACTCCACAAAAGGCTTTTGCATTCAAACCTTGGTTTCTCAAAAACGAAGGTAAACTACCTGAAGTTATACTACTGAAATTATTGTCAGAACGTCCTAAATATAATTCAACTATCCTGTCCCTATTCCTGAAACAATCATCTGTACTGAATATATACCTGCTACAATAAAGGCAGACACTAAAGCAAAACAACGACATAGACAGTCCGAATATGGCTATAATGTTCTGCATCTTGAATTTCATCAAGCTGCGTACGGCTACTTTCAAATAATGTAATATCATATCCAAAGTCATTTAATTAAAATAACACACCAGTAGAAAACTGACGTATTCCAAGAATTCATAACATGTTCTCATAGTAAATATAATCAAAAATCATGCCAAACACATAATCTCCTATTAATCAAGGCAATACTCTTAACAGCCAATATAAAACAACGTGCGTATCCGCACATTCATGTTGCAAATACGCACGTTTTTAACCAAGTATATTCTTTATATGCTTAATCGGATACTATCCACTTCTCTATATTTCTGGTTTCCGCACTGAAATTAACTCCTATCTTATAAACCTTACGGTCATCAGACATGAAAGGAAGGGCATAGTTTCGGGATTCTATTTGAGCTATGGCATCCTCGGCACTACCTTCAAACTTGAATTCCATTACATAGATATACTGTGGAGTCTTCACCACCATGTCTATCCTGCCCTGAGATGTATGATACTCGGCATGAGTAAAGAAACCCATAAGACGGAAGACTATGAAAAGAACATTCTGGTAATGAAGCTCTGTGTCGCGGATCAACTCGTATGGAGTATCTGAAAAGAGACTTTGAAGACGCTCCATGAAACTGGCAATCTTTCCTTTTTCCAATTCTTTGATGAAATTCATTATATGGAAGCTGGTATTCCTGCCATGCATATTCATATAGCTGGGCATAAGGAAATTAAGGAATCCCTGTTCAACCTCCTCATTAGGAAAACCAAGTATATAATTCTTAAAACGTTCATCATACTCCTTTATCGTCAGATATCCGCTCTGGAAAAACAAAGGAATAGGATTGGTGTTTATTGTCTCAAGCCCGGTAAGCTCATCTGCTGTTGCTTCCGCATTGCCTGTCAGGTCACTCAGAAGGTAATTGTTCTTCTGAAGGAGTTTTACGAGTATGGTCGGGGTACCGGTGGAGAACCAATAATTTTCAGGCATCATTCTGAAAAAAGTATTCAGGACACTGAACGGATTATACATTCCCTCTGTATTCTGGACAAAATGATAACCGTCGTATTTCCTCTTTAACATTGCGTATGTATCAGAACAACTCATGTTCTGCTTTTCGGCAAGAACTCTGACATCTTCATCAAAAAATTCTACAAGTTCTTTTTCGCTTATACCGCACAAAGACGCAAAGTCAGGATCCATGGTGATGTCATTCAGATTATTCAAATCACTGAAAATGCTTACCCTGCTGAACCTGGTCACTCCCGTAAGAAGGGCAAAGCGGATATACTTGTCACATGATTTCAGATTACCGTAAAAGGATTTCAGGATACTCCGGTACTCGGACTGAAGTTCCTCATTGTCCAACGACTGGATTAAAGGTTTGTCGTACTCATCAATCAGGATTACTACACCGCGACCAGTCTGTTTTGCAGCCTTTTCTATCAAATATGCAAAACGCTCTTCAGGAGCACGGTCCTTCTTCTCATCGCCATAAACTTCTTCCCATTTTTCAAGATGCTGATTGAATATGCCATAAAGCGCATCAACATCCTTATAATTGCGGCTGTTCAAATCCATGTGAAACACCGGATGAACATTCCACTCTTTCTCCAATCCTTCTATGGCAAGACCTTCAAACAAATCTTTCCTACCCTCAAAATAAGATTCAAGAGTGGAAATCATCAGACTCTTACCGAAACGACGCGGACGACCGAAAAAGTAATATCCGCCTGTAGAGACAAGACGATGTATAAGCGCAGTCTTGTCGACATAAACAAAACCACCCCTACGAAGTTTCTCGAAGTTCTGGATTCCTATGGGATATAATCTGTTCATATAAAGTCTGTTTTTTGTATAAAGCACTTAGTTTTACAAAGATACACAATGGAATGTGGAGCGACAAATGAATATAAGATAAATTAAAGCAAAAGAAGCGTTAGAAACTGTTAAAAAAAACGTGGGCAAATTTAAGGTAAAACTTGCCCACGTTTTTTCAGAGTCGGCTACATTTTTTCCAAACGTCTAAAACACCAATTCCTCCGCATCGCCAAAGTTATCATATCCTGACGTAATCACACAATCACCGGGCTGCAAACCTTCGGTAATTTCATATTGACGCGGATTCTGACGGCCAATTGTTATTGGCACTTTATATGCCCGTGTCTTGTCTTCACTGAGCTTATATATCCACCTGCCGCCTGTATGCTGGTAGAAGTTACCGCGCGAAATAACAATTGCCTGTTCCGGCTGTCCCAACTCTATCTGCACTCTGAAGCTTTTCCCCAGACGGACATTGTCCGGCATATCTCCTGTAAAGACCAGATCGACATCGAACATACGGTCCTTAACTTCCGGAACAACCTTGGTGACTTTCAAAGGATATTTCTCTCCCTGATTAGAAACTGTTGCCGGTAGTCCGGTTGTTATCCTGTCGATATAATACTCGCTTAACGAAGTGTGCACTTTAAACTGGTCAAGGACTTTTACTTCGGCAATGTTCTCACCCGCTCCTACCTGCTGACCGAGAGTTACTTTCACAAAACTCAACTGCCCGTCCACCGGTGCCCGCACTACCAGGTCATTCATTCTTTCAAGGCTGCGCTGGAGTTTCTTCTGTTCCCTGTCGTGGTCATTCTTCAGAAGTTCTTTTCGGATAACAGTCATGGCAGAATCGCTGCGAAGACTGCGCAACTTCAGGCGTGTGGACTCTGTCTTATACTCATACTCATCGCGCGACACTTCAAGCTGTGCCTTACTGCGTATTCCCATTTCGTATTCTTCTTTTTCGAGGGCAAAACTCTTCCTGATTTTATTCAGTTCGTATTCGGCTTCAAGTGTCTGTTGCTTCAGGACTAGAGTTTTCTGCTCCATCTCAAGCTCTTTCTCGCGATATGTTATCATCTGCTTTTCCCAATCATCACGCTGGTCGTCGATATCTCTCATCAGATTCGGATTGGAGAGTGTCAATATCGTATCTCCTTTCTTCATCAGTCTTCCATCTTCGGCTACGATGCTGTTCACATTCCCGGCTTCGCGTGCATTCACCATAATGGTCATAATGGGCTGTACTATACCTTCTACGTCAACGTACTCCATGAAATCCGAGTCCGTGACTTCCGACGTCTGTATCTTGTCGATGTCTATCCGCAACCGGCGGGGACCGGACGCAAGAACTATCACATAAACTATCCCGGCAAGGATTACTGCCCCGCCTGCTATCCTGTACTTGTAGCGTATGTACCAGGGTTTCTTCTTTAATTTTATATCCATAAGTGTAATGTTTTTTTATCGTCAGAATTCAAGATTATGCCATATCGGACATTTATTCATAAAATCATACTGTGTTATACTGCGCAGCCCGTAATATAGAGTCCAGTATGTCTGCATGGCTGATATGTAGTTCCGGAGTGCAGAGTCTTTTTCTGTTGTCGCCGCATTTAAATCCAGTATAGATGATTTACCCATAAGATAAAGTTTGAGAGCCACTTCGTAACGCTTCGTGGCAGTGCGTTCCGTTTTTCGTGCGACACTTACCTGCTGCGACTGAAGATTGAACTGGCGTACCATTTTCCTGACATTCAGTTCGAAGTCTGTCATGGCCTGGGCCACCTGTGTCTCTACCAGTTCCACATTCGATTTTGCCACTTTCACTTTTCCCTTTCCTCGTCCCCAATCCAGTATCGGTATTGCTATGGAAAGACTCACATACTGCTGGTCGAGCGGATTGCTGTACGAATCCTTAAAAATATCTGCCGTCTGCGACAGACCGAACTGCAGATACAGATCGGCCTTCAAGCCTCTTGACGCCTTAGCTGATGCCAGCTGACTGCGGCTTTCGAGTTTCTGCCTTTTATACAGGTCGATATCCGGACTGTTTTCGTATGCCTGTCTGAGAGCCTCATCAAGCGGTACATCAAAATAGTATATGCTGTCTGCAGGAATTACTTCTATCTCCGCATCATCATTTATTCCGAGAAAAGAACGCAGAGTAAGCATGGCATCTTCAACCTCTATTCCGGCATTCATCATGTTTGTTTCCTCATTCAGTTTGTTCACTTCCAGTTGGAGCATCTCATTTTCGGTGATACTGCCTATGTTATATCTTCCGCGCGCATATCTGTACAATGTATCGGCAGAAGCATAGTTGGAACGTGCAATATTAAGATTGGTCTGTGCCGAGGCAAGGGCATAGAAAAGCTGAGAGGTTCTTGATGCGATAAGTTCCATGGTCTCCGCATAAGTCTTGCATGCCTCACGGTATCTTACCGGCTCGATACGCTTGTCCCATTTCAGATAGTTATATCCGAAGAGCGACTGGCTGTAACCAACAGAAATCGGTTGGGTGTTATATGCCCTGCCATTGCTTCCGAACTCGTCAATCCTCTGTGTAGAGGTCTGTACGAAAAAGTTACCACCAGTGAAAGATACATTCTGGCTAATCTGCAATCCAAGGTCGGTACTCAACTTATTCTGACGGATGAACTGTTCAGTTCCGTCCGGCTGGGTAATCTTGTTAATCTGCCGGTTAAGGTATGGATTGGAAATCAGACTGACTGACGGCAGATAGTTGGCGCGGAAAGAACGGTAATTCCAATAGGCTGCACGGTATGTATGCCTTGCTGCCTGCACCTCCGGCGAATTATCGTGTGCCAGCGATATGGCATCCTCAAGAGTGAGCGTAAGTCTCCTGTTTGTATCATCCGCATAAGCAATGCATGAAATACAAACAGACAAAACAATAATCAGAAATATTTTTATTCGTGTCATAACACCTAAAACAATAATTTATACGACATTTAAAATCAAAAACTATGCCATTATGCTATATCATTATCTTTCAGATATTTAGAAGAAACAAATCATTTGCTATATCGTGCGTATGCGCACAAAAAGCGTGCGATAACGCACATACAACACATCGTTTAAAGTATTATATTTGCAAAAACTTGTGCAACATGGAAGACAAAGGAAAAATACTTATTATAGACGACAATGAAGATGTGCTGTTTGCATTAAACCTACTGCTGGAACCATATATGGAAAAAATCAAAGTGACTACCCAGCCCTCGAGGATAAAGCACTTCATGGAAACTTTCAGTCCGGACGTGATACTTCTGGATATGAATTTCTGCCGCGACGCAATAAGCGGTAATGAGGGGTTTGAATATCTGGAACAAATATTGAGTATTGACCCTAAGGCTGTAGTGGTATTCATGACAGCATACGCCGACACAGAAAAGGCTGTAAGGGCTATAAAGGCTGGTGCAACCGACTTCATCTCAAAACCGTGGGAAAAGGAGAAACTGCTTGCCACACTGTCGTCTGCAATCAAACTAAGCAAATCAAATAAGGAAATCAACAGACTGCGCGAACAGGTTTCGGCTATGGGGAACGAATCGCCGATATCGGATTTCATAGGAGAATCTCCGGCAGTAAGAAAGCTAAAGGACACAATATACAGACTGTCTGAGACGGATGCCAACATCTTGATATTAGGCGAGAACGGTACAGGTAAGGACATGGTGGCGCGTATGGTGAAGAGTCTTTCGCCACGTGCAGGAGAAAGCTTTATCACCATAGACCTTGGGAGCATACCCGAACAGTTGTTCGAGAGTGAGCTTTTCGGATATGAAAAAGGCGCGTTTACAGACGCAAGAAAGTCAAAACCGGGAAGAATGGAGATGGCATCGGGAGGTACGCTGTTTCTTGACGAGATAGGAAACCTGTCATTGCCAATGCAGGCAAAACTGCTCACAGCATTAGAGAAAAGGTATATTACAAGACTTGGAGGAGTGGAACACACACCGATAGACATACGTCTGATATCTGCCACCAACTCAAATCTTCAATCCATGATAGACGAAGGGAAGTTCCGCCAGGATCTCCTCTACCGCATAAATACCATAGAGCTTCACATTCCGCCACTCAGGGAAAGAGGAAACGATATAATCCTGCTGGCAGAACATTTCCTGAAGATTTACAACAGGAAGTACAAGAAAGAAATCTCAAGCATCAACAGGGACGCAAAAAACAAACTCATGAAATATTCATGGCCAGGAAATGTGAGAGAACTTCAGCACGTAATAGAAAGGGCTGTGATATTGAGCGACAACAGTTCGCTGCGTACCGACGACTTTATTTTCGCACAAAGCACGAAAGGACAGAAAAGCCTGCCGGACGAGGAACTGAACCTTGAAACGTTAGAAAGAAAGGCGATAGAAAAAGCCATAAAGGTAACGAACGGGAATTACACTATGGCTGCCGAGCTTTTAGGTATAAGCAGATTCGCACTTTACAGAAAAATAGACAAACTACAACTCTAATTCATCAGGTATGGGAAGATTCAATATCTACATATTGACAAATACGGTCGCGCTGTTTCTGTGTATGGCAGGAACGGTTTACTGTATGCATACTAAACTCGTTTTTTCCTGTCTGCTTTGTTCTGTTCTATGCCTGCTCGTAATAATAAACATATACCGGCTGCAGAACAGACAGACAAAAATGATAAAGAAAGCAATAGAGTGTCTGAAATCGAAAGATACAAGCAGTATAATAACTCCTCCATTCAAGGACAGGGAAATATCCGAACTGGCAGAAAATCTCACATACATCATAAAGGATCTGAAAAACTCCGCAATGGAAGATGAGACAAAATACCAATACTACAAGAATCTGATGAACAGTGTAGATACTGCCGTAATATCAACATACAAGGATGGAAGGATTATATGGATGAACAAGTCCGCCAAAAGTATCTTAGGACCGGAGGTATTCAAACTGCCGGAAGATATTCAGAATGCACTGAACAATAAGGAAAAGATAGTACACAGAAAGAAGCAGGAATCAACCCTCGATTTATCTGTATCATATACACAGATTACTGTTCATGGCAAAGAACAATTCATAATAAGCATGAACAATATCCATTCCGCATTGGAAAAGAATGAGATGGAAGCATGGCAAAAACTAATCAGGGTACTGACTCATGAGATTATGAATTCCATCACCCCTATCATTTCATTGTCGGACACTCTGAAAGAAAGAAGTACGGAATTTCCTATAAACGAAAATGCCCAAAGAAACATATCGCAGGGACTGGGAATAATAAACCGTCGCTGCAAGGGACTGATGGAGTTTGTGGACAACTACAGGAAACTTACACGAATATCAGCACCCGTAAAAAGCGAAATCAGAGTTTATGACTTTTTGAAGGATATCGAAGGACTCACTGCCACAGACTATATACATTTTAGTATTGAAGACAATGATATGACTCTATCAGCCGACAAGGCACAGTTGGAACAGGTTTTTCTGAACATAATAAAGAATGCCATAGAAGCATGCAAAAAAACCGCAGGACCTCAAATAGAAGTTTCCGCGGTTAACTATAAGAATGATTCTATAAAATTCACCATATCCGACAACGGAGAGGGCATTATGCCTGAAGTAAAGGAAAGAATCTTCGTTCCGTTTTTTACCACTAAGCCAAACGGTTCAGGTATAGGCTTGAGTCTCTGCAAGCAGATAATTACCCTGCACGACGGATTAATAAACGTAGAATCAAAAGTCGGTTACGGAACAGTATTTACGATTATAATGGGAAAATCATGATTTCTTTCCGTCAGTCACATCAGACAGAATCTCACTCTGTGCGAAGTATTCAGGTTTCTCGGCATAAATATACATCACACTTCCACCCTTTATTGCATCAATAATTGGTTTGGAAATCTTTTGAGGAAGCGCAGGACAACCAAGACTTCTACCCAAGCGACCACCGCCTTTTATCACTGAAGGATTGGCATACGATGCTCCATGCACCACTATGGCACGTTCCTTAGCCTTGTCGTTTATACCTTTCTCAAGTCCGTTCAATATCAGGGAATAACCGTTTCCGCCATTGTAAGTGGATTCCGTAAGATAAAATCCAAGGGAACTCTTATATGAACCGTATTCGTTGGAAAAAGATGTAGCATAGTTCTCACCACTGTTTCTGCCATGCGAGACTAAAGAATTGAAAATCATCCTGCGTTTTTTCATATCGAATACGTACAGACGCTTTTCAGTGGATGGTTTTGAGAAATCTATCAGAGTAAGAATGTCACGACGACGGTTGCCTATCTTATTGTATCCCTCTACCGCCTGACGGAATGCTTTATAATTTACTATCCCCTCCAACTGCATGGACGCATAAAGCCCTGCACACTCGTCAATTTCAGAAGGAGAATGTACAAGCATACCATGTGCGGAAGACGGTGCCATTGCCGGACAGACAAAACCCACCAATAATAAAACTGCCGATATGAATATATTTCGTATTATCATCTATCCACAAAGAAAATTCAGGCGCAAAGATAATACTTAATATTGACATCACTGAAAATCAGAAGGTTAAAAAAGACAATGAAATGTTATACCAGACAAGTCACTCTATTACAATCACCAGACTTTCCTGCACCGGAGCCCAGTCGTAAACAAATTTGGCATGCGAAGTTGCATTACGAACGCACATGTGTGAACGCGGAGTGGTACCCAAACTCCAGCTGTATTCTATCATCTTTGTGGCAGGAACATTCACAGGCACTCCATGTATATATGCCCCATTGGTAAAACGGCTTGCATACGGCGCATACCCTCCTACTGCACTTGAACCGTCTTTAAGAAAAATCATCTTCTGCTTCTTTTCCTGAATGAGGTACATGCCAAGTGGAGTTTCCTGCGCGTATGGAGGAAGATGGCGGCCTGTGGTAGCAGGATTTATACTTCTTACCTTCCATTCGGCTTTAGCGACACGTTCGAGTGTAGTTATGTTCTGGTCGCCACGGTCAACAAATATCACATGATGGAAATTAGTGGAATCAGGAAGAATCTTGACATACCTTTCGGGAACATACCATTCATCGTCGAAAGTTGCCTGACAGACATGGTAATATCCTCCTACCTTTTTTATTACAGAAGCCAAAGTTCCGTCACGACCGTAGCGTACGGGGGTAACTGTATCTGACAACAAATACAATGGCACCGACTGATATCTTTCTATACCCAAAGAATCGGAGATACGCCTGTATTCATTTCTTACATAACTCCGTACCAATGGAGCTTCCCCATTCCGGTTTCTATAATTCTGGATTATACACCAATTGCCTGACTCCGGCCTCATGGTCTCAACGTATGCAAGACACTTCTTTATTGCATCCCATTTTATGGAACGCACAGTATCCTTATATGGATATACATCATCCAAAGTATATTTATCGTACAAAAGCTCTTTTGCGATTTTAATATCTTCTGCCGTTATAGGTTTTTCACGAAACAATTCCGTTATAGTTATACTTTGAAGCAATTCCCCTACTTCTTCCAAAGGCACAAAACCATCATCTTTTCTCATCTCACACCCTGAAACAAGAAAGACAAGAAGTAAAGAAATTACAAATGCTTTCATAGTCCGACTATTTATATATTTGACACAAAGATAGCATTTTATAATTAATTTACAAATCAATGAAACGCAAAGTCTCTACTTTTTCCAGACGAGCCCTCAACTTAGGCATAGCAGATTTTCTTATTCTGAGTACCATCAGACAGTCCATGTCATACGACTGTTCGAGAATCTCCGGCTCCTCTTCCTTCACAATCCTCATCACATCATTCATGAAAGGATATTCAAATGCGAATGAGACATCCTCATCAACAGTTTTCTCTATCACAAGAGCTTCTTCAAGAGCCTGAGCCGCAGCAGTCTTGTATGCAACAATAAGACCGCTTGTTCCCAACTTTATTCCACCGAAATATCTCACCACAATAACAAGTATATCCGTAAGTCCGAAAGAGTTTATCTGACCGAGGATAGGACGTCCTGCCGTACCGGAAGGCTCACCATTATCATTGGCACGGAAATCCTTTCTCTCTGCCCCAAGCATATAGGCATAACACACGTGGCGGGCATCATAATATTTCTTCTGATACTCCTCAAGGTATGTCTTTATCTCTCCAAGTGTACGGACCGGAAGAGCTATGGCAATGAATTTGCTTCGCTTTTCTGTATAAATTGATTCGGATTTCTTCTCAATGGTTTTATATGTATCTTCCTGCTGCATTTTGTGATGTTTTGAATGATAATGCAAAGGTAATTATTTAATGCGTACAAACAAAACGGGTACGAAAAACAGAAATGCAGTATCGATACTGTTTAGGAGCTGTTTAAACAGCATTTAAACAGCTCCTAAACAGTACTAAAAATTATTGAACTAAAAAAGAAAAGCCCGATCATTAATGACCGGACCATAACTGGCTATCACATGATAGATGCTATTTATTTAACACAAATATTAGCTGTTTCCCATTTATGTGTTTCTGAACATTTGACATTGAGAACCTGACTACCAATCTGCATACGGAAATCACCTTTCTCCAATATCCAGTTTCCATCTGCACCAACGAAAGCAAGATCGCTTCCTTTGATGGTCAATGTTACAGTTTTGGTTTCACCAGGCTGTAATTCTACTTTACTGAACGCGCGCAGTCTGCGGTTCTCAGGTGTAAGCGATGCCACCAAATCACTACTGAACAGCATTACCACTTCCTTGCCAGCAATTTTTCCGGTATTAGTTACATCAACAGTAAACTCAAGTTTATCGTTCACTGCAAATGTATCCTTATTTACACGCAAGTTTTTGTAATCGAATGTCGTATAACTCAAGCCATAACCGAAAGGCCACTGCACTGAAATCACTGCATCATAATCGTATGCACCTTCCATCTTATCCATTTCCTCGCTTACACGATAATCGTACGTAGTAAGTTCGGCCTGATTTCTAGGATATGTATAAGGCATTTTAGCACTTGGATTAGCATCACCGGCAAGGATATTTGCCAATGCATCGCCACCATAATTACCAGGAAGTAAAACATTGATAACAGCATCTGCTATAGGCTCTATATCACTGATAATACGTGGACGTCCGCTATTGATTACCAATACTATAGGTTTACCTGTTTCAGCAAGAGCTTTCACTAGGTTACGCTGGTTTTCAGAAATTGCAAGGTCTGCCAGATTTCCCGGAGTCTCGCAATATGAGTTTTCGCCTATACATGCCAGTATAACATCTGCATTCTTTGCAGCAGCCACAGCCTTATCTATTTCTGGAGCATTTTCTTCATAGTATGCACCTTCGGCCACATACGTAACACCCTGTTCCAATGTTACCATATCGGCACCGAACTTATTGGAAACGGCTTCATAAATTGTGTTATACTCGCCTGCAAAGCGGTCGGCAAGATGCCCCTGCCATGTATAGCTCCATCCGCCGTTAAGGCATCTCATGGAATTTGCGTTAGGACCTGTCACAAGGATTTTCTTGCCTTTTGACAATGGTAATATGTTATTCTTGTTTTTCAGCAACACTTCTGATTCTTCAGCTGCTTTGAGTGCGATTGCGGCATGTTCCTTGCTTCCGAATTTAGGATAATCCTTATAATCAGTGTTAGGATTGTCAAAAAGTCCCAAGCGATATTTCAGACGAAGAATACGACGAACAGCATCGTCTATACGGCTCATAGGAACTCTACCTTCTTCTACCAATTCCTTCAACAGTGTACAGAAATCAAGATCATAAGGCTCCATAGCCATATCAATACCCGCATTGATTGCAATTTCTATTGCTTCCTTCTTGTTGGCAGCTACCTTTTCACGAGTATAAAGATTATTTATATCAGCCCAGTCTGTAATCAACATCCCGTCCCATGCCAAATCTTCTTTAAGCCATTCTGTAAGCAACTGCTTGTTGGCATGTACCGGCACACCATTGATAGAAGCACTGTTCACCATAATAGTAAGCGCACCAGTCTCAACACAAGCCTTGAATGGAGCAAAACACTTCTCTCTCAAATCAGATTCAGATATATAAGCCGGAGTACGGTCTTTACCAGTACGCGACATACTGTAACCAAGGTAGTGCTTAACAGAAGCCGCTACACGGTCTTCTGGAATATGGTTAGGGTCATCTCCCTGGAAGCCTCGGACAGCTTCGCTTCCCATTATGGCATTAATAAGACAATCTTCACCATAGTTTTCCCAAACACGTGACCAGCGAGGATCTCTTGCCATATCGACTGTAGGCGAATAGGTCCACGGACAATTACTTGCACGCGTTTCGTAGGCAGTCACGACAGCCGACTCGTATGTTAGTTCAGGATTGAATGCAGCTCCAAGATTAATATTCTGCGGGAAAAGTGTTCCGCCAAGTGTATATGTGGTACCATGATTCTGGTCAAGACCATAGATACAAGGAATACCTATCTCCTTCATTGATACTTCCTGGATATAGCCGATAATTTCCTTCCACTTCTCACGGCTCTGTGCAACAGGTCCGGGAGCATTCAATACAGATCCGACTTTGTACTTTCCAATTGCATTTTTTACTTTCTCCTTATCGAGTTTGAATTCCCCTTCAACTACACTACCAAGGACATCGATAGAAAGCTCTGTCATCTGTCCTACTTTTTCATCCAAAGTCATTCGTGACAGTGTGGCTTCAACTTTTTTCTCAATATTTGCATCTTTCGTCAAACCTGCAGGAGTTGCCGCCTGAACGAGGCAGGCAGCATTTCCTATAATGGACGAAACTAAAAGTAATCTTTTAAAATTCATATTTATCAATTATATTCGCTGTTTATAAATTATTCTTCATAAGTTACACGGTCAACATAATATCCATGACCTACACAGATAAATCCAGCTTCAGCCTTCAACAAGTCAATTATCTCCTGAGTCAAAACAATTTCAACAACACCATCTTCCGAGAATACAGATTCAGGATAACCTGGAAGATCCGTCCAATAAGCAGTTTTGGTTCCAATCTGATGATAAGTATCATTAGGCTCTATTGTGTAATATATTTTCAATTTACTTCCTAGAGGCAAATCTTGAATCATTGTTTTAACTTCACCAAATTCTTTTGCAGATTCTGATGCTCCAGCCTCCCAAGAAACATAATAATGTCCTTTCCATAATTCAACTTCGGATGGTGAATCCTTAACTGTAACAGCTAGCTCTGTCTTTATCTCGTCTTCGACAAAGAAATTAACGCTTTCTCCATCACTTGTTATACCAGTCAGTACATAGTCTCCATCTGCAACTATAGGTGAAACGAAAGTCAAACGAGTTGAATACTGTTCAACGAATGTAGTGATTGCGTTTCCACCCAATGACAACGAAGCAACTTTATCCATATTCAATCCTGTAAGAGTCCACTTAGCATTTGGCTGTTTACTATCAGGGCCTGATGTTACCAAAGACTTAGAAGTAACATCCATTGTATTAGCACCGTATCTATTGCCTTCCACATCAATAAATACCACACGATACTCACCGTCAGACAATCCTGCAGGAATTTTAAACTCAATATAGGCACCTGATTCGACGTATGTTACATCAGATATTTCTACTTCTGGATTACTTTTAGATTCACTAACATTTATCTGCTTTAAAGCGACTTTTGCTACCTTGTCAAGATTTGTTCCGCTTAATCGTGCCCATCCTCCTGGTACAACAATGCGTTCTAATACGATTTCATCACTCTGAGGATCTTCGGCCAAAGCTTTTATTTTTACAAGTCCTTCACGAAAAGTTGTCTTTCCTACAGGAGTTGAGACATCAACTCTAAGATGATATATACCTGCTTCAAGATTCATCTCGAGTGTCTTTTCTGTCCCAACATTTTCACCATCAAGCGTCCATACCACAGATGTATAATCTGCAGGTGTCGTTGTAACAGTTATTGAGAACAACACATCTCTGTCAATTTCTGAAATAGTTCCTAATCCGCCATTTTCATCACGTTCAGGAAATGTCGGTGCTATTATACGTGGGTTATCATCTACTGTCGCAGTAGAGAATGGTTTTTCCTCACTACAAGAAGTAAAAGCAGAACCAGCAGCAAGCAATACCAATAATATCAAATATATTTTTTTCATATTGATACGAAGTTTAAATTGTTTAACGTATTAGATTTTTATTCTTTATCCCACCATACAGGAATATTCCAACTGTTAGTTCCACCCATACGGTCCAAAGCTTCCTGATAGCCTTCCTTGTTGTATGAAGACTCAAGAATAGGATAGCATAAACGTACCGGGATGTCGTATCCTCCTGTCAGCTTATCAGCTGCATAGCCATATTCGGCAGGAGATTTCAGTTTTGGATACCCCGAACGACGAATGTTTGCCCAACACTCTGACAGGTTATGGAAGTGAAGAATCCAAGCCTGAGTATTTATAGCTTCTTTCTTACCTTCGTCACTAAGAGCTGAGATAGGATGATTTGCAATATAATCGTTTATAGCCTGATTGTCTATTTCACAATCATAATTATCAACAAGGAATGCCATTGAAGCCCTAACGCCATTTTCATAATGCTGTTCAACAGTTGTAGAGCCCACGTTCCATCCTTTAAGTTTAGCCTCAGCCAATAGGAACTCAACCTCAGCATATGTCATAACGACACCCGGATTATCAGATTTCAGGAAATTCTGGGCCAATTTAGGACGGGTAGCATCCTGTAGCCATGGATTTGAGTAATTTGCATTGTCAGGATACCTTTCTTTAAGGTCTGCTATAATTTCACTCCAATATCCATTGTCCGGCCATGGTTCATACCAGAATTCACCCGGTTTTGAAGGATTGAACTGCGCACCCAGTTCCAGCATTTCATCTGTCAAATCAATACGGTTATTAGGATTTGACTGAGTCAGCCCCTTGTCGAAATAACAACGGGTAAGAACAAAAGTACGAGGGTCGTCGTTGTCTTTCAATGTGTTGAAGAAAGTAGAACAGATATAAGTCTGGTTGTTTGCAGGGTCGTTACCAAAGTACAATTGTGACAAAGCATTGCGCCTGTAATCAGTATATGCTTCCTGACCAAAATTGAATGTAAGTTCCATGTATTCAATCAAAGCATCATCGTTAGCACTTGTCATATAGCCGGCTGCATCATTATATGCTTTTTCAAACTCTTCCTGTGCTTTCTGAGGGGCTACATCTGATATACGCATCGCAAAACGCATACGTAGCGAGTTTGCAAATTTCTTCCATTTATTGACATCACCATTAAATATTGCATCACCGGTAATAGCATCTTTTTTATCATCCAACGCAGCCACGGCAGCAGACAGTTCAGTAAAGAAACTATCGTAAATTTCTTCCTGAGTATCATAACGAGGACTTGTAATACCACTGATAAAACCTCTGGCTGCCTCTGAGTATGGAGCATCACCGTATGTATCTGTTATGATAGACATAAGATATACTTTGTAAATCACAGCAGCGGCATGTATGTTCACTTTGTTCTCGTCACCTTCTGTCTTTACCTCAACATCTACAAGATTCTTGATTCCTGTAGTATAAAGATTTGTCCAAAAACGATTCATTTCGTTATTGTCAATTTTGTGCTGACCTCCGTAGTTTGTTGTATTCCAACATCCCATAAGCTGCTGCGTAAAGGCACCTATATAGCTTCGGTATATCTCTATCATTCCAAGGTCGCCGTATGTCTGTAGTTCGGCAAAAGTCAACTGTGAATTTGGGTCAATATTTTCAGCTTTCGACGGGTCTGTATTCATGTCATTCATGTATTCATCACTGCAAGCTGTAAAAGCAAGTGCAATTGCCATGCACATTGCTGTTTTTATATATGATTTGTAACGTTTCATTGTGTATTTCTTTTTGAAATGATTTAGAATTAATTAGAATTTAACGTTGACATTGAAACCATAGCTTTTACGTGAAGGCAATGAGCCGTATTCCATACCCATACCTGTAGTATTGTTATAGTTCGAATCAGGATCGATATTAGGAATATTCTTCCAAACAATAAACGGATTACGCGCAACGAAAGACACAGTCAATCCTTGAACCTTATTCTTCAACCATGTTTTAGGTAATGAATAGCTCAATGTGATTTCACGACATTTAATGTATGAGTTGTCGTAAACAAACATTGATGGAGCATAACGACTGATATTCATCCAATAATCCTCAGGATTTACGTAGATATCATTAGGACGGTATGTTCCGTCTCCATTGTCTATTACACCAGGAGCAATGAAACCACCTGTCGGTGTCCAATTTGCTTCGCTTATGCCTAAAGCTTTACGCTGTTCTTCTGATTTATACCATTCTTCGCGCCCTTCCAATGTTTCCAATGCTTTACCAGATTCGTATGCAGCACGAGCTGACATTGAATACAAATCGGCACCGACCTTAACATCGAATACGGCAGCAAGAGAGATATTCTTGTATGTGAAATTTGTTACAACACCACCTGTCCAGTCCCATGAAGCGTTACCCAATATATGGTTACTGTTATCGTATTGTGGCAAACCAGTGCTTGGATCAATCAAAATATCACCATTTTCATTGCGTTTGAAGTCCGGACCAATAATTGAACCAAAATTTTCTCCTACTACAGCTGCAATCTGCACATCCTGCCATGTAGCCTTTTCCAGTTCAAATAAGTCGATGCCGTCAACCAATTCCTTAACCTTATTGTTGTTCTTAGAGAAGTTGATGTTCAAATCCCAAGAAAAGTCCTTTGTCTGAATAGGACGAGTGTTCAAAGCAATTTCAATACCGTTGTTCTGGATTTCACCGGCATTAATCATACGATATGTATAACCGGAAGCCCATGAACTAGCCATAGCCATAATCTGATTTCTACTAGTCTGGTTATAGTAAGTGAAATCCAGACCGATACGGCTATTCAGGAATTTCAATTCCAATCCCATTTCGTATGAGTTGGTTCTTGTAGGCTTTAGGTCACGATTAGGAATAGTAGTGTTACTGATAGAGCCTAAAGTATATCCAGGATAAGTAAATTTAGATTTTGTATATACCAATCCCAGCTGATAAGGATCAGTATCGCTACCTACTTGTGCCCATGACACACGGAGTTTTCCGTAAGGCAGGAAATTGTGATTCTTTATAAGTTCAGAGAATACAAAGCTACCTGAGAATGAAGGATAGATATATGTATTGTTATTCAAAGGCAATGTGGAAGAACGGTCTCCGCGCAATGTAGCATCAAGATATATCAGGTGTCTCCATCCAACATTTACTGCACCATAAATAGAATTTATCTGTTTTCTGTAATAATTCTGTTCCACACTTGTTTCATTAAAGCTCATGAGTGCCACCGTTTCACGTATCTTCATATCCTGAGCTGTAGTAATTGTAGTCTCATTATTCACTTTATACAAGTTGGCGCCCAATGTTGCATTGAAATCGAAATCACCCCAGGAGTTGTTATACAGAGCCAACATTTCGAAGTTGTACATACGGTTTCTGAAATTGCTTATCTGCAATCTGCCGGCTTCATAACCAGGAGTTGTAGGAGCCTTGAAATCCTCAAACTTAAACCAGTTGAATTCAGCTCCGACCGTACCCTGAAGCTTAAAATGGTCAGTAACGTTCCATATTGCCTTACCATTGAAACGGAACTGATCTTTATCTGATTGGTTCGAGTTTTTGTAAACATCCCAGTAAGGGTTTACATTATATGGATCCAAACCATTCCAATTAGAGTATTCACCATTTGCATCCTGATATGTTTTCAGCCATTCCTGATCGTATGTAGTGGCAAGAGTCATAAGGTTTTTACCGACATTACCTTTGCTGTCGCCAAGAGCCGGACGGTTCTTTACCGATTCGCGTGTATAGTTTGTACTGAAATCCAAATCAACTTTTCCCATACTAGTATTCGCACGCAAATTGAATATGTTACGGCTCATATTTGTATTAGGAACTATATCCTTATTACGCATATCAGTGTAAGTAAAACGTACTCCCGACTTTCCATGGCTCGAACTTAAAGTTAATGTATTTGTTGCAGTCAAACCTGTACGGAAGAAAACAGATACGTTATCAGGAATAATCAGATACGGACGCGAAACGCCATCAAAATAATCAAGCATATTTGAACCGTCGGCTTTTGGTCCCCAACTCTTATTTGTATTTGCAACAGCATTTATACTGTAAGTGCCATCACTACCCATACCATATATTTGCTGAACTTCGTTCCATTTAGCAAGTTGAGTTTCAAATGTCATTGTACCATTATACTCAACACTCATACGTTCACCATCCTTACCGCTAGCCTTCTTTGTAGTGATAAGAATTACACCGTGACTGGCACGGCTACCATACAACGCTGAAGCAGCAGGACCTTTAAGTACTGACATATTCTCAATATCATCAGGATTAATGCTAGATATACCATCACCCAAGTCGTATCCTCCTTCTGTACCTGCACTGCCATAGTTTGTATTATCCAAAGGTACACCATCAATTACATATAGAGGCTGGTTGTTTCCTGTCATTTCTGTATTACCACGCAAAAGTACACGTGTAGAACCTGAAGGTCCACCGGCAGTCTGACTGACAACCAATCCAGGTACTCGACCAGCCATTGAGTTAATGACATTGGTTTCCTTAGCCTTTGTCAGTGCTTCACCTTTTACTTCATCTACACCATAACCAAGTGCCTTACGCTCACGCTTTATACCCAACGCTGTAACGACTACCTCACTCAACACCTTACTATCTTCCTCGAGAGTGATATCTAGTGGTGAAGTACCAACTTTTACTTCTTTTGTTTTGTAACCGACATAACTTACCACCAATGTGGCCCCCGGCTGTACATTCAGAACAAAGTTACCATCCATGTCAGTAATGGTTCCATTTGTTGTTCCTTTTTCAACAATCGAAGCTCCGATTATCGCTCCCATCGCATCTTTAACATTACCGGAAACCTGTCGATTCTGTTGCATTATTGCAAGATTGACTTCTGCAACTCCGGCATTCACTTGCGGTATTCCTCCCAAAAGAGACAAGGACAATGTACCGCAATACAATGTGTACTTGTAGTTTAATCTTCTCATAAGTTTTTAATAAGTAATAGTATTAAGATTAATTATATATTTTCACCCAGTCGATAAACATTTGGGCTTTTTCTCCATCCTTCAATGCTGTAATCTGTGCCGGATCTGTAATGCCTGGAAAATCTCCGCCAACTGCAAGATTAAGCAATAAATAGAATTTATCATTAAAATACTCAAAACGACCACTGTCAGGTCCGATATTGAATGTCTTAATTAATATATCATCAACCTTTACGATAAGTTCATTTTCATTCCACTCCAAAGAATAGACATGATAGTTGCCATCCTGTAGACTTTTCTCCATTGTCTTGGTTTGGAATATCTGTTCATGTCCTTCGACATTAGGACCATAATGAATTGCGGTATTGATATATGTTTCTGTTGTATTATTGGCTATGCCTGCTTTTTCTCCCATCTCCATTATATCAATCTCACCACAGGCAGGCCACTGCCTATCGTTGTCGCCCATCATCCAAAATGCAGGCCATAATCCGTTTGCTGTTTTAGGGAGTTTTATACTTGCTTCTACTTTACCATATTGAAAACTTTTCTTGCCTTTGCTGTTTACACGACCTGAATAAAATTTATCCCCTTCTTTTTTGGCCGTAAGAATAAGAACTGACTTATCTCCATCTTTACCTACACTAACACATGCTTCGATATACTCCTGAAGTTCATTGTTTACCCAACCGGCTTCATGTGTTTCCTTTGTCCAGATCAAATCATCGAAAGTATCAAAATCTTCTGTAAATATTAGATTCCACTGTTTTGAAGGTTCGTCACCGTCCGACGAATCATCTTCAGGATGTTGCTGTTCATCCTCACTTTCATTAGCATTACTTTCATCATTAATTTCCTCTTCCGTATTATCCGGTTTAACCGGTTCTTTTGAACAGGATTGCAGACTTACTCCGAAGCAGAGTAATAAAAATAAAAAAACTGTTTTCATTACCGATAGTTTTTGGGGTTAAACATTTATGTATTCACATTTTCTCATTTACAGTTAACTAAAGATTATTTTCGCTTATCAAGCTGTGGACAAAATTGGGTATAATACTGTTTTTAGTGGTTTGAATACTGACAGAAAAGGGTTGAAATCTATCATTTTTGATTTTTAACTACCAAATCACATAGTATATATAAAGATTCTCACAAAAAAAACGGGCTTAAAAATCAATAAACCTCCATTTATGAAACCTTATTGATTTCTATGCCCGTAATATCAAGTCCTGCTTATTTATGAATTTTCTTCTAAAAACTTACTTGGTGATACTCCAAATTGTTTTTTAAACAATGTACTGAAATATTTAGCATTAACAAAACCTGTTTCAGCTGCCACATCCACAACACTTTTTCCCTGTTTTAAAAGTTCAGCAGCCCGCTGCAAACGAATCAAACGAATGAAATCCTGAGGAGCCTTTCCTGTCAGCGATTTCAAACGATTATAAAATAAAGTACGGCTCATGGCCATCTCCTGACACAATTGATTTATATTGAATTCAACATCATCAATATTATCTATGACCAATTGAGTAGCACGCTTGATAAATTTCATGTCATCATCGGACACTGATAGAATCGTCTCTTCTGAAGTTCCCTCATCTTCATGAGATACTTCCTCATTGTTATTAAAGACTTCAGTATTACAAGTATCCGTTTTCTCAATCTGCGCTACCACATTTTTCAAGACAAACTGCCTTAGGCTCTTCCTAGTTTCAAGAATACTGTGGACTTTCAGTTTCAAGATTTCTGCACTGAAAGGTTTAGGGATATAATCATCGGCTCCACTCTTCAAACCGCTAACCATAGCATCGTGAGTAACTTTCGCCGTCAGCAATATAAATGGAATACCTGATGTCTGAGGATTATCCTTCACTATACGACATAGTTCATCGCCTTGTATTCCCGGCATCATAACATCCGACAATATAAGGTCAGGATATTCATCTGCCAGGCATTCCAATGCCTTATTTCCATCAGAGACATCAACTACACGGTAATCACGCTCAAAAACCTTCCTTAAATAACAACGTAATTCATCATTGTCTTCAACAATAAGCAATGTATCCGAATCTTTTTTAGGATTCTCAGCATAAATACCAATATCTTCACTTTTATTTTCCACGACAGGAGAGATTTCTTTCTCTATAACACTATCAGCCGTTGGAATACCGATATCTGCCTTTCGCAATGTAACATAAAACGTACTACCCTTGTTTACCTCAGATTTATATGATATTTTTCCGTTCATCATGTTTACCAGACGCTGAACTTGCAACAAACCGAATCCTGTGCCAGGTTCGTTGGTTTGCCTTGCATTAACAGCACGATAAACATTCTTGAACAACTGTCTGCCAGCTTCCTCAGGAATGCCAATACCTGTGTCTTTAACCTCAATTACTATATTTTTCTTATTAATGTAGAGCGACAAGCTTATTGTTCCATTTGGCAAAGTATATTTACATGCATTAGAAATAAGATTATCAAGCAACATCTCCATCAGTCGCTCATCTGCCATTGCGAACACTTCATGTTCTGGCAAGGACATCTTTATATACAGCTGTTTCTTATCGCAAAAAGACTGGAAACTTACATATTCCTTCACTAACAAATCATTGATATTAACCGGCTTAAGAAGCACATTTTTATTACTTATATCTATCTTTTCAAATTCCAATAACTGACTTACCAGAGTATTCAGCTTTTGTGTGTTACTGCGTGCTGTCTCCAACAAATAGCTGACATCATCCGGAAGATTCTTCTCCTTACTTAAATCTTCCAAAGGAGCCATAATAAGTGTTACCGGAGTACGTATATCGTGTGCTGTCTCAACAAAGAACTTAATCTTATCTTCATTATGTTTTTTCTGGAGCTGATTGCTTTTATATCGGAGAATAAAATAAAATATTCCGCATACGAAAGCGACATATATTATCCATGAATACCAGCTGTTCCACCATGGCTGAGCAATATTTATCGAAAGTGACTCTTCCGAAATAATTTCTCCATTACTTTTTCTAAGACTTCTGACTTTCAAAGTATATGTGCCGGGAGATACATTGGTAAATCTGACAGCACCATTAGAATATATCGCACTCCACGATTTTTCATAACCATCAAGTATATACTGATAAGCAATATCATGCTGAAAACGATAATTAATTGACTCGAAAGTAACAGAAAAAGAATTATACCTGTAATCCAGATTGACTTTCTTATCCATGAGCATGGAATAAATGTCCGGACGCATTTGCATTTCCTTATCTGGTGAAACGTATTCCAGTTTCAAGTCTATTATTCTGACAGGAGCATCGTAAGCCTCAATGTCCATCGCATCAGGAGTAATAAAAACTGCTCCATCAGTACTTCCATAAGCAAATCTTCCATCAGATAGTTTAGCACATGCCGACTTGTTATACGTTTTGTCTGTATCATGCATATAATTCAGATTTGATACCTGCAAACCGTTAACCACAGCAAGACCTTTACCTGTACTGGCCCATATGCGTCCCCGCATATCACGCAGCAGACTGTATATATCATCAGACAATAAACCATCGTTCGTAGTAATGGTTCTTACATCACCTGAGTTTATATTATAAAGATTCAGTCCACCACCTTCTGTACCTAACCATACAGTTTCGTCACCATTAAACAACATAGAAACTATATATGCACTGATATTTTTATTATTAAATTCACGAGTAGTGGCATAACGGCTCACCTTAAAGTTATTTTTTTCTGCAATAAAGAAACCATTTACTGTGGCTACTGCCATCTTACCCGAATCAACCTCTTCAATGGAATGAACCCAATTTACCTTAAATTCTCCTTTACGTTTTCCTTGCTTATTGACTACTATCAAATTACCATCCAGACCTCCAACCCATAAATCTCCATCGGCATCCTCCTTTAACGAAAAAATATAGTTTGTGGTCAAGTCGTCTGTATTTCTGGTAAAATGCCTAATAACACACCCATCCTTATCTATATAATACAAACCATCACCATAAGTTCCTGCCCACATATTTCCATTTTCCGACTTACACAAATCAACTATTACAGTAGATTTTAAAACGTGCTTCCATCTGAAATCTGATTTATGCTGGATACTTATACCATCATCAGTGGCAAACCATAAATCATTGTCTAAGTTTTCTTCTATTGCATTCACATTATTATTTACCAACGACTGCGGATTTCCCCTTTCATGCCTCAGTACAGTAATAGGATATTTCATTGAGATAGCCACAGATACCCCTCCTGTGTAACTGCCAATCCAAATATTGTCCTGAAAGTCTTTAGTGATGGTATATATTCCATTGCCATGCAAATATAATTCACCACTATCTTCTGCATTGATAAACAACATTGTCTTTTGAGTATCTTTTTCCACAAAATATACTCCACCGCCATCTATACCAACTAGAATTCTGTTATTATCATATGGAGTAATGGCACGAATAGGATTAAGAAAAGACAGATGATGGCTTTCGATGCAATGCAATGATTGATCGTTTAAATCCAGACTCCACAATCCACTATTGAATGTACCTATCCATAGTTTCTTTTCGTCTCTGTCATAATACAAGGTCTGTACATTCTTTCCTTCTACAAGTTGATCTGTACTTTTACCATCATTAGTCATTAAGTGTAAGACTCCATCAGATGTTCCTATAAACAACGAATCACCAGTACAGGCAATATCATTTATATACTCCCCATCAACAACACGATTTAACGTTTCGTCTGTTTTTTTGCAATAAAGTCCATTGCTTAATCCCAACCAAAGAGTTCCGTATTTATCCGATAATATTTTATTAAGAATTATTTCACCTTTAATATAATCTCCCAAAAAGAAATATAACTCAAAACTATCTGTTTCAGGTTGATATCTGTAAATCCTACCAGTATGGTCGTATGCCAACAATCCAAAATGATTGTCATGAAAAAGCCTGATTATCCTACCGGCCATATCTCCATAATAATAATTGCCAAGCAGGGAATAATTCTTTACTGTAAGACCATTATATCTGTCAACTCCAGTCCTTGTAGAAATCCACATCACATTATCATTGTCTTCAACAATGGAAAAGACCCTTTCACTACTCAAACCATCAGCACGACCAATATGACGAATACTGAACGCTCCGTCAAATACATCGGAAAACAAATCCGCAAAAGAAAATACAGAAAATATTACTGCTATGATATACTTAAAAATTACCTTCATATTTAAAATCTACAGATAGTTTTAAGCCTAAAAATCAATAAGGCTAACAAAGTACAAATATAAAGAAATAAATTAAATCATGTATAAAATATTAAATTTATAATTATAGCATAGTAAACATCTGTAAAAAACATTAATGGAATAAAAGCCTGATGAATGGATTATTCACCAGGCTTTTTCAGATTTCTATCAACTAAAGTGTAAATCAAAATATCATTCCAATTTATGTATAACAAGTCCCGAACGAAGCTTAGGCTCGAACCATGTAGTCTTCGGCGGCATGATGTTTCCCGTATCGGCAATATCCATCAACTGTTTCATCGATACCGGATAAAGGGCAAGCGCCATTGCCATTTCACCACTGTCAACTCTTTTCTTCAGTTCGCCCAAACCACGGATACCTCCAACGAAGTCTATACGCTTGTCCGAACGCAAATCCTTTATACCAAGTATCTCGTCAAGAATCAGGTTTGAAGAAATAGTCACATCAAGCACTCCTATAGGGTCATTGTCATCGTATGTTCCCGGTTTAGCTGTAAGACTATACCATTTTCCTGCAAGATACAAAGAGAAATTATGAAGTGATGAAGGCTTATAGATACTTTCGCCTTTTTCTTCGACTATGAAGTCTTTCTCCAATGCTTTCAGGAACTGTTCGGCTGTCAGTCCGTTCAAATCTTTTACCACACGGTTATAATCAATAATAGTCAACTGCGATGCTGGGAAACATACAGCCATGAAGTAATTATACTCTTCGTTGCCCTTGTGATTTGGATTCTGGGCAGCTTTCTCGGCACCTACCAATGCTGCTGCGGCACTTCTGTGATGACCGTCGGCTATATACAGAGCCGGCATATCAGCAAACAAAGCAGTAATCCTGTCTATATCGTCCTTTTCATCAATAACCCATAATGTATGACCGAATCCGTCGCCCGGAGCTATGAAGTCATATTCCGGCTCGCATGCAGTATATTTAGCAACGATGGCATCAAGTTCGGCATTATCGGGATATGCAAAGAATACAGGCTCGATGTTCGCATTGTTCACACGGACATGCTTCATACGGTCCTCTTCCTTATCGCGGCGTGTAAGCTCATGCTTCTTTATTACGCCATTCATATAGTCAGGCACGTATGCGCCAACAACAAGACCATACTGAGTCTTGCCATTCATGGTCTGTGCATATACATAATAGTTTTCTTTATCGTCCTGCACCAGCCATCCCTTTTCCTGGAACATCTTGAAGTTCTCAACTGCCTTGTCATATACAGCAGGATCATGCTCGTCAGTTCCAACCGGGAAGTCTATTTCAGGCTTGATGATATGGTATAATGACTTTTCATTACCCTTAGCCTCTTCACGCGCCTCTTCTGAATTCAATACATCGTATGGTCGGGAAGCCACTTCCTCTACCATTGATTTCGGTGGGCGTATGCCCTTGAAAGGTTTAACTATTGCCATAGGCAGAAAGTTTTTTATTTTTTATTTACACGGAATTTCTCGCAACCATCCTTGAAGTATGCCACAATCTGTTTTGCAGCAGCAATACCTGCATTGATATTAGCCTCAGCAGTCTGGGCACCCATTTTTTTAGGAGTAGAGAAATATCTGCCGGCACATTTAGCGGCAAACTCTTCATTCTTTTCTGGCATAATGTCTGTTACATACTTCAAGTCCTGACGTTCTTCCATCAGTTTCAGAAGTCCTTCTTCGTCGATAACTTCTTTTCTTGCAGTATTGACAAGCAAACCGTTCTTTGGCATCAGGTTCACCAAGTCATAATTGATAGATTTGCGTGTTTCAGGAGTAGCAGGAATATGAAGTGAAACGACATCACAATTCTTGTAAAGCTCATCTGCAGAATCTACAGGAGTGACACCGTCAGCCTTGATAGCTTCCTTAGGACAGAAAGCATCGTAAGCATAAATATCCATGCCGATTCCTTTGGCGATACGGGCTACATTACGTCCCACATTACCGTATGCATGAATACCAAGTTTCTTACCCATAAGTTCTGTACCAGCCTTACCGTTATAGAAATTACGGACAGCCATAATCATCATACCGAAAGCAAGTTCTGCCACAGCGTTTGAGTTCTGTCCCGGAGTATTCATCACGCATACTCCATGAGCCGTAGCCTCAGCCAAATCAACATTGTCATATCCGGCACCCGCACGTACAACAATCTTAAGTTCCTTTGCCGCATCAAGCACTTCCTTATCCACAATATCACTGCGGATAATAATGGCGTTCACATCTTTTACGGCATCAAGTAATTGGGCTTTCTCTGTATATTTTTCCAATAGAACAAGTTCATAACCAGCTGCTTCTATTTCCTTACGAATACCATCCACAGCAACCTTGGCGAATGGTTTTTCTGTTGCAATCAAGACTTTCATGTGTAGTAAAATTTAAGTGATATAAAGATAAAAAGGACGTGAAAAGAGAAGTCTCCGTCACGTCCCTATTTGATAATTAATACGGATTAATGCAATTTTTCAAATTCCTGCATGCACTCGATAAGAGCCTTAACGCTTTCCAATGGCATAGCATTATAGCATGAAGCACGGAATCCGCCTACTGAACGGTGACCTTTGATACCTACCATACCACGGTCTGTAGCGAACTTCAGGAAGTCAGCTTCCAAGTCCTTATATTCATCGGCCATTACGAAGCAGATGTTCATCAGTGAGCGGTCTTCTTTCACTGTCACTGTACCGCGGAACAGTTTGTTGCGGTCAATTTCAGCATAAAGCAAATCAGCACGTTCCTTAGCTCTGCGCTGCATTTCTTCCACACCACCCTGTGCTTTGATCCATTTCAAAGTCTGCAATGCTGCATAAATAGGCACTACAGGAGGAGTATTGAACATAGAACCCTTGTCAACGTGTGTCTTATAATCAAGCATGGTTGGGATATGACGTGTAACCTTGCCAAGCGCTTCATCTTTCACAATTACGAAAGTAACACCCGCAGGAGCCAGATTCTTCTGTGCGCCACCATAGATACAGATATATTTTGAAACGTCAACAGGACGTGAGAAAATATCAGAAGACATATCCGCAATCAAAGGAACATTCACTTCAGGGTCCGAATGCAATTCTGTTCCATAGATAGTATTATTAGTAGTAATATGGAAATATTCCGCATCTTCAGGAATAACATAATCCTTAGGAATATATGTATATCCGTCTTTTTCAGATGATGCAACTTCCACAGCTTCGCCAAAAGCTTTTGCTTCTTTCAGCGCTTTCTTAGCCCAAGTACCCGTGTTAAGATAAGCAGCTTTCTTTTCGAGGAAGTTATATGGAACCATACAGAATTCAAGGCTTGCACCGCCACCAAGGAATATCACTGAGTACCCTTCCGGGATATTTAGTATCTCTTTAAACAAAGCTACAGCTTCGTCCACTACCGGCTGAAAGTCTTTTGCGCGATGACTTATTTCCATCAACGAAAGTCCAGAGCCATTAAAATCCAATATAGCTTGTGCTGTTTTCTCTATTACTTCGCGAGGCAAAATAGATGGTCCCGCATTAAAATTATGTTTTTTCATTTGGCAGTTGTTTAATTGGTTTTACATATATTTTAATATCTTACGATTGCGAATTTATGTATTTATTTCCACACAACCAAACTTTAATCTAATAAAATTACATCCACAATTGAAATTTTCTTTCATTTTATGATATGAAGCATAATTTTACTATCATTTTGACACACAACAATCATACTGTGGTGTATTTCGTTATAATAACCATAGCAAATTGAGATAATGACCCGTTGTTCTGTATATGCACTGACACAAAGTTATCATTTTGCCAGTTCTATCAAAGTTTTCACCCCCTTAATCTTTTCATTTTGTATCAACTTTAACGTTTGTTGGCTCTTTTTCCTCGATATAGCCACAAAAGCATAATGATCCTTAACGTCAACTTTTCCTACATCGTCTTTATTAAGCCCACCTTTCTTGAAGAGGAAGCCTACTATATCTATCTTGTTTATCTTGTCTTTTTTACCCTTACCTATATATAATGTGACGAACTCCGGTTTCGAAGGTTTGGGTGTTATCTCCGGCAGAGTATAAACATCAATCTCGTCAGGAAGATAATCCGGTACTTTTTCTTCGGAATGCATAATAATATATGCACTACCTTCGGCATCCCATCTTGCAGTACGTCCGTTCCGGTGTATAAATCCATCTTCGGCTATTGGCAGATGATAGTGGACCACATTCTTTATTCCCGAGATGTCAAGTCCGCGAGCAGCAAGGTCTGTAGAAATAAATATATTGCAACTGCCGTTTCTGAACTTATACAATGCTCTTTCGCGATCGTCCTGATCCATTCCACCATGAAATGTTTCACAATAAACTTTCATTGAGTGCAGATACTGGCCTACCCTGTCAACACTCTCACGATGATTGCAGAATACCAGTGTCTGCTCCGCTCCTAAATTACATACCAATTTATATAATGTCTCCAGTTTATCCTTTACCGGCGACTCCACTTTATATAGATGAAGTCTGTCCGACAACTGTTCGTCAGAATTCAGGAAATTCAGCCTTACACTCTTGTTTACTCCAGCAAAGCGCGGTATTTCTTCGGCATCCGTAGCGGAAAGAAGGAACCTCCGGCGCAAATTAGGCAACTTGCCTATCACATCTGCCATTTCCTCCTGAAATCCGAATTCCAGACACTTGTCGAACTCATCAATAACAAGTACACGCACTGTAGATGCATCTATATTACCTTTTCCAAGATGGTCGTTCATACGTCCCGGAGTACCGATAATCACCGACGGACGGATACCTTTCATTGTGCGGTGTTCGTCCATGGCAGGACGTCCGCCATAGCAACTCATTACCTGGAAGTCAGTACCCATTCCTTTGAAGACCTGTTCTATCTGCAATGCCAACTCGCGTGACGGAACAAGCACTACAGCCTGCACTCCCTCGGCATCCTTCTTCAGTGACTGCACAAGTGGAATAAGATAAGCCAGGGTTTTGCCGGAACCAGTAGGCGAAAGCAGTACTATGTCGTTTCCTTCTTTATAAGCTTCTACAGCTGCCTGCTGCATAGCGTTCAACTCTTCTATTTTCAGATTCTTCAGTATTGTACGGATATCCATAAGTTTATAATGATTTAATGTCTTAATGCAAATATACGGAAAATATGCGAAATATGCCAATAATACATGCCGGCGTATGGCTAATCTACATCTGCAGAAGACAATAACCTGAAAAAGAGCTGACAGAAAAACATTTTCGACAGTTCATAATCTGTAAATATAATCTATATTTATAAAAACACAAGTTGTATTTTTATATATACAAGTTATATTTATAAATACACAACTTATATTTACAGAAAACATCAAGGCAAAAATAAGTTTATAAACTGACAGAATGAAGTTTCCATGCAACCAATAAAATAATGCAAAATATTTGCCTCGTACCCAAAAAGTGACGTACTTTGCAACGATAACAGTAAAAACAGATTATGGCAGACAATTATATAGAAAACAAATACGAACAATACCAGGCGCGCAAAGCCGCATGGCAGAAGTCGGGAATGAAAAAGAAAAAAACTGCAACAGCGCACACATCGGCTGCAAGTTCAGGTTTGCAGAAGACATACCTGCAAAGCCACGTAAAACGTGTCGTGGCAGTACACGACCTTTCCGGAGCCGGAAGAGTGTCGCTCATGGCAGTGATTCCAATACTTTCCTCAATGGGAATACAGGTTTGCCCGCTCCCTACGGCAGTTCTATCGGCACATACACAATATCCGCATTACTCGTTCCTCGACCTGACAGAGGAGATGAAGCGGATAATAGAAAGCTGGGAAAAACTCGACATGAAGTTCGATACGTTCTACACCGGATATCTTGGCTCACCACAACAGGTACAGATAGTGGAAGATTTCATATCTAAGTTCCGACGTCCGCAGGATATGGTTGTAGTGGACCCTGTACTTGGCGACAACGGCAATCTGTATAAAGGCATCACAGAAGACATGGTGACAGAAATGAAGAAACTCATAAAATATGCCGATGTGATAACACCAAACATGACGGAAGTTTTCAGACTTCTGGACGTGGAATATAAAAGCGAGGTAACGGTTCAGGAAATAAAATCGTATCTGAAAAGACTTTCTGATGCAGGGCCGGACATAGTAATAGCAACAAGTGTACCTGTACCTGAAAACACACATACTACTTCTGTGTTTGCATACAACCGTCACGGTAACAGATATTGGAAAGTTACATGCCCATATCTGCCTGCACATTATCCTGGCACGGGAGACACTTTCACAAGTGTCATAACTGGTGCCCTGATGCAGGGAGACAGTCTCCCGATAGCACTCGACAGAGCTACACAATTTATTCTTCAGGGAATACGTGCGACATTCGGCTATGAATACAACAACCTCGACGGAATAATGCTTGAGAAAGTACTCCACAATCTCGATACGCCTATACAAATCAGCAGCTACGAAGTTTTGGAATAATAATAATCTTATCTTTCTCAACCGAAAAAGATAATTATACAGTCAATAATTCTTTCAATGAATTTATCAATCTTTCGCCATAGACCTTTCCAGTAAATATGTTTCATAAGCATTTATCTAAACTTCTAACAAAATTATCATAAAATATCGACTATTACAAGTCTCATATAAATTATATAATGGAAGGAGTAGGTATTCCACCGCATCAGAGAGTATAGCAGACACAGTATCCGATTTTATGAGAAAAGAAGATGCCAGACTACAAATGATTACGAACTTAAATTCATAAATAGAAAAATGAAATATGCTTTGATAACAGGGGCCTCATCAGGTATGGGAGTTCATTACACATTACAACTCGCAGAAAAAGGATATGGAGTTATAATTGTTAGTAACAGACATGATGAAAATATCATAACAGCCGACAAAGTAAGAACTAAATTTCCGAATACAGATGTCAGAATTATAGACGCTGACCTTACTTTATCAGATATTCCGGAAATAATCTACAATACCGTAAAAGGCTGGAACATTGAAGTGGATGTATTGGTAAGCAATGCAGGAATGTTGTTATTCTCCACATTTCTTAAAACACCACTTACCAATTTAGAAAAAATAATTTCACTTCATTGCTCTGCACCTGCAAAGCTGATACGTTTGTTCGGTGAAGATATGGCAACACGCCGACACGGTTATATCCTGATAGTGTCATCGGCTACTGCATGGATGCCTTTCCCTACAATATCGCACTACGGAGCTACAAAAGCATTTCTTAAAAATTTTTCCCGTTCCCTATGGTACGAGATGAGACGTTTCGGAGTCGGAGTAACTACAGTTTATCCTGGAGCTGTAGATACACCTTTGTATGAACTGTCTGATAAAAAGAGAAAAATACTTCGAAAATTGGGGATAATGCAATCTCCGGAAAAGACCGTGTCTGTAGCCTTGAAATATCTTTTCAGAAAACGCCACAAATGTATTCCCGGAATATTTACAAAAATAACAGTTCTACTGTGCGTTGTTACCCCTTCATTCTTTTTAATTCCGATACTAAACCTGCCGGTAGTGAAAAGAATACTTGACAAGGTGTAAATAAAACGAACCAACTAAAGGATATCTCCATAATTGGAACATTAACTGGTTATTTAAGTTTCTCTCCCTTAAAATACACATAGAAAGCATCCTCAGCATAGAATCCTCTGGTAACTTTGAATGATGAAGTTGAAGCTCCATTTATCTTGCTTCCTTCCCAATATGCATTGAAAGCATCCTTGGCATAACCATTTCCAAGACAGACGAAGGAAGAAGTTGACGCCCCAGAGATTTTCTTCCCCATCCAATATACATTGAATGCGTCCTTGGCATATCCTTCTTTGAGGATTACAAAACTACTGCCTGACGCTCCAGGTATCTTCTCTCCATTATAAAAAACATCGAAGGTTGATACATAATATCCCGGTCTGTCACAATAATGATATCCTCCACCTGGTTTACCGGGCGACGGACGGTTATCAGCAGAAAATCTTCTGTCAACCCTAAAATAGGAAGGATCCACATACTCTAATATTGTTCCATATCTGTAAACATGATTTCTGTCTTTACCATAGCCATAACCTAAATCACGGAAAGAATGAGAATCGGCTCCATGAATGACTTTACCGTCATAATAGACCTGACCGTTTCTCTTGTCATACGAATAAGACTGTGCAAACATTAAAGAAGGCACAAACAATAATAAAAAGATTGCAAATAGTTTTGAAAGTCTGTTTGTCATAATATCTCAATTTATGAGTTTAAAAACCTGTTTTTACAAATGTAATAATATTTACCGGCAATCATTGCATCAAACAAGCGGAATTTCTCATATTCATAAATAGCGTCAGTTGTTTAGTCTTGACATTTGTTTTTGCGTGTTTTGAAAGAAAGAATATAAAGTGTGATGCAAGTGGCAAGTATGCCCATAAACAATTTCAGCCACCAAGTATCAAAAATGAAAACAATACAGTGTACAGCCGTAATCCACAGTGTGCCTACGGATATAATCTTGATTCGCAAAGGGATTGATTTGTCCTCGCGGAAGCTCTTTATGTAAGGTCCCAGCTGCGGATGCTCTGTCAGCCATTTATAGGCATGCGGCGAACTACGGAAAAACAATGCGGCCGCCAGCAAAAGAAAAGGTGTTGTGGGCAATACAGGAAGAAATATTCCTATAAAGCCCAGCAACACCGAAACAAAGCCTATGACACTGTATATGTATTTCATATTGCAAAAATAGTATGATTGAGACTGAAATACAAATACGAGCCTGATTTTAGTTTATCAAAACACATTTTTTTCTCATCTTGCGGTCGCAATAACGCTTGCACTGCCCGCAGATGTCATACCCGAGCATGGCCCCCAAAATAAAATCCTCTTCAGGTGTAAGCTGATTCAGCGGACGGGTGACTATCATCCGTATGGCATTGATACATTCGTCCTTGCCAAAAAACAGATTGATACGTTCTTCATCAACAGTCTGTATTATGAATTTTATACGCTGTCTCTTCAGGCGGTTCACGGCAAACTCCTGATTCTTCTTGTTCATGGTGTAAAGAACCATCTGTCGCACTCCTTTCTTGAACTCATAAACATGATTCAGGAAGACCTTCATGTCAGTGGGATTTACATTTGACATCATCATAGGCTATAGATTTTACATATAAATATTATTATAATAAAGTCTTGATATGGTCAGTCCATGCAGTCACTCTTTCATCAGTCTTTCCACTCTCATTCATCTCGTCAATGGCAAGACCTACAAACATACCGTCAACTACCGCAACAGACGAAGAATAAGTATAATCAGCATCAGACACTCCATTGATAAACTCACATCCGGTGCCTTTCAAATCTTCATAGATAATTCCCATACCATCGCAGAACGTATCCGGATACGATTCTGAATCTCCACAGCCGAACAGTCCGACAAGTTTGCCACTGAGGTCAAGCCCTTTCAACAGCTTTACACCGTCGTACCAGTCGTCCTGCAACTCGCCGTCGCCCCATGTTGATGTTCCCAGCAGAAGGACATCGTATGAATTTACCATATCCGCAGTCATCTTGCTCACATCGTGTACATCGGCCGATGAAACGCCCAATTTACCTGCAATCATTCCTGCTACCGATTCTGTAGTTCCAGTAGTGGAACCATAAAAAATTCCAGTCTTTTTCATTTCCTTACATTTTATTGATTTGACATTGCAAAATAAGTGCAAACAAAATGTTTCTGAAATACCTAAAAATAATGATTTTAATGTCGGCAGAAACAGGTTTCTTACCTAACCTTTGGTAGTTTTATAACTAAATACATATCTTTGAAGAAAATTAATTATGTTATGGACACTCATCACAACCACAATCATCATCACCACCATCATGAAATATCTGCTTCGATGAGCAAGATTTTCATTTTTTGCATAGCACTGAATCTTTTATTTGTCGGTATAGAAGCCATCGTAGGACTGCTATACAATTCTGTAGGACTATTATCTGATGCCGGACACAATCTGAGCGACGTATTCAGTCTTGTACTTGTGCTTGTAGCATTCAGAATGAATAAGGCAGCATCTACACCTCAATTTACGTACGGATACAAGAAAGCCACAATACTTATTTCTCTTGTTAATGCACTGATACTGCTTGTTGCCGTCGGTGCTATCATAATCGAAAGTGTTTATAAACTGAAGAATCCTCAACCGATATCAGGTACAGCCATAAGCTGGACCGCAGGAGTAGGAATACTGATAAACGGACTTACAACATGGTTACTGATGGGCGGAAGCAAGCAGGACATAAACGTAAAAGGCGCATACCTTCACATGCTCATGGACACACTCGTATCTGTAGGTGTTGTCATATCGGGAATTATAATCAGCTACACGGAATGGGTATGGATTGACCCTGTAATAGGCATAGTATTGGCAATAATAATCATGTTCTCTACTTACAATCTGCTTAAGGAGAGCCTGCTGATGACGCTTGATGCCGTTCCCTCATCAGTTGACAAAGAACATATTATAGAAGATTTGCGTAATTGCGACCAGATAGAAAGCTGGCATCACCTGCATATCTGGGCTATCAGCACTACTGATGTCGCCGCTACCATTCATATAGTCATAAAAGACCTTGGAAAGATGGAAGAAGTAAAATGCGAAGTGAGAAAAATATTCAATAATGCAGGAGTACACCATTGTACCATAGAAACTGAAATAACAGGAACAGAGTGTCAGGCATATACATGCAAATAACTAACAAAAAAAATCCTTGAGTTTATTAATACAATAAAAAACTTTTATATATTCGCAAAATGATACATAAACCACAATTCTACTAACAAATAGCGAAGTAATCTTTACAACTATGAAAAATACGCTTGTTTTAATCGCCTTATTGGCTTTATCGTGCTCTATTACCGCACAAAAGAAAAACTTTTCATATCATTTCTATGGTTTCGTACGCGGGGATTTATTCTACAACACACGGGCAAACCAGGCCCCTGTAGATGGGAATTTCTATCTGTACCCTTTGAACAACGATTTCGACAGTCAGGGAAACGACATTAATGCCACGCCCAATGGAAGTTTCTACACTTTTACCACCCGCTTTGGAATTGACATGAAAGGTCCCGATATAGGCAAAGCCAAATCAAGTGCCAAAGTGGAAGTAGATTTCGGAGGTTTCTCGCTTAGTACTACGATGATTAGAATACGGCAGGCGTATGTGGCTTTAGACTGGAAACACGTTAACATGCTGATAGGACAGGCATGGCATCCTCTGTTCGGCAGTGTTGTTCCGGATGTGTTAAATCTCTCCACCGGAGCCCCTTTCCAACCGTTTAACCGTGAGCCTCAAATCACTTTAAAATGGAACACCGGCAAAATGAGTTTCACCGCATCTGCCTTATGGCAACTCCAATATATGTCATCAGGTCCTGAAGGTGCAAGCGAAAATTACTTGAAAAACAGTTGCCTGCCGGAATTTTACGTCGGCGCGGACTATAGTAACAAAGGTTTTACAGCCGGTGCCGGAATACACATGATTTCACTTAAGCCGCGCACATATTCAACTGTTGTTGACGAAGCAGGAAACGAACAGCGTTTCAAGGTAAACGAACGTATGACAACCTTCTCTTGCGAAGCGCATTTGGAATATAAAGCCCCACAATGGCGATTCGCTGCAAAAACGCTATTGGCGTCATGTCTTGACCATACAGCCTTGCTCGGAGGCTACGGAATTTCCGGCATAGATCCGGTCACCGGCAAACAGGAATACACTCCAATGCGGCATTCCACATCATGGATGAACTTCACATACGGAAACAAATGGAAAGCGCATATTTATGCCGGATATACCAAAAAATTAGGATGTAACAAGGCTTTAGTTTCATCCGAGCAATATGGCATGGGGCTCGACATAGACCAGATATGTTCATTTAATCTGGCTTTCTCGTATAATCTTCCTCATTGGCAAATAGGATTGGAATACGTACCTACAACGGCATGGTATGGAGATACCGACCTTTCAAACGGCCGTGTGATAAACACACATGACGTTACAAACCATCGAATATTGGGACTGGTAATGTATTATTTCTAATTTTTCATAATAGTCTTGTATCTCTAAAGGTTGTTAAAATTGTTGTTTCCTTATAGTACTAAAACATATATTTATAGTCTTCCATAAAATACGAACTATACGAAACAACACATCATGACTATAACTACAAACTCATTCAAGGACAATTTCCGTCTGTACTACCGTCCGCTATGCCTTTTCGCATTGCATTATCTCCACGATATTGACAATGCGGAAGACACAGTGCAGGACTGTTTTGCCGAGCTTTGGGAACGGAAAGACTCAGGAATGGAGATTTCTGATATAAAATCATATCTGTATTCTATGGTAAGAAACCGCTGTATAGATATTGTAAGGAAAGACTCTCTGATAGACAGCAATGTCCAGCCGTCCGACCTTGAAGGCATCATCTCCGAAGAGGAATGCGAGGAACGTTCGTACGACGAAGCGCGACTATGGACCGCAATAGACTCACTACCGGAAAAATGCAGGGAAGTGTTCCTGCTTGCAAAACGCGACGGAATGAAGTATGAGGAAATAGCCGTCAGGATGAACATCTCCGTAAACACGGTAAAAAATCAGATGAACAAGGCTCTTAAAAACCTCAAAGAAGGTGTCCGCAAAGTATATATGTTCTTTTTCGGATAATTTTTTTCATTTCCGCATAGTAGTTTTTTCAATACTTTGCGTCTTATCTAAAAACAAAGTACAATCATGAAAGATAAAGAAGAAAAAAACTTGCAGTTTGTCCTCAGATATTACAGATACGGGAAACTGGATACCACAAAGGCACTAAACAAAATCACAGGCCACAGTCAGCAGAATAATCAGCAAAGGCTATGGATATTCTCATCCGGCATAGCTGCCGCGATACTGATATGTATAGTAAGCTATACACTGTTAAGCCGAAGTGACAACAACATGATATCAGTCACTGCGGATGCAGGAATCACCAGACATTTCCTGCCGGACAGCACACTTGTCATACTCTCCAAAGGTTCCACATTGAAATACGACTCCGATAATTACGGAAAGAAGTCACGAGAGGTAAATATGTCAGGAAAAGTCTTTTTCTCTGTCCGCAGAAACGAGCAGTCACCATTCATGGCCACAGCAATGTATGCACAGGTCAAAGTCCTCGGAACTGAATTTGAGATTGACGAGCGTATGCAGGACACTGTCACAAACGTGTATGTGAAATCCGGAAAGGTAATGTTCAAGGGCAGGAACAGTTCCAAAGGCATTATACTCACAAAGGATATAAGCGGAACACTGAAGCACGGAAACGAAATGCCAGAAATAACAAACGCCGCCTTCCCTAACCCGTCAGCATGGGCTACAGGAAAGTTCGTTTACAAGAATACTCCTATAGATGCCGTAATGAAGGAACTATCACTTTATTATGGAACAAGCCTTTATGCGTCCGAACATTTCAAAACCATTACAGCCGAGTTCAAAACGGACAGCTTGGACGAGATTATCTCACTTATAGAGAAAACATTAGACATCACAATAACTAAGAAAGACTGAACATGAACAGAATTATATCAATAATCCTTCTGGTTTCTACAATATGCGTTTCATCAATAAATGCACAAGGCAGAGTCACTGTAGAAGACATGATGGAGCAGGTGAAAAGTATCTACCCTGTAAGCTTTGTTTACGACTCGTCTATAAAGCTGAACATACCGTATTCGGGCAAGAAACCAAGTATGGTAAGCCTTGAAAACAGCCTTGAAACAATATTCAGCAATACCGGCATCAAATGGGAGATAAACGGTGACTACGTGATACTGAAAAGACTGTCGTCATATACATTGAGTGGATATATCTATCAGGAGAACGGCGAGACAGTGATAAACGCCACTGTCTGGGACATCACCTCCAATACCGGTACACTGACAAACGAGCATGGTTTCTACAGTCTTACACTCAACGAAGGAAAACATAAAATCCGTTTCTCGCATATCAGCTGCGGTGAACAAACCGAAGATATTACGCTAAAAGGAAACAAATCGCAGAACATATACCTGAAAGCGGATTACCGCATAAATGAGGTAGTGGTAACAGCCGACCTGAACTCCCCTATCTACACTACACAGACCGGAAAAGTTTCGCTTACGGCAAAGGACTTCGTAAGCGGAAACAACTTCATGAGCTCGCCTGATGTAGTGAAGAAACTCCAAAGTCTGTCGGGAGTAGCTAGCGGTACGGAGCTAATCTCCGGACTTTATGTTCACGGCGGCGGAAACGACGAGAACCTTTTCCTGCTCGACGGTACACCACTCTATCAGGTGAACCATGCCGGAGGACTGTTCTCTGCTTTCAATACAGATATTGTAAAGAACATCGACTTCTACAAGAGCGGCTTCCCTGCCCGTTACGGTGGACGACTTTCATCGGTAGTTGATGTCCGTACAAACGACGGAAACATGAAAGAATATCACGGAAGTTTCACGCTCGGACTCCTTGAAGGCAGAATACAGTTTGAAGGGCCGATAGTGAAAGACCGCACCTCGTTCAACGTGGCGATGCGACGCACATGGCTGGACTTGCTCACCGCACCCTCATTCGCCATAATAAATACAAGCCGCAGAGACAAGAAGAACGTAAGATATGCTTTCCATGATATAAACGCGAAAGTTACTCACATATTCTCTGAAAAGAGCCGTGCGGATATCAGCCTGTATTCCGGTAATGATCTTCTAAAAGTGAACAACAAGGCATATTCTTATTCTTCGGAACTTTCCAATATAGACAAGTTCAACCTGCAATGGGGGAACTTCACCGCATCAGCAAACTGGAAATATATTTTTTCTCACAAGCTGTTTGCAAATTTTACCGGAGTATATACCTATAACCGCTCCAAATTCGACTATCTGAGTGAAGAACGTTTGGGATATATAGAGGGATTGGACGGTGCAATAATAAAGATTCAGAACAACCATTCCACCATAAACGATTTCGGCTACAGGATGGAGTTCGACTATCGTCCTAACACATGGAACCACATCCGTTTCGGTTCAAACTATATGCGCCACATTTTCATGCCGCAGAATTACTATTCCAAGTATGAAAATACGACAAACAATGAACTGACAGACAGAATAAAAAGTCAGTACAAGAGTAATGAATTTACCCTCTATGCCGAAGATGACATCTCGCTTGGCAGCCGTCTGAAACTGAACGGTGGAATACACTACACCATGTTCGGTATTGCAGGAACGAAATATCACTCTATTGAACCACGCGCAGCAATGAACATCAAGATATGCAACAATGCAAGTTTCAAGGTATCATATACGGAGATGAGCCAGTTCATGCATCAGCTATCGGCTACCTACCTGAACCTGCCGACAGACTATTGGGTGCCTTCTACTGAAAAAATCACCCCTATGAGGTCGCGACAATACTCAGCAGGGATATACAGCAGACTTCCGTATAACATCAGATTAAGCATAGAAGGATTCTATAAGACCATGAACAATCTGATAGAATACAATGGCGATAACCAACTTAACCCTTCTGCTGATGACTGGGAAGAGAACGTAAGGACAGGAAAAGGGAAAGCATACGGAGCGGAAGCTGACATCAGCTACAGTAACGGAAAAACATCCATAGATGCATCCTACACCCTTTCGTGGAGCAAGAGATTCTTCGCGAACTTCCATCAGTCATGGTACCCGGACAAGTTCGACAACCGTCATAAATTCTCTATCAACCTGAGCCACAAGTTCAGCGACAGGATTGACACATACGCATCGTGGAATTTCCATAGCGGAAACCGCATGACTATACCGACACAAAAGGTAGAAGCACCTGCAATACCCGGAACAGAGGATAAGAACGAAAGTATTATGGTTTATGAATCCCCGAACAATGTTTCCCTGCCGGCCTATCACAGACTTGACTTGGGTATAAACTTCCGCAAAACCACTAAAAGAGGCTTTGAGAGAATATGGAATGTCAGTCTTTACAATGCCTATTGCAGGATGAATCCATTGTATGCCACAGTAAAACAGAACAAGGACGGTACATTCACCGGAAAAGGACAGGGTGTATTCCCTATTATTCCATCATTCAGCTACACACTTAAATTTTAAACTGATATGAGACATAAATTTATATATATTGCATCACTACTGATTACATTATCATCTTGTACATACGAATTCAGTATAGATGATATAGAGGCTAAAAGAAAGCCTGTAGTATTCTGTATGCCAAACACCCTCAGCGACACTACACTGATACAGGTATCGCAAAGCACAACTGTAAACAATAAAGGTACAAACACTTCTGACAAACCGGACATAACATTTAAGTTGAACGGAGTGGAAAAGGAGATAAAATATACTGACAAAGCGACTGACTTGCTACCTGCTAATTCATACTATGTTCTTGGCAAACTGAAGGAAGGCGACAAGATAGACTTGGAGGCATCATATCCGGATATGCCTACGGCAAAATCAAGTACTGTAATACCACAAGCCTTCCCATTGGACAAGTGGGAAATGGTTTTAGAAAACGGTTCATACGGCAGAGAAATACAGTTCCGCATATCATTTACTGATAATGCAGAGACAAAGGACTATTACGGAATGAGAATAGTAAGGAATACAGTAACACATTACTATGGTGAAGTTGATGATGAAGAGAAAATCGAAGGAATAGACCTGAAACTTGATGAAGAACCCCTGCTATTTAATAAAGTAGGCTTTGACGAGATTTTTGACATTTCAAAAACTTATTACCGTGACATATATCTGTGGGACGACACCATGCTTAATGGGAAAAGCTATACATTACAACCCAGTACATATTATTACGAAGGCTATAATGATGATGAAATGATAGAAACCATCAAGTTCAAAATCTGTCTTTACCGATTCTCGGAAGAAATGTACCAGTATCTGAAATCAGTAAACGATATTAACAACAATGAATTAGGAGAATACGGCCTTGCTCCTATTCGCAGCCACTACACAAACATAGAAAACGGTATCGGTCTTTTGGGCGGATGCAATATTTACGAAACCGACTGGATTGATAACCCAAAAGACAAAAGGAACTAAGAATAATCAATTATTTAAACATAGACTTATGAAAAAGAAATTTTTACTCACTATCGCAATGTCTGCAATAGTATTTGCGACATCACAAGCACAGGAATTCAGATACGGACTTTCCGGAGGCTACAACCTGAACTCTATGACAGCAAACGAATCAAAATCAGGTTTCCATGCCGGACTGAAAGGTGAATATGCTTTCAGGGATGCACAGAAAGGATTGTACACCGATTTCGGACTGATGATTTCATCATACGGTTGGAAATCCACACCTGCATACGAGAACGGAACCGGAAAAGAATTAGAATGGGACACAACACCTTACTACCTGAACATACCAATCCACTTAGGTTATAAATTCAAGGTCAATGACAATCTAAGCATTTTCGTAAACGCAGGTCCGTACTTCAACATCGGAATGTTTGGCAAGATGAATTATACGACTACATATCCAGACGGCAAAACGGAAACAGGAATATCATCAAACAATATGTTCAAAGACGGACTCTCACCACGCTTCGACTGGGGAATAGGTTTCCGTGCCGGAGTGGAAATTGCGCGTCAGACACAGATAGCAATAGGATATGACTGGGGTATGAAAAATGCTTATATGAACAAACCTGAGACCAAGAACAGGACGTTTGTAGTATCACTGACGTATTATTTTTAATTTTTAGTTCTTAGTTGTTAGTTCCCATCAGAATGCCTCTAATAACTAAAAACTAACAACTCTTATCTATTAATTTTTAATTATTAATTAATTCACATGAAGCTTTTTATATTCCTCGCAGTAATCTGCCTTTCCGCATGTCTCAGTTCATGTGGTACTACCACCTATAATCCGTATAACAAATCGGTGACTTCGTCATTCCAGTTTTAATCACTGTTTAAACAGCATTTAAACACTGTTTAAAAGGCTTTTAAAAAGGTTTGCAAAGACTCATCTTTTGCAATATCAGAAAAAAAACATTACTTTTGTGATACTGTGTAATATGGTTAAGCAAACTGCTATTATGAACAATCTATATCCGGTAGGCATACAAAGTTTCAGAGAAATCAGAGAAGGGAAATATCTGTATATAGACAAGACAGAACTCATATACAGAATGGTGAAGACAGGTAAATACTATTTTCTGAGCCGTCCGCGACGTTTCGGAAAAAGTCTTCTTGTATCGACCATTGAGGCATATTTTCTTGGGAAGAAAGACCTTTTCAAGGGGCTTGCCATGGAAAAGTTGGAAACTGAATGGAAAGAATACCCGGTTCTGCATCTTGATCTGAATTCAAAAAAATACGAAGACAAACTTTCACCTACTGCAATACTGAACCAACATCTTGAAAAATGGGAACAGATGTATGGCGATGAAAAAAAAGATCGCTCTCCGGAAGAAAGATTTTCTTACCTTATAGAGAAGATAAGTATTACAACCGGCCGTAATGTAGTAGTTCTTATCGACGAATACGACAAGCCTATGCTCCAGGCTATAGGCAATGACGAACTCATGGACGAGTACCGCAACACACTGAAAGCTTTTTATGGAGTTCTTAAAAGCAGCGACCAGTATCTGCGTTTTGCACTGCTTACCGGAGTTACAAAGTTCAGTAAGGTAAGTGTATTCAGCGATCTTAACAACTTAGAGGACATTTCAATCCTTAGAGATTACAACAATCTCTGCGGAATAACGGAAGAAGAATTGTTGCGCTATTTCCCCGATGAAATAAAAGACCTCGGAGAAAGAAACGATATGACATACGAAGAGACATGCCAGAAGCTAAAACTATGGTACGACGGTTACCATTTCAGTAGCAGCCCGGAAGGTATATACAATCCTTTCAGCATACTCAACGTAATGAAAAGCCGTGAATTCGGAAGCTTCTGGTTCGAGACAGGCACTCCTACATTCTTGGTGGAACTGCTCAAAAGAAGTAGTTATAATCTCTACAGACTGACTGAAGAAGTAGCATTTGCCGATACCCTCGGAGGGATAGACTCTATGTACACAAACCCTGTACCTATCCTCTATCAAAGCGGTTATCTCACTATAAAAGGGTATGATAAGGAATTCAGAACATACAACCTCGGTTTTCCAAACCGTGAAGTGGAAGACGGATTTACAAGATTTCTATTGCCATATTATGCCTCTATCGAATCCGGAAAGTCATCATTCCAGATAATATCATTTGTTCAGGATGTGAGAAAAGGCGACATCAACAGTTTCATGACCCGCCTGCAAAGTTTCTTTGCAGATATTCCTTACGAACTGACACGTCAGCTAGAACTGCATTATCAGAATGTACTTTTCATAGTATTCCGATTGCTTGGATTCTATACCGAAGTGGAATATCATACATCATCCGGACGCATAGACATGGTTGTGAAGACAAACGACTATATCTACATCATGGAATTCAAACTGGAAGGCACAGCAGAAGAGGCCATAAAACAAATCAACGACAAACAATATGCGCTACCTTTTGCCTCGGACGGAAGAAAACTCATAAAGGTAGGAGTCAATTTCAATAACACTATTAAAGGTATAGAGAAATGGATTATTGAATAAAAAATCATCCATAAACAATAAGATCAACCGCAAACAGGCAGCACTTCTCTTCACAGGTGCTGCCTATTTTATTATAAACACATAAGCAACATAACATAGCAACAGCGCCACACCAACGATCACAGCAAACTTCAGTTTCAGACGAAACAACTTGTCGTTATCAGCCCTCTCCTTTTCCACTGTATTTTTCCTTATATGGTCTATACTGTCGGCCGACATATCAGGAAGTTCACGTCCCTTCCCCACCTCTATGAGGCGGTTACGCGTATCATTCATCCGCTCGCGATTTCTGTTTCTCAGCTCACGGTTCTCCTTGTCACGACGCATCATGTCGTTTATGCATCCTAAAGTTCCCATACTATAATATTTTGTTCACCTAAGGTAATAAAACTTGAGAACAAATGCAAGCAAACAACTATACAGTAGGTTTAGATTTAACGAACTTATTGCCAAGCCATTTCCTTACAGGTTCATCATAAAATTTCAGACACGCATATGCCAATACTATACTGCCCAAATAAACCATTGCCGAAAGCATCCACGTTTCCCCCAGTGTATAGAGTTTGTTCTCTATAAGCCAAGAGTAGAACACATACATCACAGGATAATGAACGGCATATAGAGGATATGATATGTCACCCAAAAAACGACAGATAGCTGTTGATTTCTTGTCGGTAGTCTTACCTGACGCACCTATGCATACCAGAACAGGGAATACAATTGCAATACATACCATCTCGAACACTCCGTTAAGACATACAGGTGATTTCCCTTCAATATATGGAACACAGAAAATTGCAATCAGTACAACAGTACAAATCCAGAATGCTCCCCTTATGTTGAAACTGCGGAAATTTCTTGAAATAAGCATACCGAGAGTGAAAGGGAATAGCATCCTGAGCATACCGCCCCAAAAGTTCAGACCGTCAAGAGTCCATCCTACACCTATCATCCCGTAGCCCACTACATCAAACAATGCGAACCATGAAAGTCCAAGTCCGAGAAGAACAACCAACACTGTCAAAGCCTTATTCCCAAGACGATGAATGAAAAGAGCATAAAGAATATTGCCTATGTATTCGAAAAAGAGTGACCAGCCTGGTCCGTTGAGAGGAAACATCTCCCCATTACCACGAATATCATACCCGGCTCCCGGATATGCAGGAATAAAGAACATAGTCAGCAACAATGCCAGCATGGCCATAGATGTAGCTACATGAGTCCCGTCCCATTTCACACCTCCCTGAATGAAAAATGCTATGAAACCGATTACAGCTCCCATTATTATCATAGGATGAAGTCGGATAAGCCTTCGCTTGAAAAAATTCTTCAGCGTCATATTCTTTTTCCATCTGTCATCGTATGCATATCCGATAACAAATCCAGAAAGAATGAAGAAGAAATCTACTGCCAGATAACCATGGTTAATTGTAGTAATGAGTGTTCCTCCTCCGGCAAAAGAGAATCCCTCGAAAATATGATAAAACACTACAAGCAAAGCTGCTACTCCCCTCAGTCCGTCAAGGAGTTCATAATGAGGTTTGGAATCGGAAAATGCGGCTGATGAAATATTTCCTGTCATGTTGATAATAATATTAAATGCTACTGTAAATATGCGCAAATATACACAGTATCATCCAATAAAAATTTGTCCTAAATCAAATTATGGTTTTTCGTTTCTCAATCTGCTGAGTGTAGAAAGGGTTATCCCCAGATACGATGCTATATATGTCAGATTAACCCTTTTACAAACTTCAGGAAACTGTTTACGGAACTCCTCATAACGTTCTTTTGCCGGCAGAGACAGTCGTTCTTTATGACTTCTGTGAAGTCTTCTATACTCATTCTGATGTATTATCCTTCCCCAATTGCATAACTCAAGGTTTGTTTCCATAAGCCTTTTAAGATCACATATATTTATTCTGTATGCCTCCACATCCTCCAGCGCCTCAACGTATTCCTCACTTTTCCTGTTATAATAAAGCTCATCCATACTGAAAACTATACAACCTTCCGCACCAAATGATGTAGTATATTCCTCCCCATCGACAATCCAATATGCTCTCAACATACCTTTCTCTATGAAATAGGCATATTTACAATATATACCTTCCTTAATGAGCTGATATTTTTTCGGAAAACAGCAAGGCGTTAAATATGATTCCAGTTCCTGAATTGTCTGGTCTGACACCGGATAATGCTTTCTGATGGTTTCTATAATATTTTTCATTGTATAAGCAGTTATATACACATGTATCAAGTTCAAATAAACATCATGGGTTAAAGTTACATAGATTTATTTTACGACAAAAGATTTCACAAAATGATTTTGTTTTTCAACACGTAAATCATCATTTTACCCTCCACATATCCTCATTTGTCCGCGTAATAAATTGTAAATCTGCTGATTATAATTTACTTTTGTACTTACATAATCTATATATACAGATTATTGATTTATAAATACAACTTATATTTATAAAAACACAAGTTGTATTTATATAGATATAACTTGTATTTAAAGATAATGCAAGGAAATTTATAATTTATAGAACTGAAACAATTAATTTAATAACCACAAATATCTTTATTGATTATGGCAAAATATTTCATGCAGGAAATGCCCGACATGAAGAAAGAGGGCGAAACATTACTTTATCCGAGAATGGAAATTACAGGCACATGCGAGACTGACGAACTGGTGGAAGCAAGCATCAAAGGTTCTACGTTCAATCGCGGCGAAGTTCGCGGAGCATTGGACCTGATAACCGGCACTATGGCACGTTTCATGGCAGAAGGACGGTCTGTAAGAATAGATGGAATCGGTCTTTTCACTCCTACAGTCAAACTAAGAAAAGGCAAGGAAAGAGAAAATATAGAAGGGAACTCTCCGCGCCGTAACGCTGCCAGCATAGAAATTGGAGGAATCAACTTTCGTGCCGACAGGACACTTATCAACGAAACAAATACTCTTTGCAACCTTGAACGAGGTTCGGGAGTGAAAAAATGCAGAAGACCTAAAACTACTGCTGAAGAAAGACTGAACATAGTTAAGAAATATCTTGAAGAAAATCCCTTCATTACTGTTAGTGACTATTCAAAGATGGTTGAGCTTAACCGTACAACTGCTGCGAAGGAACTGAAGGCTTGGGCAGCAGATACAGAGTCTGGAATTGCAATAAAGGGGTTGGGAACGCATAAGGTTTATATTAATGCCGGAAAATAAAATAACAGGCTTAAAAACTGACGACAAGAAATTTTAAGGCAAATATGATGAAGTGTTGAAACAAAAAGATATTACAAAGATTATATGTAAAAGTTTAGTTCTGATTTTTACCTTATACTCTTTTTTTAATATACATTTCTATCATGTCAGTAAAAAGTTTATCATATTTTTTGTAAGTTCGCAGCCAATTTGGAATATAACTTGATTTATTTAAACAAATAAAAGACAATTCTATTATGAAAAAAACAGCATTATTCGTCAGTGCATTACTCATCTGCGGAATGGCTAATGCACAGTATTTCTGCACAAAGAACGGTACGGAACTGCATTACGTAAACTATGACGAAGCTGGCCAGAGTATTTCTAATGTAACTACCACTGTAAAGAACGTTACAAATGAAGACGGTAAAACTCTTGCTGATTATTACAGCAAGACAGTGACAACCAAGACCAAAAACAACACTTCCTATTCACTGACACAATGGAGCTACGACGGCAATAATACCGTTTGCACTGAAGACCTGATGTACGAACTTTATATTGCTTCGGACTCCGATCCTGCCAAGTACGGTCCTACAGCTAAAGCAGCTCTGCAGGAAGACAAAAAGTTTGATGGAGACAACTCTTTCACATTGTCTGATAATGCCAAAGCCGGTGAATCTATGCCGGATCGTTCATATAAACTTATTCTCAATATGCTGAAAAATGAAATTAATATTTCAGGAGCCGCATATATGGGTAATGAAACAGTAAGTACTACAGCAGGAAAATTTGACTGTATTAAAATATCGTATCTGAAACGTACCAAGATTGTATTGAAGACTACAACCTTGAGAATCACTGAATGGTATGCAAAAGGTGTAGGGCTCGTAAAGTCTGAGGCTCACGATACAAAAGGCAATGCCTACGGAAAGACCTTGCTGACCAAGATTGTAAAATAAAATTCAAAAGGAACAGAAAAGTAAAAATATTTTTATGAAGGTAGCACTCTCAACAGGGGTGCTACTTTTTGTTTATCAAATACCGTTTAAATACCATTCAAGCAGTATTTAAATGCTGTTTAAACGGTATTCACTATGGCTGATTTGTAAAAAACGAAAAACAAATAATAAAGATACAGAAGAGACTTTGTAATTATTAAAGCTTTGGCTAACTTTGATAAAAATATCAGACTTTATATCCATTTGTAAAAACATCTGTATATGAAATTCAGGATTATCATACTATCTGCATTTTGCCTCTTTACAGCGGGCATCTATGCCCAGGAAGACAACTCAAAGTTGAGAAAGGACAGTCTGAGAGCCATAACTGATGAGAGTATCGGCATCCCGGAAATATCACCTGTAAACGATGGAATGAAAAAGCCTGAAGTAAAGGCAGAAACAGAAATACAACAGATGGAAATACAGGAAATAAAACTCCGCCGCCCCTTCTACATGCCTTACCACACGAACCCGTCGCCAATGTTTTACGGTGATTACACTACCGGAGGAATGATGGCTCCCAATCTGTATGGTTACGGTTCACAATCAACGCTGCCCGGGATTGGAAGAATAAACGAAGCGTCACTGATATACCAATACAATATAAATGATTATTGGGAAATACAGGCAGGACTGAATGCTACCAAGTTTAATTTCCCGTTCAGTACAGGTCAGGCTTTCGGAACATCAGGAGCTGTAATTTACAGGCCGAATGAGAGACTGAGTTTCAGGGCTTTCGGTTCATATGCTCCGGCCAGTGCATACGGATTTCAAATGAGCAGTTTCGGAGGAACCATAGGCTATGAGTTCAACGATAGATGGGGAATGGAAGTCGGTGCAGAAAGGATATATGACCCTATGAGAGGAAGATGGGACACACGCCCTATTGCAATACCTTATTACAAATTTAATAAGACCAAAATAGGACTGGACGTCGGAGGTATTCTTTATGAGATAATAAGAAGCGCAAAATTTAAAAATCAGGGCGGCAACCCTACTATAATGCCGGGAAGATAAAGAATATAATGCAAATGCAGATATAATAATTAATTTACAAACAACTAAAAAGACAAGATTATGCTAAGATTAAATGTATTTATCCAAGTATCGGAAGAAAACAAGGCAGAAGTGGAAAAAACAGCTAAAGAACTGGTAGCAGCATCATTGAAAGATGAAGGATGCATAGCATACGATTTCTTCAAGAGCGCTACACGTGAAGATGTTTATATGATTTGTGAAACATGGACAGACGAGGCCTCTCTGAAAGCTCATTCAGAAAGTGCACACTTCACTACACTGGTTCCTAAGATTGAGAGCCTTGCAGCTATGAAACTTGAAAAATTCCAATTCTAAAACAATAACTGATAACGGCGATATTATCTTTTAAAACGGATAATATCGTCTTTTTTCATAAAGATATGCAGTTCGACAACAAGGTATGTATAGTAACCGGAGGTAATGCCGGTATAGGCAGATGTATTGCTGAGAGTTTCAGTAAAGAAGGTGCCAGAGTATATGTTATAGACAGAGACATTGACCACGATACTGACGAAAATATATTCTGCTACAAAGGGGATATTTCAGAGAAAGAAGTACTGGAAAGTTTTGCCGCATGGGTATTGTCAAAAGAAGAGAGAATTGACTTCCTTATAAACAATGCATGTCTGATGAACGGAGGTATATTAAGCGGATGCTCATACGAGGATTTCATGTATGTGCAGAAAGTCGGTGTGGCTGCCCCTTACTGGCTGACTGTATTATTCAAGGAACATTTCTCCAAAGGTGCGTCCATCGTCAACATATCTTCAAGCAGGGCATTCCAGTCGCAAGCCGATACAGAAAGCTATACGGCGGCCAAGGGCGGTATAACAGCACTTACTCATGCTCTCGCTGTAAGCCTCAGCGGTATGGCAAGAGTGAACTCCATTGCTCCAGGATGGATTGAGACCGCACGTTTCCATAAGGATACTGAAGTTCCGGAATATTCCGAAGCCGACATCATGCAACATCCTTCACAGCGCATAGGCGAGCCTGAAGATATTGCCAGAGCCGTTATGTTCCTGTGTGACGAAAAGAACGGTTTCATCAACGGAACAAACCTCACGATAGACGGAGGAATGGGCAGACTGATGGTATATCATAATGATAACGGTTGGAAAATGGAACTTTAATCTGTAATCCACACATCGTCATTATTTATCTATCTGACTTTCAGTAAACGGATCTGCACGATGTCACATAAGGTCTATCTTTGCATATTCACGATCAAACTCCTCAACTTCCCATGCTGCCAGACGTACTGTTCCAGCTCCAAGTAAATCATCCAGGTGTTGAGGGTTTGTTGTACCGGGTATCGGAACTATCCACGATTTACGCGACAACATCCACGCAAGGGCAAATTGTGCCGGAGTCATATTCTTTCGCATAGCCCACTTACGAATCAGCTCCGTAAGATACTTCATTTATACCTTTATCTACATTCTCAGACTCAGAAGTACCATCGGCTATCACCTTAGATATGCCAGTCAAAGAACCTGCGGTAGATAATACTGCCACAGATGATAGTTTCAAAAAATTTCTTCTGTCCATAATCTATAAACCATTATTAATTACTATTATCAAAACCTGTCAAGTCACGTAATATTTCTATTTCGTTATCTTCTAGTTGTAGTTCACATTCCACATTATCTGTATCTGTTATAATTCCATTCTGCGTCAGAAAAAGCTGCAAAAGTGTTTGTGGATTAATGTGATAACGGTCTGCAATAAAACAAACGACCTCGTCTTCACATAATTGGGGAGAAATGATAATTTGCCTATCCATTTTTCACTGTTTTTTTGATATCACAAAGTTACTTGCCCCAGATAACAATGAAGTAACAATAAGTGGGACATTTGTATCATTTTTACTGATAATGCCACTATTGAGTTTTAAGATTAAGTGAAAAGTTTTATTTTTGCCGTGACATGTATAAAAGCATAGCACAATGAGCAAAATTCTGAAAGTAAAAAATGTAAACGATTATTGTAACTGGCTTGGTTATGAAAGCCAACACCAGCAGGTTTGTGTAATTGACTACAAGGAGGTTTCCCCCATACGTCATTGCCTGGCCAACTACAATGTTTACGGAATATTCTTTCACGATGAAGCAGAAATAGACTTGACATACGGATGTGGCAAATATGACTACAAAAAAGGTACTGTAATTTGTGTAGCCCCGGGGCAGATTGGAGGAAAGGAAGACAACGGTGAACAGGTTATGCTGACGGGATGGGCACTGCTTTTCCACCCTGATATACTACAAGGAACAGCACTGGAAAAGACTATAAAGAATTATACATTCTTCGATTACCGAATAAACGAGGCTCTACACATGTCAGAAGAGGAACATGACATTTTGGTGTCATTAATGCACCAGATGAGAGATGAGTTATCAAAAAGACACGATGAACAACAGAAGGCAATTATAGTAGGCTACATTGAATTGATGCTTAATTTCTGCCAACGTTTCTACAATCGCCAGTTCCTGACCAGAAAGCTGGAAAATTCAGATATACTGATGCGATTCAATTCCCTGTTACAGGATTATTATGAGAAAGGAATACAGTTTACACTCGGATTACCCACTGTACAATATTGTGCAAATGAATTATGCATGTCGTCAAACTATTTTGGAGACCTTATAAAAAAGACTACAGGCGATACCGCAAGTAACCATATCAGGCAATACATTATTCAACGTGCCAAAAATGAACTTATAAGCGGAGCAACAGCATCACAAGTAGCATATAATCTAGGCTTTGACTACCCGCAACACCTTAGCAGATTATTCAAAAAATGTTGCGGATGTTCCCCGACAGAGTATGTAAAACAGAAAAGGAATGACATTTAGCACTTAATCATGCCCATCACTCTCTGTAATCAGAAGGCTTTATACCTGAATATTGTTGTACATAACGGCTGAAATAGGCCATAGATGAAAACCCGAACATATCTGATATCTGTACTAGCGAAAGAGATTTATCGCGGAGCAGACGAGTTATATCAAGTATGGTATAATTATTGATCCAATAATTGGCTCCGTATCCGCTAACCTTCTTTGAAACTTCGGACAGGTATTTTGATGTGACACAAAGGCAATCCGCATAATATGTCACCTCTCTGTGCTCGCGGTATGCTCCGTCCTCCAGCATCTTCAGGAATCTATTCATAATGGATGCATTTTGTGTGGTAATATCATTTTCACCATAAATACGGGCATGGAAATCAAAAAAATCAAGAATTGCCATCCGCATCGCATTAATAACCGTCTCACGATAAAAACGATGACTTGTGTCGTTTATCCTTTGCTCAAGCAGTTCAAAATCACGAAGACATATATCCTGTTGCTCACGATTTAAGTGCATGACAGGATTCAGAAACAAGGCCAACTGTCCCTTAGTTCCATAATTACTCTGCGGAGTGCATAGAGTCACAAATTCCGGTTTTACATAAATAATTCTGCATCGGAAATCATCTGATGCTTCTATCTTTTCTATCATTTTACGCTTGCGTATTATGGACAGATCGCCTGCATGCAATTCAAAATCCTGCCTGTTGAAACAGTACTTACATGTTCCTCCCAAACAAAGCATATGGGCAAGATACTCCTCGTCCGAATCTGTTTTTATTTCACCAAGTCTATGGGCTATGAATATTTCTTTATTTTCTTCCATATAAATATCCTCCAATTACTAACAAGAACTGTAAAAATGGTAATTATATCCGCATTTTTTGTTTTAGTCCTATATTACCATGTATCTATCTTTGCACAAAGAACAAAATTATCAAAATAAATTAAAACTGAAAATATGAAAACAGTAAGATTAAACAATGGCGTCGAAATGCCACAGATTGGTTATGGAGTATATCAGGTCTCTCCTTCAGAATGTGAACGTTGTGTGAGCAACGCTTTGGAATGTGGCTACCGTATGATTGATACGGCACAAGCATACCATAACGAAGAAGGTGTAGGAAAAGCAGTTAAAAACAGCGGAATAAAACGAAATGAAATTTTCATTGTAAGCAAAGTTTGGATATCAAATTACGGCTACGAGAATGCACGCAAATCAATAGACGAAAGTTTAAAGAAACTACAAACAGATTATATTGATTTGATGCTACTGCATCAGCCGTTTTGTGACCGCTACGGAGCATATCGGGCACTTGAAAAAGCATACAAGGAAGGTAAACTCAGAGCTATCGGTGTAAGTAATTTCTATCCTGATCACTTTATAGATATAGCCAGTAACATGGAAATAATACCAGCAGTGAATCAGGTGGAGACGCATGTCTTCGACCAACAGATTGAAGCACAGAAAATCATGGAGGAATTCGGTACTAGAATCATGTCATGGGGACCGCTTGCTGAAGGACGCAACAATTTCTTTAATAATACGATATTAGCCAATATTGGAGCAAAGTATGGAAAAAGCATTGCACAGGTAGCATTAAGATGGCTAATACAACGTGGAGTTATCATCATACCGAAATCTACTCATATCGAACGTATGAAAGAAAATATTGAAATTTTCGATTTTTCACTGTCACAGGAAGACATGGGAAATATAGCTGGACTGGACACAGGAAAAAGTCTTTTCTTCGACCATCATGATGCCGATACCGTACGCATGTTCATGGGATGGAGATAAAAGGAAAATACAAATATCTGTAATTTGGGTAAATAATGCAGTAATAGATATACGTATTTATACTATATGTATGATAACTTTGTAGCATCAAAACAAATTTAAAAATTATAGAGACATAATTTATAGAAACTGAACAGAATATTTTATGAGAACAATAATCCCCAATATAAAAAGAAATATATTTTATATTGCATTATTTACCCCACTCAGTCTGTCGGCACAAATCATAATCGACTCCACACGGGTTTATAACATCAATGAAGTGGTAGTGACAGGAAGCCGTAGTGAAACGGATGTACGCCATCTGTCACAGACAGTATCGGTAGTCGGTCGTGACCGTATAGAAAGCACCATGCATCCTTCACTGCTGCCATTACTTACCGAGCATGTCCCGGGACTGTTTGTCACATCACGTGGCATTATGGGATATGGAGTGTCAAACGGTGCTGCGGGAGGTATTTCGTTGCGTGGACTGAGCGGTGGCTCAGGACGACTGATGGTGATGATTGACGGTCATCCGCAATATGCCGGTATCTTCGGACATCCGATATCAGATGCCTACCAGTCATTCCTCGCAGAACGTGTAGAGGTATTGAGAGGTCCGGCTTCAGTGCTTTACGGTTCCAACGCTATGGGAGGTGTAGTTAATATCGTAACACGCAAAATGCAGGAAGACGGAGTAAACACAAACCTCCATGCAGGTTATGGCTCATACAATACACTTGAGACGGAACTTACAAACCGTGTACGTAAAGGACGATTTTCCAGCGTAATATCAGGTTCGTACAACCGCACTGACGGACACCGTGCCGATATGAATTTCGAACAATACGGCGGATATGCGAAATTGGGTTATGAAATGACAAACAACTGGAATCTTAGAGGAGACGTAAACATTACCCACTTCAACGCTTCATACCCTGGACCTGTGAGTTCTCCACTTCTGGATGGAGACCAGAGAATTACACGCGGAATGACTTCATTTGCCATTGAAAACAATTACGACAAGACCTCAGGAGCGGTAAGTTTCTTTTACAACTGGGGAGACCACTGGATTAATGACGGTTATACACCATCTGAGGGAGAAGGGCCGCAGGACGACCGCTTCCTGTCATTCGACAAGATGATGGGAGTATCTGTTTATCAAAGTATGCAGTTCTTCAAAGGTAACCGCATCACAGCCGGATTCGACTGGTTCAACTATGGAGGCCATGCATGGAATGAGTATATCAGTGGTGAAAAGGCAGGAACTACATCCGATCTGGTTGACAAGCAGGAAAATGAATTTGCCGGATATATAGATGTGCGTCAGGATATAAATTCCTTTATCACACTGAATATGGGTATCCGTGCCGACCATCATTCACGCATAGGAACAGAATGGGTACCACAGGCAGGATTGGCTTTCCATCTTCCTCACGCCATGGAACTGAAAGCATCTGCGTCAAAAGGATTCCGCTACCCTATCCTTAGGGAAATGTATATGTTTCCACCGCAGAATCCTGATTTGAAACCCGAGTCTATGTGGACTTACGAACTTGCATTCTTGCAACGACTGATGAACGGACAATTTAGTTATGGAGTAAACCTCTTCTATATAGACGGCAAGAATCTCATAATGACACTGCCTAATCCAAACGGTAGCGGAATGCTGAACCAGAATTCAGGCAAGATAGACAATACCGGTATCGAAGTACAGGCTGCATACCGCATAAACAGACAATGGTCAGTTGACGGTAACTACAGTTATCTGCACATGAAGGAGCCTGTGATTGCCGCACCGGAACATAAGCTTTACGGAGGAGCAAACTTTTCATGCGGACGCTGGAACATATCAACAGGCATACAGTACATAGCCGGACTATACACACAGACTGAACCTGTAAAAACGGAAGATTTCGTCCTGTGGAATATAAGAGCTTCGTTCCGCACAACAAAATGGCTCGACATCTGGGTGCGCGGAGAAAACCTGCTTGCACAAAAATATGAAATCAATGCCGGTTACCCGATGCCTAAAGCAACCGTTATGGGTGGAGTGAATATCAATTTCTAAACAATCTACAAATACTTAAAGATATGAAAAAGATTTTTCTAACAATTATTTTGGCAATCGCTTTCGTAGCCCCAAGTTGCGGACATTCGCCAAAAGTGCAGGAATCAGCCAATACGGAAACGACTGATACCCCTAAAGTTTACTGGTACAAAAACATCTCATCCGAGAATCTGATTAAAATCTATGAGGCATTAGGACGCGAAGCTAAAGGGAAAGTGGCTGTCAAACTTTCTACCGGAGAACCCGGAGGACACAATTTCCTGCAACCCAAGCTTATCAAAGACCTTGTGCAGAAAGTAAATGGAACAATCGTAGAATGCAATACTGCGTATGGCGGCGGACGTTCCAATACAGAAAGTCATCTGAAAGCCGCTGCCGATCATGGTTTCACCGCAATCGCGAATGTTGACATCATGGATGCCGAAGGAGAAACTGAACTTCCAGTAAAAGGAGGAAAGCATCTCACAAAAGATATTGTCGGCAAGAACTTTCTCAATTATGATTTCACAATAATCCTCTCTCATTTCAAAGGACATGCCATGGGAGGATTCGGTGGTGCAATCAAGAACATGTCTATAGGAATTGCATCGTCCAATGGTAAAAGATTGATACATTCTGCCGGAGAGAGTACCACAAGTTGGGGCAACCCGAAACAGGATGATTTCCTGGAATCAATGGCTGAAGCTGCAAAAGCAATAGCAGACCACTGCGGAGAAAATATACTCTACATAAGTGTAGCGAACAATCTTTCAGTTGATTGCGACTGCGATTCTTCGCCGGAAGATCCTAAAATGGGCGATATAGGTATTCTCGCATCGCTTGACCCTGTAGCTCTCGACCGTGCATGTACCGACTTGGTTCGTTCGTCAAAAGACCATGGCAAGATACACCTGATTGAACGTATCGATTCACGTCACGGCATGCATACTTTGAATCATGCTGAAGCACTTGGAATGGGAAGCCAAAAATATGAATTAATTGAGCTTGATTGATAAATCATACATATAATTTCATTCATTATAAAACCCATAACAAATGAAAACAAAATCATTCTTACTTATCACGTTATCATTTTTAATTTTCCCGAATATGGCTAAATCACAGGTTAAAGTCCAGCAAACCGCAGGACATGATGTGTTGGGAGAGTTCGCTCCCGAATTCGCACATCTTAATGATAATATCCTTTTTGGCGAAGTATGGAGCCGCAATGACTTGCTATCCATGCGCGACCGTTCAATCGTTACCGTTGTTGCACTGATGTCGCAGGGACTGACAGACTCATCGTTCAGACACCATCTTGAATTTGCAAAGAAAAACGGAGTGACAAAAACTGAAATAGCAGAGATACTTACACATGCCGCATTCTATGCAGGATGGCCTAAGGCATGGGCTGCATTCCGTATGGCAAAAGAAGTATGGGCAGAAAATGTGGACAGCACATCAAATGCCTCTCTTGACGCATACTCACAAACTATTATTTTCCCGATAGGCAAACCTAACGATGCATACGCCAAATACTTCGTAGGACAAAGTTATCTTGCACCAATCGTCACAGAAGGCGTTCCGGTTTCCAATGTAACTTTCGAACCTGGTTGCCGTAATAACTGGCACATCCATAAAGCCGAAAAAGGTGGAGGACAGACTCTTATCTGCGTAGGCGGACGTGGTTACTATCAGGAATGGGGTAAAGAACCAATAGAAATGAATCCGGGCGACGTTATATATATTCCGACCGGAGTCAAGCATTGGCATGGAGCCGCTCCTGACAGCTGGTTCTCACATCTTGCTATGGAAATTCCGGGTGAAGGATGCAGTAACGAATGGCTGGAACCGGTTAATGACGAAGATTATTCAAAACTGAAATAACATGAAAACTTTAATACTGATAATTATGAGTCTTTTTTGCTTAAACAGCCAGTCAAACGCACAGCAAAAGAAGGATAATGCTGAAGCTAAAATCCTTGTGGCTTATTTTTCATGTACGGGAAACACCGAAAGCGTTGCCAAATCAATTTCAAAAGCTACCGGTGGAACACTGTACAAAATTACTCCAAAGAAAGCATATTCTTCTGCCGACCTTGACTGGAGAGACAAAAACAGCAGAAGTTCAATAGAAATGAATGACGACAATTCACGTCCTGAACTTGGTGGTGAAACTCTTAATATGAATAACTACGACACTGTATTTATAGGCTACCCTATCTGGTGGGATTTATGTCCGCGTCCGGTAAATACATTCATTGAGAAGTATAACCTTTCCGGCAAGACGGTTATTCCTTTTGCTACATCAGGCGGAAGCTCCATCAACAACAGTGTTAAACAACTGAAGAAGCTGTATCCAGAAGTGGATTGGAAAGAAGGCCGCTTGTTCAACAGAGGAAGCAAACAGGCTGAAGAATGGGCTAAACAGATTATCTTGAAATAAAACCTATATAGCAACATAAAATTTGGGGCTGCATCGTACATCACGACACAGCCCCAATTTTATATATTCTATCTTTCAGCTATTGGTTTGTAAGAAACTTCCTCAAGTACATTCTTGTATGCAGGACGGATAATACGACGACCGTCGAAATGCAATTCCTCAATACGGTGAGCCGTCCAACCGACAATTCTTGCCATAGCAAACAGAGGAGTGTATATCTCATGAGGCAAGCCCATCATCTCGTATATGAATCCTGAATAGAAGTCAACATTAGAGCATACTTTCTTCTTGTCTCCCTTGACTTTCTTGAAACAAGCTATGGCACGCTTTTCTATCAGTTCAAGGAAAGCAAATTCTTTCTCACAGCCTTTTTCAGCCACAAGTTCACTTGCCAGTTCCTTCAGAAGGACAGCACGCGGGTCTGAAATAGTATATACGGCATGACCGATACCATATATCAGTCCGGTCTTGTCGTATGCCTCTTTATTAAGCATACGAATAAGGTATGTGTCTATTTCATCTACATTAGTCCAGTCTGAAATGGCTTCTTTCAGGTGATGGAACATTTTTACTACCTGAATGTTTGCTCCACCATGCAATGAACCTTTTAGCGAACCGATTCCCGCTGCGATACTTGAATATGTATCTGTACGTGTAGAACTTGTAACTCTGACAGTGAATGTAGAGTTGTTACCACCACCGTGCTCAGCCTGGAGAACCAGCAGAAGGTCAAGCATACGTGCCTCAAGAGGAGTGTAATCTTTCTTAATCATGTAAAGAAAATTCTCTGCCAACGAGAGTTTCTCATCCGGATAGCGGATATGCAATGAGCGTCCGTGTGTACTGTGACGGTAGATGCTATATGCGTATGCTATGACTGTTGGGAACTTTGAGATAAGTTCGATAGACTGACGCATAAGATTGTCGCGAGAGATGTCATCCGGATTAGGGTCGAATGTGTACATTTCCAGAACACTACGGGCCAGGATATTCATTATGTTATGACCTTCAAGGTCGATGATATTCATTGTAGTTTTCTTGTCAAGCGGCATATTGTCGTTTATCAGTTCCTTGAAAGAAGCCAGCTGTTCCTTGTCAGGAAGCTCGCCCGACAAAAGCAAATATGCAACCTCTTCGAAGCCGAAACGTTTCTCTTTCAAAAGAGCATGAACGATATCATCCAAATCATACCCCCTATAGAAGAGTTTACCCGGAATAGGTTTCAAGCCTTCTTCCGTTTTCTCATATCCCACTACGTTTCCTATCTTGGTTAGTCCTACAAGCACACCTGTTCCGTCTTCATTACGAAGTCCGCGCTTAACATTAAAACTCGTAAATAAACTGTTGTCTATTCTGCACGCCTGTTTAGCACATTCGGAAAGTTTGTAAACTATATATTCTTTTTTCATGTTCAGTTCGTTATAGTTGAATTAAAGACTTTGTATTATTCTTTCAGTAAACTCTTCTGTACTCAATACTTTACCGTCCGGCATAAATCTTGCCAAATCGATGGTAGCCTCAGAATTTTCAAAAACCTGTTCAAGTGCAGATGTTATAAGGTCGGCTGCTTCCTGCCATCCCAAATACTCAAGCATCATTACTGATGACAGAAGAAGAGAACATGGATTGACCATATTCTTACCCGCAATATCAGGAGCTGTTCCGTGGGTAGCCTCGAAAATGGCATGACCGCTATTGTAGTTTATGTTTGCTCCAGGAGCAATACCTATACCGCCTACCATGGCAGCCAACTGGTCTGATACATAGTCACCGTTAAGATTCAGAGTTGCGATAACAGAATAGTCTTCCGGTTTCAGCAATGTATTCTGAAGGAAAGCATCCGCAATACAGTCTTTTATTATTACCTTTCCCTTGTTGATAGCCTCAGCCATGGCAGCCTTTGCGGATTCTTCTCCCAAATCTTTCTTCAACTGCTGATAATAGTTCATGGTGAATGTCTGTTCGGCAAACTCTGTTTCAGCCACTTCATATCCCCATTTCTTGAAACCACCTTCGGTAAACTTCATGATGTTTCCCTTATGGACAAGTGTTACCGACGGAAGTTTATGATCCAAAGCATATTGTATTGCAGAACGAACAAGACGTTTCGTTCCCTCCACAGAAACAGGCTTTACTCCGAAAGAAGAAGTTTCAGGGAATCTCACCTTGGTAACTTTCATCTCATTGTAAAGGAAATCATAGAATTTCTTTGCTTCAGGAGTGCCCTGTTCCCATTCTATTCCGGCATATATATCTTCTGTATTCTCTCTGAAAATACACATATCCACTTTCTGGGGCTCTTTCAAAGGAGATACTACACCTTTGAACCATCTTACTGGACGCAGACAAACATACAAGTCCAACGTCTGGCGCAATGCAACATTGAGCGAACGTATTCCGCCTCCCACAGGTGTTGTAAGCGGTCCTTTAATTCCTATAAGATATTCTCTGAACACATCCATAGTTGATTCCGGAAGCCACTCTCCTACCTGTTTGTAGGCCTTTTCACCGGCCAGCACTTCCATCCATTCTATTGAGCGTTCACCTTTGTAAGCTAATTTTACTGCTTCATTTACAATTTTCTGACAAGCCGGAGTTATCTCAGCTCCAACACCATCTCCCTCTATAAAAGGTATAGTAACACTTGAAGGTACTACCAGTTTACCTTCTTCCATACGAACTTTACTCATCGTCTAGTTTCTCCTATATTAGTTGTATATTGATTGTTATTTTCTAAATGTATTAAGTGCAGAACCGGCCTTGAACCATTCAATCTGCATTTCATTATATGTATGTACGGCCTCGAAAGAATCCTGAGTACCGTCTTCATGAGTTAATACCACTTTTAGATTACGTCCAGGCGCGAATGATTCAAGTCCGACGATTGAAATCCTGTCATGTTCCTGCACCTTGTCATAGTCATCCTTGTCGGCAAAAGTCAGTGCAAGCATACCTTGTTTCTTCAGATTTGTTTCATGGATACGCGCGAAACTCTTTGCAAGAATAACTTTTACATTAAGGAATCGTGGTTCCATGGCAGCATGTTCACGGCTTGAGCCTTCGCCATAGTTTTCTTCCGCCACTACTATTGATGAAATGCCTTTAGCCTTATATCCTCCGGCTACAGCCGACACTTCGCCATAACTGCCGTCTGCCGAGTTCCAAACCTTGTTCGTCTCTCCGTTGAAAGCATTCACAGCTCCCATCAGCATATTTCTTGAGATATTTTCCAGATGTCCGCGGAATCGAAGCCATGGACCAGCCATTGAGATATGGTCTGTAGTACACTTGCCTTTGGTCTTGATAAGCAAAGGCATATCCAATAAATCCTTACCATCCCATGGAACAAACGGCTGAAGCTTCTGCAGACGTTCTGATTTCGGATCAATGATAACTTCAATATTACATCCGTCAGCAGAAGGAGCTACATAACCATTATCATCAACTGTAAATCCTTTCACAGGAAGTTTGTCACCAGTAGGGGCATCCAGTTTCACCTGCTCGCCTTTATCGTTTATCAGAGTATCTGTCATAGGATTAAAGCACAGGTCTCCTGCTATGGCAAATGCTGTAGCAATCTCCGGTGATGCTACAAAAGCATGTGTATTAGGGTTACCGTCCGCACGCTTTGCAAAGTTTCTGTTGAACGAAGTCACAATGGAATTAGGTCTTGTAGGATCATCAGTTTCACGTTTCCACTGACCGATACACGGACCGCATGCATTTGTCATTATCACGGCACCTGCTTCCTCAAAATCAGCAATCATGCCGTCACGCTTTGATGTACAATACACAAGTTCCGAACCAGGATTAACCAACAATGGTGATGCCATCTTCAGACCTTTGTCCTTCAACTGTCTAACTAACGAAGCAGCCCTTCCCAAATCCTGATATGAAGAGTTGGTACATGAGCCGATTAATCCTACTTCCATACGTTGAGGATAACCGTTTGCTATTACCTTGTCCTTGAACTCAGACAACGGACATGCCGCATCCGGTGTAAACGGACCGTTAAGATATGGTTCCAATGCCGACAAGTCAATCTCTATCACCTTGTCGTAATACTTTTCAGGTGATGACAAAACTTCATTATCCGCTTTCAGGTCGTCCGAAACTTTTAATGCCATATCGGCAACTTCCGCACGTCCAGTAGCTCTGAGATATTCCACTATTTCACCATCGAACGGGAATACAGATGTAGTCGCTCCTACCTCAGCTCCCATATTACAAATTGTTGCCTTTCCTGTAGCCGAGATTGAAGAAGTACCTTCTCCAAAGTATTCTATTATGGCATTTGTACCACCCTTGACAGTCAGTATGCCGGCCAGCTTTAGAATAACATCTTTTGGCGCGGCCCATCCGTTCAGTTTTCCTTTAAGGTGTACACCTATTATTCTCGGCATCTTCAATTCCCATTCCATACCGGTCATCACGTCAACGGCATCGGCACCTCCGACACCAATGGCAATCATTCCAAGACCACCGGCATTCGGTGTATGTGAATCCGTACCTACCATCATTCCTCCCGGGAAAGCATAATTTTCAAGTACAACCTGATGTATGATTCCTGCTCCAGGCTTCCAGAAACCGATTCCATATTTCGATGCCACACTCTTCAGAAAATCATATACTTCCTTGTTGGTTGTCTGTGCTACAGGCAAATCAACAGAAGCGCCTTTATATGCCTGTATCAGATGGTCGCAATGTACAGTTGCTGGTACAGCAGAAACATTCTTACCGGCATTCATAAACTGAAGCAATGCCATTTGCGCGGTGGCATCCTGCATTGCAACTCTGTCAGGACGAAAATTCACATAGTCCACACCTCTCTCAAAACATTTCATGGAATCAGCATCGTAGAGATGACTGTATAAAATCTTTTCCGCCAAGGTCAATGCCCTGCCTAATTTTTTTCTTGTATCCTGTACTTTACCATTATATGAAACATAAAATTGTTTCATCATCTCCAAATCATAAATCATAGTAACTAAAACCTATTTATTATGTAAATACCTTTTATAATTTAAAAACTCTACATATTGATAAAAATCGCGCAATATTCGGCATTATAATTGATATATGCAAGCAATATGTAATATTTAATTGATAAAAGATATATTTTTCTATAATTAAAGCACAAAAAGCTACATAAATATGCAAAATTAAAGACGTACACCAATGCTGACAAAAGCCGAATGCATCATACATGCTTTTGGCAATGGAAGTTTGCCACCCTCAACAATAATATTCCTGCTTCCACCATAAATATCAAAATCAGAGAAAGTATAACCAGCTGAAAGAATTATTCTTTCGTCCATTTCCAATGATACGGCTGTACGGACATTGTAATATACCTTTCTTGCACCACTGTTTGCCACCTCTTCCCTTTTTAATGCAGACCACGCCCCATTCTTGTTTGGAAAGTAATCAATGGTAAATCTTCTGTCGGAAGGGAGAGGAATTGTCAGTCCGGGCGATACAGAAAAATACAGCGCATAGTCTTTATCCCTACCTATCCACAATTTTGGAGAATTGAAACGCAGAGCTGGACGGAAAGCAAAATAATAACTGACTGAATTGTCATTTGTTTCACTCCACCAGAATTGCTTGTTGACGGTAACTCCACCTAAAGATTTAGACGGATACGGAGATGTAAATACCAAGCCAGCCGTCAGACCTACATAGTCTATAGGCAGAAAAGTAACTGAAGGTTCTACCTCCCAAGAACTTTGACTGGTCAATGCACCGTTGAGTTCTACTAACCATAATCGCTTCTCATTCATGTCCTGTGAATAAAGTGAAACAAAACCGCACAAAATAAAAATAGCAATAGAAAATCTTACAATTAGTGTTTTAAAACGATTCATAAATAAATTGATTTTAAGTCTTATATTATATAGGATCAATACTTAGATTTCAGCCGACAAAAGTACTTTAAAAAAACACGGCCGTGTTTTATTTAAAATGACACCGCGTTTGAACTTAAACACGGCCGTGTTTTATTTAAGTCTCTGAAAAGTCTTTTTTAACCCTGTTTTATGAATGCAAATATACGTGATACCGGTATATCAGAATAAACTGCGTTATGTACATTATTCCACAATAGCTTGGCTGATTTTCAGAGCATTAAAGAAAAACTCGATGTACATTTATTTTGGACATTCAGTCGAAGGCAAACACGAGCGTGAGTTTGTCTCTTCCATCGAACGGAACTATTATCGTTTTACGCTCCGTCCGCGTGAATTCCTTGCAGGCGTATCGTTGACGTTCTGAATATCAACAGGTATTGTAAAAAATATAAATTATTGTCCGCTTTTTGAATCTTTTGTTTAACTTTGCGTCCGAAGTAAAGACAAAGGGGTGCCCAAAGAATAAAACCCGGGCTGAGATTATACCCTATGAACCTGATGCGGTTAATACCGACGAAGGGATTGTCCTCAAAAAAGACATCCGTCATAAGATATTCTCTCAAACTGTTTTCCAGTATTCTCTTTGTGTTTGCTTTGCAAAACACTATAATACCTATCATTTATGAAAATAAAAGTAAACAACAAAGAGACCGAACTCACTCAAGGTAATAATGTTGCATCGCTTGCACAACAGCTCGAACTTCCTGAGCAGGGAGTGGCAGTTGCCATCAACAACCGTATGATTCCGCGCAGCCAGTGGGCCGAACAGGAAATCAAGGAAGGCGACAGTCTTGTTATAATAAAAGCTGCTTGCGGAGGATAATGACATGGATACTAAAGCATTCAAACTACAGTTCATCACTCATTTCACCGAACAGTATTCTTATCTGGATTCAGCGCGTATGGCTCTTGAAGGCGGTTGCCGATGGATTCAACTGCGCATGAAGGATGCTTCCGACGAGGAGGTGGAAGCCATTGCCGTAAAGGTTCAAGAGTTGTGCAGACAGCATAACGCAACTTTCATCATAGACGACCGAGTGGAACTCGTCAAGAAGCTGAAAGCAGACGGTGTGCATCTTGGAAAGAACGACATGCCTATAGCTGAAGCAAGAATGATATTGGGAAATGATTTCATTATAGGTGGAACTGCCAATACTTTCGATGACGTTAAGGCACATTACCTTTCAGGTGCCGACTATATTGGTTGCGGTCCGTTCCGTTTCACAACTACCAAGAAAAAATTAAGCCCGATATTAGGTCTTGAAGGCTACCGCTCAATCACCAGTCAGATGAAAGCCGAAGGTATCAACCTCCCGATAGTTGCAATAGGCGGAATCACTATTGATGACATTCCGGAAATAATGCAAACCGGTGTGACAGGCATCGCACTGAGCGGAACTATACTCAGGGCTGAAAATCCGGTGGAAGAAACCGGTAGGATAAAATCACTTATCGAAAATTGCTGAGTTTAAATAGCATTTAAGCACTGTTTAAACACTATTTAAACACCATTTAAAATTAAAGGATCAATAAAATATTAATTATCTACTATATGGAAAAACTTATTATTGCGGGTCGTGAATTCGATTCCCGCCTTTTCCTGGGAACAGGAAAATTCAACTCAAACCAGCAGATGGAAGAAGCCATCCTGGCATCCGGCACAGAAATGGTTACTGTAGCCATGAAACGTATCGAACTTGAAGACAAGGAAGACGACATGTTGCGCCATATCGTTCATCCTCATATACAGCTGTTGCCAAACACTTCAGGTGTACGTACAGCGGAAGAAGCCGTATTTGCCGCACAGATTGCTCGTGAAGCATTCGGAACTAACTGGCTGAAACTGGAAATTCATCCGGACCCTCGCTACCTGTTGCCGGACTCAACAGAAACACTTAAGGCTACTGAAGAACTGGTAAAACTCGGTTTCGTAGTCCTTCCTTACTGCCAGGCTGACCCTACACTTTGCAAGCGTCTGGAAGAAGCTGGTGCGGCTACTGTGATGCCTCTTGCTGCTCCTATAGGTACAAACAAAGGTTTGCAGACTCGAGATTTCCTTCGTATAATCATCGAACAGAGCAACGTTCCTGTAGTAGTTGATGCCGGTATCGGCGCTCCGAGCCATGCTGCAGAAGCTATGGAAATGGGTGCAGCCGCCTGCCTTGTAAACACAGCTATTGCCGTTGCCGGTAATCCTGTAGAAATGGCAATCGCATTCAAGGAAGCTGTCATCGCCGGCCGCCGCGCCTACGAAGCAGGATTGGGTATTCAGGCTGACAACCTTGTAGCTTCAGCTTCATCTCCTTTAACTTCATTCTTAAACGAATAAACTTTACAATTCACATGGACAACGAAAAAGATAAAAAAGCATACGCCCATGCAGAAAAAGCCTACATGCAAGGCACAATGTTCCCTTTCATTAAAGTAGGTATGCAGAAAGTAAACCTCACTCCTACTGTCAACATCGTTGACGGCGAGAAAGTGATGACACCGAACGCCCCTGTATATATATATGATACAAGCGGGCCTTTCAGCGACCCTAATATTGAGATTGACCTGAAGAAAGGATTGCCACGTATGCGTGAAAGCTGGATTACATCACGCGGTGATGTGGAGCAGTTGCCTTCAATCACTTCAGAATACGGAAAAATGCGCCGTGATGATAAGTCGCTCGACCATCTCCGCTTCGAACATATCGCATTGCCATACCGCGCAAAGGAAGGTAAGTGCTGCACTCAGATGTACTATGCCAAGCAGGGTATCGTAACTCCTGAAATGGAATATGTTGCCATCCGCGAGAACATGAACTGCCGCGAATTAGGCATCGAAACATATATCACTCCGGAATTTGTACGCGACGAGATTGCTGCCGGACGTGCCGTATTGCCTGCCAATATCAATCACCCGGAATCGGAACCTATGATTATAGGACGTAACTTCCTTGTGAAAATCAATACCAACATCGGTAACTCTGCCACTACCTCAAGTATCGACGAAGAAGTGGATAAGGCTGTATGGAGCTGCAAATGGGGTGGCGACACACTGATGGATCTTTCTACAGGTGCAAACATCCACGAAACCCGCGAATGGATTGTACGCAACTGCCCTGTTCCTGTAGGTACTGTGCCTATCTATCAGGCTTTGGAGAAAGTAAACGGTAAGGTGGAAGACCTCAACTGGGAGATTTACAAGGATACACTGATAGAACAGTGCGAGCAGGGTGTTGACTACTTCACTATCCACGCCGGAATTCGTCTGCATAATGTACACCTTGCCGACAAACGTCTTTGCGGTATCGTGAGCCGTGGCGGAAGTATCATGAGCAAGTGGTGTAAGATATATAATAAGGAGTCTTTCCTTTATGAACATTTCGACGAGATTTGCGATATCCTTGCACAGTATGACGTAGCAGTTTCATTGGGCGACGGTCTCCGTCCGGGCTCTATCTACGATGCCAACGACGAGGCACAATTTGCAGAGCTTGACACACTGGGTGAACTGGTACTCCGTGCATGGAACAAAAACGTACAGGCATTCATCGAAGGACCGGGACATGTACCTTTGCACAAGATACAGGAGAACATGGAACGCCAGATCAAGTCGTGCCACAATGCTCCGTTCTATACACTCGGCCCGCTTGTAACTGATATCGCTCCGGGTTACGACCATATCACATCAGCTATCGGTGCTGCCCAGATTGGTTGGTTGGGTACCGCAATGCTTTGCTATGTGACTCCGAAGGAACACCTCGGCTTGCCTAACCGCGAGGATGTACGCACAGGTGTCATCACATACAAGATTGCCGCTCATGCCGCCGACCTTGCAAAAGGACATCCTGGAGCACAGATACGCGACAACGCCTTAAGCAAGGCCCGCTACGAATTCCGTTGGCGCGACCAGTTCCATCTTTCACTGGATCCTGACCGTGCCCTTGAATATTTCAACGAAGGACGTCACACAGATGGTGAATACTGTACAATGTGCGGTCCTAACTTCTGTGCGATGAAATTAAGTAGAGATTTAAAGAATATTTAAAAACTAATAGAATGTTTTCAGATGAACTTGAAAAAATAAGCTGGGAGGAGACGACCAAAGCCATTTACTCCAAGACCGAGGCAGACGTGATACGTGCTCTCGGTAAAAGCCGCTGCGACGTGGATGACTTTATGGCACTCATCTCGCCGGCTGCCGAAAAATATCTTGAACCGATGGCGCGACTCAGCAAGAAATATACTGAAGAACGTTTCGGACGTACAATGTCTATGTTTATACCATTGTATATAACAAATTCATGTACAAACTCATGCGTGTATTGCGGATTCCACATCAGCAACCCGATGGCACGTACCATACTTACACCAGAAGAAATAGAAAACGAATATAAAGCCATAAAGAAACTAGGCCCGTTCGAAAATCTGCTTATCGTAACAGGTGAAAATCCGGCAAAAGCAGGTGTACCATACATAGCCAAAGCACTTGACCTGGCAAAACCTTACTTCTCAAATCTTAAAATAGAGGTGATGCCTCTAAAGGCTGAGGAATATGCCGAGCTGGTAACACACGGATTGAACGGAGTTATCTGTTTCCAGGAGACATACAACAAAGCCAGATACAATATCTACCATCCAAGAGGTATGAAATCGAAATTCGAATGGCGTGTAAACGGTTTTGACCGTATGGGACAGGCAGGTGTTCACTCCATCGGTATGGGTGTACTTATCGGACTGGAAGACTGGCGTACAGACGTAACCATGATGGCATATCACCTACGCTATCTGCAGAAACATTACTGGAAGACAAAATACAGCGTAAATTTCCCGCGTATGCGTCCTGCAGAAAACGAAGGTTTCCAGCCTAATGTCATCATGAGTGACAAGGAGCTGGCTCAGGTTACTTTCGCCATGCGTATATTCGACCACGATGTGGATATCTCCTACTCTACACGCGAGCCGGCACATATCCGCGACAACATGGCTTCGCTAGGTGTTACAACCATGAGTGCAGAAAGCAAGACCGAACCCGGAGGTTACTACACATATCCTCAGGCACTTGAGCAATTCCATGTAAGCGACGAACGCACAGCCGTAGAAATAGACAAAGCTTTAAAAGCATTGGGGCGTGAGCCTGTTTGGAAAGACTGGGATGCTTCATTCGACTTTATCAAGACAGGGAAAGCTGTCTGATCTGACAATATAAATACTGACGGCATAGGATTGCAATACCCTTGTGCCGCCGGTATTTTTTTTAATTATAACATGGAAAGATATAACAGACAAATAATCCTACCTGAGTTAGGTGAAAGAGGACAGGAAAAACTCAGCAAGGCAAAAGTGCTTATTGTAGGTGTAGGTGGGCTGGGATCGCCTATTGCACTATATCTTACAGGAGCAGGAGTAGGCAATATCGGCCTGATAGACGATGATGTGGTAAGCGAAAGCAATCTGCAAAGACAAGTCCTCTATTCAGAAACTGAAGTAGGTCTGCCTAAAGCTATTCAGGCACAGAAAAGACTGAATGCCCTTAACAGCCAGATAAAAATAGACGCATACAACACACGTCTGACGAAAGAAAACGCAGAAGAGATAATCAGCAAATATGACATAGTAGTTGATGGATGCGACAACTTCCTCACTCGCTACATTATAAATGACACATGCGTAAAATTGGGCAAGACTTACGTCTATGGAGCCATACGTGCTTTTGACGGACAGGTTTCAGTATTCAATTATCAGGGCGGAAAGAACTATCGCGACCTATTTCCGGACGAAGAAGAAATGCTGTCAATGCCTGCCCCTCCCAAAGGAGTAATCGGGGTAACACCAGGACTTGTAGGTTGCGTGCAGGCAAACGAAGTAATCAAGATAATCTGCGGTTTCGGAGAGATTCTTTCTGGCAAACTATGGTACATAGACCTGAAAACGTTGCAAACAAATACGATTTTACTGTAAAGATTAGGAATATTTCATTTTGGTTACTAACTTTGCGTCCAGATTTAGTGGTACACACATGAAACTGATATTGATAACAACTCCAGAATATTTTGTAGAGGAGGACCAAATACTAAATGCACTCTTCGAAGAAGGGCTAGACATATTACATCTTCGCAAACCCGGAACAGAAGCGGTTTACGCAGAGAGACTGCTTACACTCATCCCGGAAAAATATCATAAGAAAATAGTTATACATGACCATTTCTACTTATGCAATGAATATAAGTTGAAAGGTATTCACTTGAACAGCCGCAATCCTATTGCCCCGGACAACTACTCCGGACATATCAGTGCTTCCTGTCATACTCTTGAAGAAGTACAGGAAGACAAGAAAACTTGCGACTATGTATTCCTAAGTCCGATATTCGACAGTATCTCAAAAGAGGGTTATTCTTCAAAATTCACTCCTGAAGCAATACGTGAAGCCGTAAAGGCTGACATTATAGATAAGAAGGTCATTGCTTTAGGTGGTATTGATGAGGAAAATATTCTTAGAGTAAAGGATTTTGGATTCGGAGGCGCAGCCATTATGGGAGGGCTCTGGTCCAAATTCAACCATAGTTTTGACAACAATTATCAAGAACTTATAGACCATTTCAGAAAGTTAAAACGACTTGCCGACTAAATACTTATTGTAATTTTCCGACAAAACGTTTGACATACTTGTATAAATGGTATAACTTTGCAAACAAATCAAGGCAATATATCTATTTACAATGAACGTACAATCACCTTTTAAAGTATTCTCTGGTACAAACTCGAGATACTTGGCAGAAAAAATCTGCAACAGTTTAGGATGCGAACTTGGTAACATGAAGATTACTCACTTTGCTGACGGAGAGTTCGCCGTATCTTACGAAGAGTCAATCCGTGGTCAGCATGTGTTCATAATACAGTCTACATTCCCAAATTCTGACAATCTTATGGAATTGCTCCTTATGATTGATGCTGCTAAACGTGCTTCTGCAAAGAGCATTATCGCCGTAATACCTTACTTCGGATGGGCTCGTCAGGACCGTAAAGACAAACCGCGTGTTTCTATAGGCGCAAAATTGGTTGCAGACCTCTTAAGCGTTGCAGGTATCGACCGTCTGATAACAATGGACCTTCATGCAGACCAGATACAGGGATTCTTCGATATTCCTGTAGATCACTTGTATGCATCTACAATATTTGCCCCATACATTCAGTCATTGAATCTGGAAAATCTTGTAATCGCTACTCCTGACGTTGGTGGTTCCAAGCGTGCAAGCACATATGCCAAGTTCCTCGACGTTCCTTTGGTACTTTGTCACAAAACCCGTGAAAAAGCAAACGTTGTAGCTTCAATGCAGATTATCGGTGACGTAAAAGGAAAAGATGTTGTTCTTGTTGACGACATGGTTGATACAGCCGGTACAATCACTAAGGCTGCCGACATCATGAAAGAAGCCGGAGCAAATTCAGTAAGAGCTATAGCTTCGCACTGCGTAATGTCAGGTCCTGCTTCTGAACGTGTACAGAACTCTCAATTGGAAGAAATTGTATTCACAGATAGTATTCCTTATGCAAACCGTTGCGCTAAGGTTAAACAGCTTTCAATTGCAGATATGTTCGCTGAAACTATCCGCCGCGTGATGACTAACGAATCAATCAGTTCACAGTATCTGATTCAATAATATTCATCGCACGATAAAAAATATTAAGCGAAGAATCATAAAGCCTGATACAGACGGCTTATTGTGGTTCTTCGCTTTCTTTTGTAATAATAGTTTACTCTCATCTTTTATAGTATGAAATTACTCTGGTTGGACTTAAACAGTTCGTATGCACATTCATCACTTGCACTTCCGGCTCTGCATGCACAGATGGCAGACGACAAAAGCATTGTGTGGGTAAAGGTTTCGGCTACCATCAACGAGAACCCGGGAATGGTGGCAGAACAAATCTATAAACACAAGCCTGATATTGTAGCATCTACATGCTGGCTCTTCAACCACGAAGCGCTATTGCATATAACATGCCGCGTAAAATCTCTGCTGCCACAATGCAGGATAATCCTCGGAGGTCCGGAATTTCTTGGAGATAACAGAAAATTCCTTACAACTAACGATTTTATTGAAGGAGTATTCAGAGGTGAAGGAGAAATCGGTTTCATGCAGTGGATGGAGCATTTCGACAATAAGGAAGAATGGAAAAACATTGACGGACTTTGCTATATTGACGATAATGGAGAATACCACGACAACGGTATGGCAAGAGTGAGCGATTTTACCGCCCTGGAATATCCTGAAAAAAGCGAACTGTTCAATTGGGACAAACCTTTCGTACAACTGGAGACCACAAGAGGCTGCTTCAACACCTGCGCATTTTGTGTAAGCGGTGGCGACAAACCCGTACGAAATCTAGGTATCGACACCATCAGAGAAAGGATAGAAATAATTCACAGCCACGGAATCAAAAACATAAGAGTGCTGGACCGCACTTTCAACTACAACACCCGCTATGCAAAATCATTGTTAGCCCTGTTCCGCGAATATCCGGATATAAATTTCCATCTTGAAATACATCCGGCATTACTTTCAGAGGAACTGAAAGCAGAATTGAGATCAATGCCCAAAGGACTTCTGCATCTTGAGGCCGGAATACAAAGCCTGAGAGAAATAGTACTGACCACAAGCCGTCGCGCCGGAAAACTTGAAGATGCGATGAAAGGGCTGAAGTTCCTATGCTCACTGGAGAATATGGAAACACATGCAGACCTTATAGCAGGACTGCCCCACTATCATCTGAGCGAGATATTCGAAGACGTTCGTACTCTTGCCGGACTTAATGCAGGAGAAATACAGTTGGAATCACTGAAACTGCTTCCCGGAACTGAAATGAGAAGAAGAGCGGAAAAGCTTGGAATAAGATATTCTCCCCTACCTCCATACGAAGTACTAGAGACAAACGATATTACATCAGACGAACTTCAGACAGCAAGACTTCTGTCAAGACTATTGGACGGTTTCTACAATGCCAAAGCATGGCAGAGACTTACACGCCTACTGATAGTAGAGAATGAAGACTTCCTGTATCGCTTCCTTAATCATCTTACAAACATCGGAGTAATAGACCAGCCTATGGGACTGGAAAGAAGAGGAATAATTCTTTACAAGTTCTGCAAGAGTAATTATCCGCAATACACACTGTCCGCCACTCAGGCATGGATAGAGGCAGGAATGTCGCTCAAGAAAGAACCTGCAGAAGCGATAAGGACAAAACATGTCACACCTCCAGATTCATGGGAAGTCGTATACGGAACATACGACGAACGTCTGCGTCTCTGCAAACTGCCCGTTGATGACAACGACCATTATATATGGTATGCCTTCAATCCCGACGAACAGGGAGGTATCCCTATATTCAAGGCAACAAACTGATATAAAATTCGAGAGCCGCTCTACACAATACTTGTATAGAACGGCTCTTTAATATTTTCTGAATGTCTTGTTATTCTTCTTTCTTCTCCTCGTACGGAATACGATATGCTGTATATAACTCGAGCACAGCTGCTACACTCAGGCATAAAATCCATTCGTTATGATGCCAGACAATCATCATCACACCTGCTATAACAAGCAGCATAGCCCCTATCAACTGCTGACGTTTCAACCGTCTGAGAACTATGTTCTTGCCAAAATATCTTCCTGTCTTTGCCTGAATCCACCCGAACATCAGTGCCCCGACAATGTAAATATACGGTGCGTATTCAAACTTTACGAACTGCAATATCAGCCCCACAAACAACGCTACCGCACCAGCAACAGCTATTATATTATCCAGTTTATTCATCTTCCAAATCCTGCTCAAAAATAAATATATCTTCGTTTTCCTTCTTCATCATGTATTTTTCACGCGCCACTTTCTCCAATGCCTCCGGATTGGTTGAGATTTCCTTCAGCAACTTGCTATCCTCCTCAAACTGCTTTCTATAATGCCTGATTTCAGTATTCAGTCTGTTTATTTCAGCGCGATGTTCCAAACGGCGAATCCAGCTGTTCTCATCCAGAACACCAATTATCAGCACAAACACAGCCAATGTGACACCGTATTTGTGAAGACGCACAAAATTCCATATATTTACCAGTTTCTCTTTCATGACAAGAAGATTTTGTTGGCGCAAATATAACAATAAATGCTGTAAACCCCAATTCTTTCATACAGCATAATGAATTGTCGGCAGAAATAATTATCTTTGTCATAACTTAACAAAACAAGAAAAACCAATCCTGATTATGGACAACTATATTGTATCAGCACGTAAATACCGCCCTGCCACATTCGATACCGTAGTAGGACAGCGTGCACTCACAACGACTCTGAAGAATGCCATTGCCAACAACAAGCTGGCCCACGCCTACCTTTTCTGCGGACCGCGAGGAGTAGGAAAAACCACATGCGCACGTATTTTTGCTAAAACCATCAACTGTCTGTCACCGAAACCTGACGGCGAGGCTTGCAACGAATGCGAATCATGTAAGGCGTTCAACGAGCAGCGTTCATACAATATCCATGAGCTGGATGCCGCATCAAACAACTCTGTGGAAGATATCCGCTCGCTGATAGAGCAGGTACGCATCCCGCCACAGATAGGCAAATACAAGGTATATATCATCGACGAGGTGCACATGCTGTCAACTGCCGCCTTCAATGCTTTTCTGAAAACCCTTGAAGAGCCGCCTCATCATGCCATCTTCATTCTTGCCACAACAGAGAAACATAAGATCCTGCCTACTATTCTGAGCCGATGTCAGATATACGACTTCAGTCGTATCAGTGTGACCGATACAGTGGAACATCTTCAGGGAGTGGCACAGAAAGAAGGTATAGACGTCGAACCTGAAGCGCTGACCGTGATAGCACAAAAGGCAGACGGTGGTATGCGCGATGCCTTGTCCATCTTCGACCAGGTGACAAGTTTCTCAAACGGGCATATCACTTACAAGAGCGTCATCGAAAACCTCAACGTACTTGACTACGAATATTATTTCAAACTGACGGACTATATTCTTGAGAACAAGGTTTCGGAATGTATGCTTCTGTTCAACGAGGTATTGAAAAAAGGATTCGACGGCAATCATTTTATAACCGGACTTAGCTCACATTTCCGCGACCTGCTCGTAAGCCGCGATGAACAGACACTCCAGCTTCTGGAAGTAGGAGCCTCAATCAGAGAAAGATACAAGGCTCAGGCACAGAAATGCGAACAGAAATTCCTTTACAAGGCAATGAAGCTGTGCAACGACTGCGACCTGAACTACAGACAGAGCAAAAATAAACGACTTCTGGTAGAGCTGACACTGATACAGCTGGCACAGATAACATCCGAAGAAGATGATGCCGGCAATGGGCGTAGCCCTAAAGTGATAAAACCTATCTTCAACCAGCAGACTGCTCCGGCAGCAACACAGCAACAACCCGTAGCCCAGCAGCAACCGATAACTCAGCAACCGGCTAATGTACAGAACGTGCAGCAACCGGTACAGCAGAACACTTCAGAGCCTCAACCACAATACGGCAACAACCCCGCCCAACAGCAGATGCATAAACTGCCCGACGGACTGAAAGTTACCCAGGAGAAGAAAATACCTGTAGTAAAAGCGGGAATACTCGGACCGTCAATAAAGAAAAGGCCACAGCATCTGGAGGAGGCCGTAGCGCAGAAACCTGCAGCACAAGTCCAGCAGGCAGAAAAGGAATGGGAAGACTACGATGTGTATGAAAAAGACCTGAACTACTACTGGAGAGAGTTTGCCACCCGACTTCCCAAAGAGGAAAAAGCTAATGCAGGACGAATGATGAACATGTCGCCGAAACTTCTTGACGACCAGACTACATTCGAAGTGGCAGTAGACAACGAGATGGTTCAGAAATACATGCAGCAGCTGGCACCGCAGATAGAGAATCACTTGAGGGAACAGCTTCACAACAGAAAAATCAGAATGACCGTCCGCGTAAGTGCAGCCGATGAGAATATCAGAGCCTACAGCCATGTGGAACGTTTCCAGATGATGAGCAAGAAAAATCCTAATCTGCTGAAACTGAAAGAAGAGTTCGGACTGGAGTTATCATAGAAATCTCATTTCCGGACTAATTAAAACACGTTATATTTGCAGTAGCGAAACGGCTGTTTCGGAAACGGTCATTTCGGAAATAGAAAATAAACAAATAAGGATATGAAATTTTTTGATAGAACAAAAGAAATCGCATCTCTGCGTGAGATTCGTGAAATGGCAAAAAATAATGCACAGTTCACGGTCGTAACAGGGCGACGCCGTATCGGTAAAACATTCCTTATATGGAAAGCATATGAAGATGAACCTATTCTCTATTTTTTCGTTGCTCGCAAAGCTGAAAGTGACTTGTGTGAAGATTATCGGCTTGAAATTGAAAACAAGTTGGGAATCCCAACTATCGGACGCACAGAGCATTTTGCAGATATATTTGAATTTCTGATGAAACTCTCCATAGAACGCCCCATCACGCTGTTTATCGATGAGTTTCAGGAATTCTTTCGTGTAAACAAGTCTGTGTACAGTGATATGCAACGTATCTGGGATATGTACAGCCAGAAAGCCCATATAAACCTGATTGTCTGCGGATCTATTTATTCAATGATGACAAAAATCTTCAAAGACAAGAAGGAACCACTATATAACAGACAGACACGTTTAATGACTGTACGGCCATTTACACCAGCAGTTCTAAAGGAGATTTTAACAGACTATAACACCAGTTACACTGCAGAAGACCTCTTGGCTCTATATTCTTTCACTGGAGGAGTGGCAAAGTATGTACAGTTACTTATAGATGCCGGAGCTACAACAAAAGAAAGAATGTTGGATCAAATTGTAAAGGGTGATTCGATTTTTCTAGGTGAAGGCAAAGCAATACTTATAGAGGAATTCGGTAAAGACTATGGCATTTATTTTTCAATACTATCAGCCATAGCAAGGGGAAAAACTTCACGTTCAGAAATAGAAAACGTAGTAGGTAGAGAAATTGGCGGTTATCTGACCAAACTTGAAAACGAGTACGAGGTAATTGCAAAAAAACAACCTCTGTTTGAAAAAAGCTCCACAAAAAATGTCCGCTATACTATAGAAGACAATTTCTTTATGTTCTGGTTCCGCTTTATCTACAAATACAGTTATATGCTGGAAATAGAAAACTACGAAAGCTTAAAAACAATTATAAACAGAGACTACGAAACATTCAGCGGTTTGATGCTTGAACGTTATTTCAGGCGAGTACTGATTGAACACCAGATATATACAAGGATTGGAGGATGGTGGGACCGCAAAGGAGAAAATGAGATTGACATCGTGGCGGAAAATGAGCTAAACAATAAAGCTACATTCTTCGAAATAAAACGTAAATCCGCAAATATCGATATGGAGGTGCTTAAGCAGAAGGCAGCAGCTTTCCTGCGTGCCACCGGCGAGTTCAAGGGATATGACATATCTTACAAGGATCTCTCAATGGAAGATATGTAATAAAGAATACAGTATAAAAAATCCGGTAAGAGGAGACAGAATCTTCTCTTACCGGATTTTTTATACTGCTTATTGATATTTAATAAAACCCTCTAAAGAAATTTCTAACAATAAAATTACAAATCGTGATTGCGCATACGGTACTCAGCCAGTTCCTCATACTTCGTTCCCGGACGTCCGTAGTTGCAGTAAGGATAAATAGATATACCTCCGCGCGGAGTGAATATACCAGTCACCTCGATATACTTAGGATCCATCAGTTTGATAAGGTCCTTCATGATTATATTCACACAGTCCTCATGAAAATCTCCGTGATTTCTGAAACTGAACAGATAGAGTTTCAGGCTCTTGCTTTCCACCATCTTCACGTCAGGCAGATAGCTTATACGGATTTCAGCAAAGTCAGGCTGTCCGGTGATAGGACAAAGACTTGTAAACTCAGGGCAGTTGAAACGTACCCAATAATCATTCTCCGGATGCTTGTTTACAAAAGCCTCAAGTACCTCCGGAGCATAGTCCTGACGATATACAGTGCTACCGCCAAGCAGAGTCAGTTCTTCTTTTCTTTCCATTTTATATATAATTTTTCCTTTTGTACGATATAATGTCCGCAAACAATTATCTCCACACGTTCGTGTGGAGCGCTCGACACGCTCGTGTGGAGAACTCGACACGGCCGTGTGGAGATAAACATTCTTTATCGGAAATCAGCAATAAAAAGCAGATTATTTATTTTTCGAGTTCAAATACTTTTCAAGTCCCTCGCGACGTAACTTACACGCCGGGCAATGTCCGCATCCGTCGCCCTGCACCCCGTTATAGCATGTCAGAGTTTCGTTTCTTATCAGGTCAAGCACTCCAAGCTCGTCAGCCAAAGCCCATGTCTGTGCCTTGTCTATCCACATCAGCGGAGTGTGAATCACGAACTGCTCGTCCATAGCAAGGTTAAGAGTGACGTTGAGCGACTTGATAAACGAATCCCTGCAGTCGGGATAACCGCTGAAGTCAGTCTGCGAAACTCCTGTCACCAGATGACTGATGCCATGCTCGCGCGCATAAACAGCAGCTATACTGAGGAAGAAAAGATTTCTTCCCGGCACGAAAGTATTAGGGAAAGAGCCTTCCGGTTTTTCCTCGTCCATCACTATTGAAGTATCAGTAAGAGAGTTCTTGCCAAGATGACCGATGAACGATACATCCATTGCGTGAAAATGCACCCCTGCCCTTTCGGCAATTCCTCTCGCCAGTTCCACCTCTTTCACATGTTTCTGACCATAGATGAAACTAAGCGCATAAACTTCCTTGAAATGTTTCTTTGCCCAGAACAGGCAAGTAGTAGAATCCTGGCCGCCACTGAAAACTACCAGTGCGGCCTCCTTATTCATTGTCATAATCAAATCTCCTTAATTTTCAGTACATTATATGAGATATTCTCATCATACACATCACAATCGTCCACACGCTTGATGTAGTTCACCACCCTGATAGTCACAGGGAGAATGATGATTTCATACAGCGTTTTCAGGACTACCTGCACCGCCATCATCTTCAGCAGTTCGTTCACAGGCATCAGTCCGCCGAAAGCCAGCGGGAAGAAAATGATTGAATCTGCACCCTCGCCGGCCAAAGTTGAAACAATAGCGCGGGCAGAGAAATTCTTACCTTTTGAAGCAATCTTCATCTTGCTCATAACGAAAGCGTTGATGAACGAGCCTACAAGGAAAGCAGTCAGGCTGGCAGCCGCGATACGCGGAGCAAGACCGAACACGAAATCGAATGCCTGTTCGCCTTCCCAGAAAGGAGCCGCAGGAAGAGCCACTGCCACTTTACCGAGGGCTACGACCATGAAGTTCATAAGGAACCCCATCCAGATGATAAGACGCGCCTTGCGGAAGCCCCAGACTTCGGCAATACAGTCATTGATAATGTAAGAGATTGGGAAAACTATCAGTCCGGCAGTTACGGAAATCGGACCGAATTGTACGACTTTGGCCTCTAAAAGATTGGCTGCCACGAGGCAGACACAAAACACAATACCCAAGACCATAAAAGGTACTGATACGAGATTTTCTTTTTTCATCGTTCCTGTTTTTTACGTGGTGTTCTAGAATACACGGCCGCTATTCACGGCATCGCATGTTAATGATCTCTGTTTCTTTTTTAATTCGGGCGCAAAAGTACAGAGTATTTACGATATATGCAAGAAAAAGTTATATTTGTGACTGAATATGAGTATAAAACTGGGAATAACTGTATAAATATCGTGATACAAACACATAGTAATCAAATCAATGGAGTGATTTTAACAGAATATCCGGTTTTATCATTACCTTTGTATATATAACCTGAGATTTATACCCGAACAACAAAAAGAAAACGATGCAGATTCATAACAATACATTGATAGCGGAATGCTCGTCTTATGATTTCAAGGAAATGCTGGAGCGTAAGAAAGTAAAGTCATGGCTCAAATCCGTATCAGCTTTTGCCAATACGGACGGTGGCAGTTTGTTCTATGGAGTAAACGATGACGGAGTGATTGTTGGTTTGGAAAATCCGCAATCAGATGCCGATTTTATCAGTGAAATGATAAAGGCACGACTTGACCCTGTCCCGGAAGTACAGCTTATCCCTATTGAACACGAAGGACATACCCTGCTTGAAGTGAAAGTAAAGGCAGGAACGCTGACACCATATTATTATTATCAAGACGGAACACGTACAGCTTATACACGAGTCGGCAATGAAAGTGTGGAATGCAATTCGCAACAACTTCTTTCATTAGTATTAAAGGGTACGCACATGACTTGGGATTCTCTACCTACACAAGTAGATGCCAACAAACATTCTTTCGTTATACTTGCCAACACCTTCCGAGAGCAAACCCATCAGGAATGGAATGATAAGTATTTGGAGTCATTCGGACTTGTCACATCTGACGGTAAGCTGACCAATGCCGGATTGCTGTTTGTAGATAATTGCACTGTATTCCAATCACGTATTTTCTGCACCCGTTGGACAGGGCTCTATAAAGACGATGCTATCAGTTCCGTAGAACATCGGGCAAATCTCGTATTGCTTTTGAAATATGGTATGGACTTCATCAAAAACTATACAATGAGCGGATGGGTGAAGATGCCTAACTATCGCCTGAACCTCCCTGACTATTCCGACCGCGCTATCTTTGAAGGGTTAGTAAACCATCTTATCCATAGAGATTACACTGTAATGGGTGGTGAAGTACATATTGATATCTATGATGACCGGGTAGAATTGGTATCACCCGGTGCAATGCTTGATGGCACACAAATCCAAGACCGAGACATATACAAAGTACCGTCCATGCGCCGTAACCCTGTCATTGCGGATATGTTTACCCAATTGGACTATATGGAGAAACGTGGCTCTGGTTTACGTAAAATGCGTGAACTTACGGAGAAACTGCCTAATTTCCTGCCTGGCAAAGAACCACAATATCAAACGGAAGCGATTTCTTTCTATACCACATTCTATAACTTAAATTGGGGAGAGAACGGAAGGATACCTGTTGAGGAAGTTGCCAACAGGGTAAATAGTACCCTCGAAAAGTACCCTGTAAACGGTGAAAGTTCGGTGAAAAAGTTCGGTGTAAACACAGAAAAGTTCGGTGAAAACGAAGAAAGTTCGGTGAAAAAGTTCGGTGTAAACACAGAAAAGTTCGGAGACACATTGGAAAAACAGAAGACGGTCAGTAAAACTGCACAAAAGATAATTGACCTCGTTATTTCTGATCCATCAATAACAGCCGATAATATGGCTAACAAGATTGGTGTAACTAAACGCGCTATAGAGAAAAACATCAAGAATCTTAGGACTATGGGTATTTTGACTCATGAAGGTTCTGACAAGACTGGCTACTGGCGAATAAATGTAAAGGCAAAATTAATTAAAAATAAAACGATGTATTGATATACATATATTTTTACTATGAGCGAAGAATTTAAAGATAAGAAGGAAGCATTGAAAAGTGAAATTTCTCGTTTGGAAAGTGATATACATTTTTATGAGGATTATAAACTTGAATTATTGAAAGATTTAGGAGATATTCAGAAGAAAATAAAGTATTTAGAACATAAAAAAGAATATCTTAACCAGGATTATTTGAAAAGTTTAGCTACATATAATGAACTATCTAATGACATTCAGAAACTTACTAATGATATAAATATAATGGACTATGGTATTTATAGACCGATTTATAATTGGGAAGATTCTGAAATATATAAGAAAGAATTGGAACGTGTCATAGATTTACAAAAAGAAATGATAAAAAATAATACAGCTGCAATTTGTGATATAACATGGACAATTTGTAAATCCGGATTAAATTATATTAATGTCCGACCTCTGAACAGTTATGCCTTCTTTCCATACCCTTCATCCGACTCAGCAGCCATAAATATTTCAGCAGACTGACTTTCAAGCGCATTCAGGCGCTCTTTCAACTTTGTATTTCGTTTCAGCACCGACAAATTACGTATAGCAAAGCTCAATGCTTTTTTTGTACCTACCAGCACACAGATTTTTTTAGCACGTGTAATTCCGGTATAAATCAGATTGCGCTGGAGCATTACATAGTGAGTCATCAGCACAGGCATTACTACAATGGGATACTCGGAGCCTTGTGACTTATGGATGGTAGTAGCATAAGCTAGTGTCAGCTCGTCAAGTTCAGATACATCATATTCCACCGTTCTTCCGTCGAAGCAGACAAACAATGTTCTGTCTTCCATATCTACTCTTTCGATATAGCCCAAATCACCGTTGAAAACCTCTTTATCATAATTATTACGCAACTGCATCACACGGTCTCCTTGACGGAATGAATATCCACTGCGGTTCAATGACACCTGCCCGGGATTCAATACAGTCTGTAACGCCATGTTGAGATTGGCGGCCCCCACTACCCCTCTCTGCATTGGTGTAAGGACCTGTATATCGCTTGTCGGACGCTTATACGCATTAGGCAGACGCTCTTTCACCAATTTGACGATTGTATCTACTGCCTGTTCCGGTTCCTCCCGTTGGATAAAGAAAAAATCAGTATGCTTACCGTTGCTTGTATCTGGAAATACACCTTTATTTATGGCATGCGCACTCATGACGATACGGCTTTCCTGTGCCTGGCGGAAAATACGTGTCAGACGGATGACGGGTATTCTCTTACTGTCGATGATGTCACGCAGCACGTTTCCGGCACCCACACTCGGCAACTGGTCAATGTCGCCTACCAATACAAGACGCATGCCTGCCGGAATTGCCTTCATCAGATTGTTCATCAGCAAGAGGTCTATCATAGAACATTCATCTACAATGAGAGCATCTCCTTCCAAAGGATTATCATCATTACGTTTATATCCATCTTTAGGATTGTACTCCAACAGACGGTGGATGGTCTTGGCCTCCATCCCGGTAGCCTCACTCATGCGTTTGGCTGCACGACCGGTCGGAGCTGCGAGCAGAATGCGTAGGCCCATAGCTTTCAAGGCCGCTATAATACCTTGTGTGGTAGTAGTTTTTCCTGTTCCGGGACCTCCTGTAAGCACCATAACTTTAGAAGATACAGCCTCACGAATGGCTTCTGCCTGCACTTCGTCATACTCTATCCCCGTTTGTTTTGATATAACTGAAATATCAGGAATTATATTGAACAGACTGCCTTCCACACAGTCCAGCAATTTGTTCAGGCGATTCGCTGTACCGACTTCGGCATAATAGAACGGTGGCATATATATGGCTTCGGCATCAGCTATGAGGTCTTCACTCTGTAACATCTCAGATATAGCCTGACGAACGGGATTCTCATCTGCATCAAGAAGTTCAATTGCAGATTTTACAAGCTGTTCTTCCTCGGCATAGACATTGCCTTCCTCGGCCATATGGCTCAATGTGTATGTGACTCCACTTTTCAGTCTGCGCAGGTCATTCTTCTCATAACCCATTTTTGAGGCAATAGTGTCGGCTGTCTTGAAACCTATTCCCCAAATATCATCTGCCAGTTTATATGGATTAGTTTTCACTGTGTCGATACTCTCCTTGCCATATTGTCTGTAAATTTTTGCGGCATAAACGGTACTCACCCCATAACCCTGCAGAAAGAGCATTACATTTTTAATGTCCTTCTGTTTTTCCCAACTCTCAGCTATTTTCTCTACCCGTTTCTGGCCTATTCCCGGCACTTCATAGAGGCGTTTTATATCTGTCTCTATGATTTCGATAGTATCAAGACCGAAACGGTTCACAATGAGCTGTGCAAACTTAGGTCCGATACCTTTCACCAGTCCGCTTCCCAGATACTTTTCTATGCCGTAAAGAGTGGCAGGCATCACCTCTTCCCATGTCTGAGCCACGAACTGACTGCCATAGCGTTTGTCTACCTTCCAGTCGCCCTCACACAATAGCACACTTCCTGCCGGTACCTCCAGGAGATTTCCCACCAGAGTTACCAGTTCATCATAACCTTTCACCTTAACCCTCATCACCGAATATCCGTTCTCAGGATTCTGGTATGTGATACGTTCTACTACACAGCGCAGTTTTTGCATTTCCGTCTTCTCTTATAATTCTTATAATACTTCAGGATTCTTCTGAATTTCGCTACTATAACACAAAAATAGAGGTTATTTCAAAAAGATGCAACATTTTTCAACTTGCAGAAAAAAGTAATAAAGAAACTAAATCAAAAATATTAACTGATAAATATTTGAATTTTAACAGGAATATTCAAATAGCAAATATTTATAATCTCACATATTATATTTACTTTTGAAGCTGTATTAAAAAAGAGTTTCCACCATGACCAAAAATAACCTACTTACAGAACAACTGAGATATACAGGCGAGAACATATGTCCTACCAAAATAAATCTGTGTTCTTATAAGAAAGACTCCATCACGTATCACAAGGATATAGAACTAGAGCATCTTCAGGAATTAATGAACGAGGACGAAATAAACTGGATACAGATTACCGGTATGCAGGATACTGATAAAATAAAAAATATATGCCAGATGTTCTGCATCGATTTTCTGACTACTCAGGATATCCTTAATCCGGAACACCTCACAAAAGTGGAAGAACACGATGATTACAATGTCATCATCATCAAGCTCCTGGCGATGAACAAGGATAGAGATTACGAATCGATGCAACTATGTATCATTCAAGGCAAATCATATGTTCTCACATTCGTTGAAAAAGAAACAGATTTCTTCAATGAGATTATTTCCGCCCTGAACAAAAACACGCTGAAGATACGTCACCGCCAGTCGGACTATCTGCTAAGTGTGATACTGAACAGCTCCATGGCAAACTTCATGTCCGTGCTGACAGCTATGGAAGATGAACTGGAAGATATGGAAGAAGCTTTAATCGTTCCTCACAATCCGGACGCACCGGGAATAGAGAACATACAGAAATACAGGAAAAACTACCGTATAATAAAGAAATGTATCTTCCCGATGAAGGAACATATCAACAAGCTGTTTCATGCCGACAACGAACTGCTGAACGAACAGCAACGTCCGTTCTTCAACGATGTGAACGACCACCTTCAGTTCGTTCTACAGACGATGGAAAGCTGCCGCGACCTGATAACCGCCATCGTTGACCTCTACATCTCAAGAAACGACCAGCGACTGAACGACATAATGAAACAGCTCACCATAGTCTCAACAATCTTCATCCCTCTAACCTTCCTTGCCGGAATGTGGGGAATGAACTTCGAATGGATGCCCGAACTGCATTGGGAGTACGGATACCTCTTCGCATGGAGCCTTATGCTGACTATGGGTATCTCGCTTTTCTTCTTTTTCAGACACAAAAAATGGTAACAGACTATGCGTAAACAGGAATTATACAATAAGGTTATAGAATATTTTGAGAAGGCAATGCCGGTGGCAGAGACCGAGCTACATTACTCAAACCCTTTTGAACTGCTCATTGCAGTGATACTTAGCGCGCAATGTACGGACAAGCGTGTGAACATGATTACTCCCCCGTTGTTTCACGACTTCCCTACTCCGGAAGCCCTTGCCGCAAGCACTCCCGAAGTGATATTCGAATATATCCGCAGTGTGAGCTACCCCAACAATAAGGCCAAGCACCTGGTAGGAATGGCAAAGATGCTCGTAAGCGAATATAACAGCACTGTGCCGGACACATTGGAAAAGCTTGTGAAACTGCCTGGTGTGGGCCGCAAGACTGCCAACGTGATACAAAGCGTGGTTTTCAATAAAGCCGCAATGGCTGTTGACACACACGTGTTCCGTGTGAGCCACAGAATCGGACTGGTTCCAAAATCATGCACAACCCCTCTTGCTACAGAAAACTATCTGATGAAATATATTCCAAAGGATATTGTACCCAAGGCACATCACTGGCTGATTCTGCACGGAAGATATGTCTGTATCGCACGTTCGCCCAAATGTGCGGAATGCGGATTGAACGGTATATGCAAGGAATCTTTGAAAGTCAAACCTGAATAACTTATTTAAACAATAACATTTACAGCACCATGAGAAAATTCAATCTTTTATTATCAGTCTTATTTATAAGTCTGACTTGTTTTGCCCAAGAATCATTATGGGGTGGACAAAATATAATTTCACCGGAAATACATCCGGACAACACTGTAACCTTCCGTTTTCATGCACCTAAAGCGGTTCAGGTAAAGGTGACAGGCGACTTCCTGCCTACTGTAAAAATGGACACTCAGTTCGGCAAGGTCGATGTACCGGGAGATGCCGAGCTGAAAGAAGGCAAGAACGGTGTTTGGGAATACACAACTCCGCAACCTTTAGCATCAGAGCTTTACAATTATTCATTTATAGTCGATGGTCTGAAAGTGACAGATCCGAACAATGTATATGTAAGCCGTGATGTAGCGTCCGTTTTCAATATTTTCATTGTGAAAGGAGAGCCTGGCGATTTATACAGCGTGAATAAAGTACCTCACGGAACAGTGACAAAACGCTGGTACCATAGCGACAAGCTTGGATATGACCGCCGACTGACTGTCTATACTCCGTCAGGCTACGAAAACGGCAACAAGCGTTATCCCGTGCTTTATCTGCTTCACGGAATGGGTGGCGACGAGGATGCCTGGACTACTCTTGGAAGGACAGCACAGATAATGGATAATCTGATAGCCCAGGGAAAGGCAGAACCGATGATAGTGGTGATGCCCAACGGAAATGTAGATCAGGAAGCCGCTCCGGGAGAATCTTCTTTAGGACTATATAAACCTACGATGAATCTTCCCCGAACAATGGAAGGCACTATGGAAAGTACATTCCCTGAAATAATGAAATTCATCGAAAAAAATTACAGAGTTGAGAAGAAAAAATCAAGCCGTGCCATAGCAGGCCTTTCAATGGGTGGATATCATTCACTCCATATCTCCAAAGAATATCCGGACAAATTCGATTATGTAGGTCTTTTCTCTGCAGCAATACTCCCTGACAAGGAAAAAGATTCTGACATCTACAAAAACATGGAAGAAAAACTGGCCAAACAGTTCAGCAAAGCCCCTAAACTATACTGGATTGCAATTGGAAAGACAGACTTCCTGTATAATGCCAACGTGGAATACAGAAAGTTGCTTGACAAACACAACTACAAATATGTGTATAGAGAAAGCGAAGGCGGACACATCTGGCGCAACTGGAGAATTTATCTGTCTGAATTTGCTACAATGATTTTCAAATAATACTTCCGAAAATAGCATGATTAGTTTTTTAAAGAAAAACATTGCCGTAATACTGTTTATAGTATTGTCATTGATTTTTGGAGGATGCATCGGATATTCATTAATAATTTTTTTCGGCAAGGAACAAGGTTTCGTTTCTCTTATAATGAATCTGTTGCTTTCATTCCTGATAATGATTGTATGTATCTTCCTGCAAATAATAATACATGAAACGGGACATCTTACCGCAGCTCTGATGCGCGGATGGAAATTCATTTCCTTTATGGCGTTCGGTTTTATATTGACCAGGCGTGACGGACACTACAGAATCTCCACCATGAAACTTGCGGGTGCCGGAGGGCAATGCCTTCTGCTCCCCCCAGAAAAAGGGGACTCGGATTTCGGGATTATGCTTTACAATCTTGGAGGCGTAATGTTCAATCTGATGTTTTCCGTCATTAGCGGGATATTGTTGTGGACATGCCACGAGTCGCTAAACCCATATCTGAATATATTCCTGATGCTGTTTTCTGGTGTAGGGATATGCTTTTTTCTGGTAAACGGTATTCCTTCCACTTTCTCAGGCATCCCTAACGACGGTTACAATATATTGCGACTCAGAGAAGACAAGTTCTCCACACAGGTGTTTCTGGATTCACTCCGTTTTCTGGCAAAAACACAAAGCGGCAAAAGACCTCACGAAGCTATGGAAGAGTATTATTCCGACAATAAACGGCTTGACATGTCGTCTCCGTTTCATGTCTGCGCCCTTACCATGGATCTGGCAGTGGCACTAGACAGGCTGGACTTCGATAAAGCACATAGTCTGATAGCCTTAGCCGAAGAAAGATGGAATGAAATAATTCAGATATACAAAAACGAAATAGCAATGGAACGTCTGTTCCTCAATCTGATAGACAATGGCGAGATAAGCAAAATCGAAGAAGCTGTCAATGACAAGAACATTATGAATTACTTGAACCAGAATGCCACATTCCGGCCTTCCGCGTTAAGAATCCAATATGCCATTGCCCTGATTTACGATAAAGACCGTGAAAAGGCAGACAAAATTATGGAACGTTTCAACAAAATTTCCGAGAGTTATTATAACGTGGGCGATGCCTTATGCGAGAAAGCTCTGATGAAATACACTTCCGGACTTTATGGAGACATAAGCAAGCAGTAAATTTTATTCCTTTATAAAAAGCAGAAAGAGCAACCGGGCCCTAAAACCTTAGTTGCTCTTTCCGTTTATATCAGAATAAGACGATACCCACCGACAGTGCCGAGAACTCCATAGTACAGGCAAATCTCTCCCGGCGGCTGTTCGTGATAGTTGTCAATCTGGTTGTAGGGGCAACGGACAAATCCGTACGGCTGATGAGTATTAACTTTTAATTAGTCAGACCGTTTTCCAATCTCCTATCGTTCCGGTTTCGGAAGAGAAACTTGCGCTGTAAGGAAACCGTTCTTGACCTCATTGTTCGGAAAGTCAAGAAGGAAAGTATTGAACTCCATATCGTAATCCTTGATGGTCAGGTAACCGCTCTGATATATCATAGGAAGCG
>NZ_JACJLQ010000060.1 GCF_016902295.1 Bacteroides caecigallinarum | reverse complement strand
TCCCGTAATTATTTTAATTGACGGTTTATTCTTTTTTCATCACACTATATTATAAATGTGACGCTTGTACTACATTCTGTTTGTTTATCTAAAATCTTTCAAAGAACTTAACTTCCGACTGGAAGCGAAAGCGGATACAAAGGTAAGTACTTTATCTCTAACCACCAAAACTTTTCCAAAGTTTTTTTTTCAAAAAAAGTTTTCAGCAGATAAAGACCGAAAGGCTTTTTCTCGCTCCCTTGTTCCAAACAAGGTAAGATACTCAAGGCATTTCTGCGTCTGTACCGCATGTCCAGCATTTCAACTTAGTGACTTCCCCTCTCGAAAGCGGATGCAAAAGTACACACTTTTTTCATTTCTGCAATACCTATTGCTAACTTTTTTTCATAAAATCACTCACATAAAGGTAACTACCTGTTAATCAACAATAAATACGAGCTAAAATATTTCATCCGTATTACAGACAATTTAAAGACTCCAGATATTATACATTATATAATAATATACAAATATCATAAGCCTCAACTGAAAATTCGACGCCTGAATTAATTTAAAAAAAACGCGGCCGTGTTTGTACTAAAACATGACCGTATTTAAGATTAAACACGGCCGTGTTTTAAAAACGATGTATCCAGTCTAAAAAATTAATGCTCAATTGTAATAATTAATAGTCAAAAATCCCGGTATATAGAATACAATTTTGTTATGTAACACATAATATATACCTTTGCGTATTTTTCAGATTTATTTAATATGACAAACAGATATTTTAATATTATTGTTATAATTATAACCTTCTGTGTGAGCAGTCTGAATTCTTATAGCCAGAGTAGTGAAAATCATGAACTGGAAGAATACATTCCATCCGACTCAATATTTGCAAGGTTCCTTCATGTAAGAAATATCCCAATATACAACAATAATGAAATTGAGTTACTTCCTACTGGAAGAATTAAATTTGAAAGCCTGTTTGAGGATATCCGTAAAGCTAAAAAACATATCCATCTGGAATATTTTAATTTCAGAAGCGACTCTATAGCAAAGGAAGTTTTTACACTCCTCGCAGAAAAAGCCAAAGAAGGAGTAAAGGTAAGGGCCATGTTTGATGACTTCGGGAACCTTTCGAATAACAGACCACTGAGAAAAGAGCATTTGAAAATGCTGAATGACAGAGGTATAGAGATTATCAGATTTGATCCGATGAAATTTCCATACATAAACCATGCATTAAGCAGAGACCACCAGAAAATAGTTATAATAGACGGAGAAATAGGATATACCGGAGGTATGAACATTGCGGACTATTACATAAACGGTCTGCCAGAAATAGGCCCATGGAGAGACATGCATGTACGCATAGAAGGACCTGCTGTAAGCGGACTTCAAAAAGCATTTCTGGACACATGGAACAAAGAAACAAAACAAGGTGTAGAAGGAGATACATATTTCCCATACGGAAAAGACAGCACCTACACTCCAGAACAAAGAGGCAAACAAGTAGCCATAGTGCAGAGAGTTCCGCGTATATCACCCGATGCTGTAAGAAGAGCTTATATTGAAGCCATTGATGCAGCAGAACATCATATCAGGATAGTCACCCCATATTTCACCCCTACAAGGAGTGTCAGAAAAGCCTTATACAGAGCTTTGAAAAGAGGAATTAAAGTTGAAATAATGGTTTCAGAAAAATGTGACATCTCATTCACACCGGATGGAGGTTTCTATTATGCAAACAAATTCAGAAAAGCCGGAGCTCATATCTATCTATACAAAGGTGGATTTCACCATACAAAAGTAATGACTGTTGATGACAGGTTCTGCACTGTAGGAAGTACAAATCTCAATAGCAGAAGTCTGAGATATGACTATGAGATAAATGCTTTCATTTTCGATTTGCAAACCACTTACGAACTTGACGAAATATACAGTAAGGACAAGACAAACAGTGAAAGAATGACTAAAGAATACTACAAGAAAAGAGGCGTGTGGAGAAACTTCGTAGGATGGTTTGCACATATACTAACACCTGTAATATAGTCATACATACAATACAATATACATATATATGCAAAATTAAAACATTGAAGACGGTTATGTCCGTTTTTTTTTCTAAATTTGTCTCCAATGTAAACAATACATACAAATATAATTAAAGATATGAGCGTAATAGACCTGATAAATGCAGAGAAAAGCACAGCATTCTCGTTCGAAATACTACCACCACTTAAAGGTGCTGGGATTGACAGACTGCTGTCTGAAATTGAAACATTATTACCATATAATCCAAAGTATATAAACATAACTACCCACCGTAGCGAATACGTATTTTCGCCAGAGCCCAATGGTATGTACTGCAGGAAACTGACAAGAAGACGCCCCGGGACAGTTGCCGTAGCCGCCGCAATAAAAGCCAAATATGGTGTGACTGTTGTTCCACATATACTTTGCAGCGGATATACTCCGGAAGAAACAGAATACACTCTTATCGACCTTCAGTTTTTAGGAATTACTGATTTGCTTGTTCTTAGAGGAGACAAAGCTCCTCATCAGAAGAATTTCACTCCTGAAAATGGCGGACACGCACATGCAATAGACCTGCAAATGCAAATAAACAAATACAATCAGGGTATATTCTACGATGGAAAAGAGATGGACAAACTTCCGCCACAATTCTGCTACGGAGTAGCTTGCTATCCGGAAAAACATGAAGAGTCGCCAAACGCAGAAAGAGATTTATACTGGCTGCAGAAGAAAGTGGAAGCCGGTGCACAATATGCCGTCACACAAATGTTCTTCGACAATAAAAAATATTTTGAATTTGTGGAGAAAGCACGAAACGCAGGAATAAACGTTCCAATAATACCTGGAATAAAACCTCTGAAAAAGCTGACTCAACTCAACGTTCTTCCAAGAACTTTCAAGATAGATTTACCTGAAGAGCTGGCATCAGAAGTCAGAAAATGCAAGACGGATGAGGAAGTGGCGGCTTTAGGATGCGAATGGACCATAAAACAGTGTAAGGAACTCATGGACTACGGAGTGCCAAGCATACACTTCTACTCAGTAGGAGCAGTGGACTCAATAGCAAAAATCGCGAAAGAAATATATTAAAACAACCCGGATGAACAGCGTATATACAAATAAAGCCAAAGGTTTCGACGCCGTAATAGGCCAAGAGGAAGCGGTCAGCATGATAACTCAAACTATTCATGCCGGACGTCTGCCCCATGCCATTATGGTATGCGGACCGTCAGGTTGCGGAAAACTCGCATTTGCAATGGCCCTTGCGAAATATGTATGCTGTACAAACCCCACTGAATACAATTCTTGCGGAGAATGTGTATCGTGCAGGATGGCTGATAAACTTGAACATCCTGATATACACTACGTGTTCCCTGTGATAAGAAAAAAAGAAGGTTCAGCTATAGTATCCGACGATTGGTTACCGGAATGGAGGCAAAGACTTAAAAGGTCACCATATTTTTCGCTTGCCGACTGGTGCGGCGACATGGGCGATCCAAACAAGCAACCACTGATATACACTTCGGAAAGTAATGAGATACAAAGAAAGCTGTCTCTGAAATCCGCAATGGGAGGATACAAGGTAGCTATTATATGGCTTCCGGAAAAAATGAATGCAGAATGTGCAAACAAACTTCTGAAATTAGTTGAGGAGCCACCTGAGAAGACTCTGTTCATTATGGTGAGTGAGGAACCTGATAATGTATTACCGACACTTGCCGGAAGAACTCAAAGAATCAATCTTGTTCCTATATCACAGAAAATACTGGCAAAATATCTCATTACCAAATACGGACTTACAGAAACCGACGCTGAAGATATTGCCAGACGTTCAGAAGGAAGTGTATTACAAGCAATGCAGAACATAAGCCTCAGCGACGAAGAAAAAGCATGTTTTGACAGCTTCACAACACTCATGAGGCAAGCGTGGAGAAGAGACATACGTTCACTAAAAGACTGGAGTGAACAAATGTCAGCAAGAGGAAGGGAAAGACATAAAATATTCCTTAGGTATGCGGCAAGAATGAACAGAGAAAGCTTTATGGCCAACTTCCGTATGCCAGACATTAATTACATGAACAGTGAAGAAGCTGCTTTTGCGGTTAAATTCGCTCCTTTTATAAACGAAAGGAACGTAACAGGTATAGAAGAACTTATTGAAGAGGCAATAGTACACATCGAACAGAATGTAAATCCGAAAATGGTTTTCTTTGACCTTGCTGTAAGAATGATTGTATTAATAAAAAACAGATAACTAATATAGGACATTATAAACTTGTCCGAACTAAATATAACAATATTATGAATAATGATTATAGACTCAAGAACGGAAGCGGTTGCCTTGCCTGCTGCGGATGCGGACGCCAGGACAACAAGCTGAACACATACGACTGGATGGCTGACATACCAGGCAACGCAGAAGAACAGGATATGGTAGAGGTGCAATTCAAAAACACCAGAAAAGGTTATTACAAGAACAGCAACCATCTGCCTCTGATGAAAGGCGATATCGTGGCCGTGGAAGCAAGCCCGGGACATGACATAGGAACTGTTACACTGACAGGACGCCTTGTCCCTCTGCAAATGAAAAAAGCCAACTTGCGACCTGATGTGGAAATAAAAAGGGTTTACCGCAAGGCAAAGCCTGTAGATATGGAAAAATATGAAGAAGCCAAGTCGCGTGAACATCAGACTATGATACGCTCAAGAAAAATCGCAGAAGATTTAGGGCTTAAAATGAAAATCGGCGATGTGGAATATCAAGGCGACGGAAACAAAGCTATATTCTATTATATAGCCGACGAGCGTGTGGACTTCAGACAACTTATTAAAGTTCTTGCCGAAGCATTCAAAGTACGTATAGAAATGAAACAGATTGGCGCACGACAGGAAGCCGGAAGAATAGGAGGTATTGGACCATGTGGTAGAGAACTTTGCTGCGCTACATGGATGACAAGCTTCATCTCTGTCTCGACAAGCGCAGCACGTTATCAGGACATATCACTGAATCCACAGAAGCTTGCAGGACAGTGCGCAAAGCTAAAATGCTGTCTTAACTACGAAGTAGATGCATACGTTGAATGCCAGAAAAGACTGCCGAGTAAGGAGATTGAACTTGAAACAAAAGATGCTATATATTACTATTTCAAAGCCGATATACTTGCCGGAAAAATAACATACAGCACTGACAAGAGTTTTCTCGCCAATGAATGCACTATCAGCGCACGCCGTGCTTTTGAGGTTATCAATATGAACAAGAGAGGCGAAAAACCTGAGAAACTTGACAGTAGTGAAGTAGGAAAAGAAGACCGCCGCTCGAAAGACCTTCTTGAACAGGAAAGCCTTACAAGGTTTGACAAGAGCAAGAATTCGAAAAACAAAAAGAAAAAAGGTAAAAACAACCAGTCTGTACAGGAAGGCGAAGCTGAACAGAACATTGCCGCTAAGCAAGGCAACAATAAAGGTCAAAAAAGCCAACAGCAAAAGGCTCAGCAGGAACAGCAAAAGCCAAAGCAAGAGCTGCAAAAACCGAATGATAATGTAGAACAGGCTAAGCCGTCGGATAATAATTCCAAGAATCCCAAAAACCGGCATAAAGGAAACAACCAGAACAAACGTCAACCGAACACAAATCCTGGCGACCAGCCTCAAAAAACAAACGTACAGCGCCAACCTGAGGTAAGGGTTAGCGAAAAGAATATTCCACAATAAAAGTATAATTGTAAAACGTAATATCAGTCACACAGGTTTAATCACAACTTGTGTGACTTTTTACAAATGAATATTCATCAAACGAATAATAGCTGAATAATATATGTATAAGAAAATATATTATGCAATCATATTAACGGTATGCTGCATAATCACTTCGTGTAGTTCGGATACAGTCTATCACCATTATTTACCTATCGAAAAAACCGGATGGGAAAAAGGAGATACTTTATATTTTATCCTGAAAGACAGTATAAACACAGGTAAATATGAATCATACATAGGAGTCAGACACACTGTATCGTACAAATATAAAGATCTCTGGGTATCTATATGCACAAACTGTTCCGAAAAACCGGACACTGTACATCTGATACTTGCCAACAAGGATGGCAACTGGAACAGTAATGGCACGGCCAGCGGATATTATCAGTACGAAACAAAAGGGCCGGACCTACATTTCAGTAACAGTAATGACTCAATAATAAAAATCTGGCATATAATGAAGGATACTTCTGTCAAAGATATAACAGACGTAGGCATAAAGCTTACAGAAAAATAAACTTAACCATTGGTATTACCATACCTTGCAGCATCAATTCGCAGAAAGACAAACAGAAGTATGGTAAATCCCCATAATGAAGAACCTCCATAACTGAAGAACGGTAACGGAATACCTATCACAGGAGTCAATCCCAACACCATACCTACATTTATGAAGAGATGAAACAAAAAAATACTCATCACGCTATATCCGTAAACCCTTGCAAAACGTGTAGGCTGGCGTTCGGCCAAGTATATCAGTCGCAATATAAGCAGCATAAATAAAACAATAACAAGCGATGACCCTAAAAAACCTTGCTCCTCGCCTACTGTACAAAATATAAAATCGGTATCTTGCTCGGGAACGTATTTGAGTTTTGTCTGCGTACCATTAAGAAATCCCTTACCCAAAAGTCCACCTGAACCAATCGCTATCTTACTCTGATTTACATTATACCCCGCTCCTGAAGGATCATCCTTCATACCAAGAAGAACTTCAATTCTTACTTTCTGATGTGGTTCAAGAACCTTGGCAAACACATAGTCTGTTGAAAACAGAAAAGCTGTCGATCCAATCACAAAAAAAGAAATATACAGATACCTGTAAATCCTCTCCCGCAAAAAATATACAATCAGTGTAATGAAAAGAATTCCTATCATTCCCAACAGAAGATACACCATATTAAAAGGTATTACGTAGAAAGAAAACAGCACACCGAGTATAATTCCTGACAGACCGACTCCAAGAATTATCATAGCCAATTTCCTACCTGTCTTACAATACACCCAAATAAGTCCGGAAGTAAGAATTATGATAAGAGAAAGAACCGCGAACTCTCCCCACGGAGTGATTTCATCGGCCATAGGTTCAACGGAAAACCTTATTCCTACAATAAAATATACAACGGCACATACACCAGCAAACAATATCGCTCCCGGCATTCCCTCACGATAAAGCATTAGAAAAAAAGACAGATACACTAAAGCCGAACCAGTTTCTTTCTGCATAATGATAAGTAACATTGGTAGAAGTATTATACCCAATGTTACAAGAAGATGCCTTTTGTTGGATAGAGAATAAGTATATTCCCCCATAAACTTTGCCAACGCCAAGGCTGTTCCGAATTTTGCGAATTCGGCAGGCTGTATGCTTACAGGGCCCAATACTATCCACGATTTGGAACCTTTTATCTCGTTAGGATTAAAGATAGTTGCAAAAAGCAACAAAAGCAGAATGCCAAATATCAGATAAGCGTATGTATCAAAAATGCGATGGTCCAAAGCCAATATAACGGAAGCAAGCCCTAAAGAACATGCTATCCACACAAGCTGCTTACCTGAGCGCAAACCAAAATCGAAGAAATTCGGTTCTCCGTAATCATAACTTGCTCCACAGATGCTGAACCACCCGCCAATGATTAATAGAAGATACAGAAGTATCGTCCACCAGTCAACATTCTTAAATATACTATCTTTCTTGTAAGCCATAATTGATTCTCCGTTTCTGTATCTCATCAGCCTGTAACTGACTTTGTGGCGACAATTCGCCTTTCAGATATTTCTCCATCATAAGTTTACCTATAGGTACTCCATAAACTGCACCAAAGCCACCGTTCTCTACGTAAACAGCAATGGCAATCTTAGGATTGTTCATAGGAGCAAACCCCATAAACGCAGAGTGGTCTTTACCTTTATTCTGTGCAGTACCAGTCTTGCCGCAAACCTCAATATCCGGAAGATTGGCCCCCCTACAGGTACCTCCAAGCACTGCAGCACGCATTCCCTGAACAACTTCTTCGTAATGCGAGCGATCCACTTTTGTATAATGTTTCTCCGTATATTGTTGCTCCAACTCCTGGTCTTCCACTTTCTTAACCACATGTGGAGTTATATAATATCCTCTGTTGGCAATTGTAGCCCCAAGATTGGCTATCTGCAGCGGAGTAAGTGTAACTTCACCCTGCCCTATTGAGATACTTATAATGGTAAGTCCGTTCCATGAGCCACGGTAAGCCTTATCATAGAATGCGGCATTAGGTATCATTCCACGTTTCTCACCAGGCAAATCAATACCCAAAGGATAACCGAAACCCATTGAAACCATATAGTCACGCCAGGTATTCATGGCATTCTGAACAGAGCCATACTTGCTGCGTGAACCTATCATATAATACAGTCCCCAACAAAAAAAAGCATTACACGAAGTGGCCAAAGCCGGAATAACAGACAAAGGAGAGCCATGTGAGTGACAGCCGACATGCAGACCTCTGAAACTAAAGCCATGCGAGCATGGGTAAAGTGTTTCCGTATTGATTATACCCTCTTGAAGAAATGTAAGGGCCTGTGAAGTCTTAAAAGTAGATCCAGGAGGATATGTACCCATAATAGCACGGTTAAGCAACGGTTTCCAGGGGTCTTCCGACAATTTAAGATGATTTTCTCCTCTATGTCTTCCGGCCATCAGGTGAGGATTATACGAAGGAGAAGAAACCAGACACAAAACCTCTCCAGTAGAAGGCTCTATGGCTACAATACTTCCGATTTTTCCTTCCAGAAGTCTTTCACCCAAAGCCTGCAACTCTATGTCAAGACTCAGCTTCAAATTCTTTCCTGCTACAGGCGCCTTGTCGAAAGCACCGTTCATGTAATTGCCCTGAATTCTGCCATGAGCGTCCCGAAGCAAGATTTCCACTCCCTTTTCTCCTCTAAGCTGTTTCTCGTATGAACGTTCCACACCAAGCTTTCCTATAAAATCGCCACGCTTATAATAAGAATCATCCTCTATTTCGCCCTTAGACACCTCAGCGATATCCCCCAATATATGTGCGCCACAATCATATCCATACTGTCTGACTGTTCTTGCCTGGATATAAAATCCCGGAAAGTTAAACAGTTTCTCACGAAAAACAGCACAATCTTCGGACGAAAGCTGAGTGAGCAAAACCTGATGAGTATATCTTGAATAACCGGGGTTAAGGCGCCTGTCCCTTATATCACGAAATCTTTTAACCAGAAAATCTTTTGTAACACCCAAAGATATGGCAAGTTCCAAGGTATCAAATTTCTCTACCTCTTTCATTACCACTGTAATATCG